>NZ_JAUSVA010000002.1:8553885-8869949 GCF_030813695.1 Kitasatospora herbaricolor
GGACGCCGTCCACCTCGGTCATACCCGACATGGTCAGCACGGCGTACTCGAAGTCGGGCTCAAGGGGGAGCCGGACGGACCCGCCCTCGCGCAGGGTGAGGTCGACGCCGACCAGCGGGGTGTGGACGGTTCCGGGTGAGGTGGTGCCGTCGAGGGAGCCCAGGATCACCGTGCCGTGCAGCCCGGCCGCGGTCACCTCGGGGAGGTCGGCGTGGTGCTCGAAGGCGGGGGCGGTGTGCCGGTGGGCGTCGGGCAGGGCGACCCAGAGCTGGGCGCCGTGCAGCAGCCGGGCGTGCTCGCGCGGGGACTCCTCGGAGTGCGAGACGGCCCGGCCGGCGGTCATCAGCCCGAGTTCGCGCGGACGGACGGTCTGCAGGCTGCCGAGACTGTCGCGGTGCAGCACCTCGCCCTCGTGCAGCCAGCTGACGGTCTGCAGCCCGATGTGCGGATGCGGGGGCACCTGCATGCCGGGCTGGTCGGCGATGTCGTCCGGCCCGTAGTGGTCGACGAAGCACCAGGCGCCGACCATCCGCCGGCCGAGGTTCGGCAGCAGCCGGCGCACGACGGTGCTGCCGCCCAGCGCGGTCTCACGGGGCGCCAGCAACTCCCTGACGGGCCCGCCCGGCACCCGTTCCCGCCCGCCGCGCACGACTGGGGCCCTCCGGTCGGACTCGCTCATGCCTGATCGGCTCCCTTGCTGCGGGCCGCGACCACGGGCGTGGCGCCGGCCACGGCCAGGGTGACGGGCGTCCGTTCGGCGATGTCCAGGAGCCGGGCGCGCTGCGCCTCGTCCAGATCGCCGACCAGGTCGATGCGGCGGGTGATGCGCGCCGACCGGTCGGATCCCTTCTCGTAGCCCAGGTGCACCCGGACGGTCTCCAGCGGCCACTGCTTGCGCTGCGCGTACATCCGCAGCGTGATCGCGGTGCAGGAGCCGAGCGCGGACAGCAGCAGGCCGACCGGCGTGGTGGCGGTGTCGCCGCCGCCGGCCGAGGCCGGCTCGTCGGCGGTCAGGTGGTGCCGGCCGGAGCGGATGTCCACGCGGTAGTCCTCGCCCGTGCTGGTGGCCAGGACGGCGGCGGACCGGACGAACTCCGGTGCGGCGGTGGTGGTGTCGGGGGAGTCGGCGGCCGCGCCGGGGGCGGCCGGGGCGGCGGTCACAGGCCGAAGCGGGTGCGCTGGGCCTGGGGGACCAGGTCGACGTAGTCCGGGTGCTTGGTCAGCCAGCCGCGGATGAAGGGGCAGTACGGGAGCACGTCCGCGCCCCGCTCCCGGGCGGCGTCGAGGGCGGCGCGGGCCAGCACGCCGGCGAGACCGCGCCCCGCGAACGCGGGGTCGATCTCGGTGTGGATGAAGGCCAGTTCGTTCTCGTGCCGGAAGTACTCGGCGAAGCCGGCGAGTTCGCCGTCCTCCGTGATCTCGAACCGCGAACGGTCGGGGTTGTCCGTGACGGTGGTCGTCATCGTTCCTCCAGGGTCGTGGGTGGCGGGCGTCCGGCCCGCCATCGAGGTTAATTTAGCATTCAACAAGTTATCGATCAAGGAAGGCGGCTGGCGCGGGCGCCGGCTGGTGCGTGCGGGTCCCGTCGGACCAGGCGATCGAGCGGTCCCTTGACGTCGGCCACCCGCCGAAGGTGGTGGGCTGTCCGTCGACCAGGGCTTCCGGCCGGCTCGTCGCCGGGGTCGGAGTCCGCGAACTCACTCCCAGGGCAACGGAGTCCGCGCCGCGATCCGCGAAACCCGGGGCGACGGGGCCTCCGTCACGACGGCAGTCGCCCCCAGCCCGCGCCCGCCCGCGCTCGCGACACCGCCGGCTGTGCCGAACCGCCCGGTGCCCGGCGCCGCATCGACCCTCGACACGCCACGTTCGTCGTCTCGGCCCCCGGCCCCCTACGTCACCCGGAGGAGCACGGCACCGAGCAGAAACCGACCAACTCGCGCCGCTGCACCTTCACTTGACCGCCCCCGCCGCAAGGGCGGAAGTTCACCTGGATCCGCGAGCATGGGCGGCCATGAGAAACCTCAGTCGCCGCATCTTCATCTTAGGCGGGCTCACCACCGCGGGCGCCGCCGCACTCCAGGTCGGGGCGACGGCTCAGCCGTCGGCCGCCGCCACCACGCCCTTCCCCTTCACGCTCGGCGTCGCCTCCGGGGAGCCGGACGACAACAGCGTGGTGCTCTGGACGCGTCTGGCTCCGACCCCGACCAACGCGGACGGCCAGGGCGGCATGCCCAACGCCGACGTCGCCGTCGACTGGCAGCTGTCGACCGACCAGAACTTCACCACCCTCGTCAGCTCCGGTACGGTCACCGCCCGCTACGCGCAGGCCCACTCCGTGCACGTGCTGGCGGGTGGACTCGCCCCGGACTCGGAGTACTACTACCGGTTCCGGGCCCAGGGGTTCATCTCCTCGGTGGGCCGGACCCGCACCGCACCGGCGCAGAACACGGTCGGGCGTGACTTCACGATGGCCTTCGCCTCGTGCGCCCACTACGAGAGCGGCTACTACACCGCCTACCGGCGGATGGCCGACGACCGCCCCGACCTGATCCTGCACCTGGGCGACTACATCTACGAGGGCGGCGCCGGCACCGGCGGGGTGCGCCAGCACCTCGGCAGCGAGATCGTGTCGCTGGCCGACTACCGCCGCCGCTACGCGCTCTACCGCACCGACCCGGACCTCCAGGCCGCGCACGCGATCGCGCCGTGGCTGGTGGTGCCGGACGACCACGAGGTGGAGAACAACTACGCCGACATGGTGCGCGCCGACAGCAGCCCCGTGCTGACGGCCGCGCAGTGGACGGCGCGACGCACCGCCGCGTACCAGGCGTACTTCGAGAACATGCCGCTGCGGGCCGCGGCGACGCCGTCCGGCAACAGCATCCAGCTCTACCGCCGGGTCCGCTGGGGCACCCTCGCCACCTTCCACATGCTCGACACCCGCCAGTTCCGCGACGACCAGGCCTGCGGCGACGGGACGAAGGTCTGCGCCGACGCCGACCTGGCGAACCGTTCGATCACCGGCGCGGCCCAGGAGGCGTGGCTGCTCGACGGACTCGGCCAGCACCTGAGCACCTGGGACCTCATCGGCCAGCAGGTCTTCTTCGCCCGCAACGTCAACTCCGCGGGCGCGATGAACATGGACGCCTGGGACGGGTACCGGGCCAGCCGGACGCGGATCCAGCAGGGCATCATCGACCGGGCCGTGCGCAACCCCGTCGTCCTCACCGGCGACGTGCACGCGTCCTGGGGCAACGACCTGAAGGCCGACTACGCCGACCCGTCCTCGGCGACGATCGGCTCCGAGCTGGTCTGCACATCCATCACCAGCGGCGGCAACGGAAGCGCCACCACGACGATCCCCAACGGATCGCTCAATCCGCACCTGCGCTTCTACTCCAACCAGCGCGGCTACGTCCGCACGCACGTCACGCCGGCGCAAATCACCGCCGACTTCAGGTCGGTGGCGACGGTGACCGAGCACGGCGCGGCGGCGACCACCGCCCGGACCTTTGTCATCCACGACGGACAGCCGGGGTTGGCCGATGCGTAAACTCTCCGTACTCGGCGCGGTCGTCGCCGGATTCGCCGCGGCCCTCGCCATGGTCGCCCCGGCCTCGGCGGCCGGGCCCTCGTCCTGGGTGACCGCGAACAGCGACTCCACCGGTGACCAGGACACCTCCTCGATCGCGGCCAACCGCCTCGGCGACGTCGCGGTGGTCTGGGAGGACGACCGCGACTCGACCGCCCCGGCCGACGACGCGCACAGTGACGTGTGGGTGCGGATGTTCCGCAACGGCGTCTCCGCCTACGAGTCGAAGCTCTCGGCCGGCGGGACGGCGGGGGTGGCCTGGCGGCACCTCCAGCCCGACGTGGGCCTCGACGACCGCGGCAACGCCGTCGTCGTGTGGGCGGAGGACCCGGACGGCAACGGGTTCTACAACATCGTCTACCGGGTGCTCTCCCCGGCCGGTGCGGTCCTCGGCTCCGGTCGGGCCAACGCGAACTCCGACGGCCAGCAGATCCATCCGCGCGTCGCGGTCGACCCGGACGGCGCGCCGGGCAGCACCGGCGCGGTGGCGTTCTCCGTGGTGTGGGAGGACATCCAGGGCACCGCGGCCGCGACGGTGAAGGCGGCCGGGTTCACCGGGACCACGACCAAGGCCTACGAGGTGACGGTCAACGCGACCGGCGGCGCGCACCACAACCCCGACGTCGCGACCTCCGCCTCGGGCGACGCCGTCGTCGTCTGGGACGACGACACCGACAACAACGGCTCCTACCAGATCGGTCTGGTGAAGCTGGCCAAGGCGAACGGGGCGGTCGCACTCACCCGCCGCAGCGCCAACAGTTTCGCCGGCGGCCAGCAGCAGCGTCCGGCCGTGGCCGCCGACTTCAACGGCGACTTCGCCGTGGCATGGGAGTCCGACCACACCGGTACCCGCGGTGTCTGGGCCCGGTCGTTCACCGCCGCCGGTACCGCCGGCTCGGCCGAGGTCGAGATCTCCGCCGGACCCGGAGCCGGCAACCCCACCGTCGGCATCGACGACCAGCGCGACGCCGTGGTCGGCTGGAGCGTCGCCGGCACCGATCCGGCGGTCCGGGCCCGGGGCCTCAACCCGGACGGCACCTTCGCCGGCCGGCTGCCGGCCCAGTCCGTCAGTCAGGTCACGACCGGTCGGCAGGAGCAGGCCGCGGTGGCCTCCTCCCCGTTCGGTGCACTCGCGATCTCGTACACCGATGACAACGACGGCAACAGCTTCGACCAGGTCCTGCTGAGTCTGGGGGCGACCAACTCGGACTGGTGACGTCCGCTCGATCCACGGACGTCCGCCGGGCCGCCCGGTCGGGAGATCCGGCAGGCGGGTCCGGAACCGCGCGGGAACGCGGTTCTCCGGTACCCCTGTCGGACCACCTCCACAGGGTGGCCCGGCGGGCGTCCGGGTCCGGGGGTGGGCCCCTGCTCGACCGCGGCCAGTGCTGAAGGGATGTCAAGAGCCCGCGCGCAGCCCAGGTGTCCGCAAGCGCTCGCGCGGCACGCCGGCTTCAGGATTGTGCTACGGCCGAGGGAGGACGCTCGTGCAGGGGCCGGCCCGGTGGCCCTGCCCCGGTGCTTCTGATCTGCGGCGACGACCGTAGAGTGGCCTGCGCAGCTGGTTCGCCCTGTCCGCCAGGCAGGCGCGTCGCAAGAGGGAACCCGGTGGGAATCCGGGACTGCCCCGCAGCGGTGAGCGGGAACGACCGCCGTCATACGCACTGGGCCAAGGCGGCCCGGGAAGCGACGGCCAGTAGGAGTCCGCCCTTCACAGGGGTGGGCGCGCCCGCGAGTCCGAAGACCTGCCGCTGCCCGCGGACCGCCACGGTCCGTGGTCCCACCGGACCCCGCGGGCGGGTCGGCGGCGGGGAGGGACGCGCACGCGCACCTCCCGCTCCTGCGCGTACCCGGGGTCTCCTGAACTCGCGAAGGAGAGTTCCGTGCAGCAGACCGAGTGGCCGGGTGCCCCCGGGGCCGTGAACCGTCGAGGCCCGGACAGCGGGGCGACGGCAGGCCGGTCCGCCGGCTCCGGCGCGGCCGGGATCCGGCCGGGCGCTCCGACGACCGGCGGGGTGGCCCGGTGACGATGCCCCCTGCCGTCTCCCGGACCCCGACGGACTCGGCGGTCACCCTGGCCCACATCATGAGCGAGCACGACACCAACCTCTACGGGACGGTGCACGGCGGCGTCGTGATGAAGCTGATCGACGACGCCGCGGCCGCGGCCGCCGGCCGGCACGCGGGTGTCCCCGCGGTCACCGTGTCGGTGGAGGAGATGTCCTTCCTCGCGCCGGTGCGGGCCGGTGACCTCCTGACGGTCCTGGCCCGTGTCGATCACGCCGGGCGCAGCTCGATGTACGTCTCGGTGGTGGTGACGGCGGAACGGTGGAACCTCACCGGGCCGGTGACGAGGGTGGCGACGGCGCAACTGGTCTTCGTCGCCGTCGACGCGGACGGGCAGCCGCACCGTGTGCCGGCGCTGGTCCCGGAGAGCACCGTCGAGCAGCGCCGCGAGCGTCTTGCCCGTGAGCGCCGCGCTCGGCGGGCGAAGGGGCCGGCCGGCTGACCTGGCCGACCGGCTGACCCTCAGCACCCAGGTCCGTCCGGGCCCCCGACCCCGACCCCGCCCTGACCCGGAGGGGAACCCGGGGCCCGGACGGACCGGCCGTCACCAGGGCGCGCAGTGCGCCGTGCGGCCGTGCTCACACCGCCCGGTGGGCGTGGAATCCCCGCCCGCTCTTGCGGCCGAGCAGTCCGGCCTCGACCATCCGGGCGAGCATCGGCGGGGGAGCGTAGAGCGGCTCCTTGTACTCGTCGTACATCGGGCGCCCCGCCCGCCCGCGCGCCGCACTGGCCCGCTCCGGCGTCCCGCTCCGGCCGGGCCGCGGGCGTCCTCGGGCCTTTGCGAGGGGCCGGGCCCAGGTGCCAGGACGGCCGGTACCACGTGCAGGTCTGAATTATTAACGGGCCCGGTGCCGTCGAGGCCTCCGGCGGCCGGGACCAGAACCGGCCCCCTGCGGATCCGGCCCCTTCGGGTGGTGCCGGCCTGCCCGAGGGGACCGGCCGGCACCCCTGCTCGGCCCGGCGGCGGGGGAGGGTGCCCCCGCCGCCGGGCCGCCACCCGTGACCGCGCGCCGAGCCGCCGGGCGCCTCCGTCCGACCGCCTCCGTCCGCCCGCGCCCGGCGCGCCGCGACACCCGTCAGTTCACTGCGCCGCCAGGCGCGGCGTGCGCGGCGGCACCGTGCGCCGGCTGCCCGTCGCCTCGAAGGCCGCGCCGAGGGCCAGCAGCGCGTTGTCGTCGTAGGCCCGGCCGGCGAAGGTCAGCCCGACGGGCATGCCGGTGTCCGCCATGGTGCCCATCGGCACGGTCACGGTCGGGATGCCGAGGTGACGGGGCACCAGGTTGCCGTTCGCGACCCAGACACCGTTGCGCCAGCCCAGCTCGGCGGACGCCTCGCAGACGTCCATGTCCGCGGGCCCCACGTCGGCGACCGCGGGGAACACCACCGCGTCCAGGCGCAGGTCGTCCATCCACAGCTCCAGGTCGACCCGGCGGGTCTCCTCCAGCCCGCGCAGCCCCTCTTCGAGGTGCGGCATGTCGGTGAAGGACGCGTACGGGCGCTCGCGCACCAGGCGCGGGTAGTCGCCGATCGTGTCGTCGAAGCCGGTGTAGCGGTCGGGGAGTTCGCCCTGCTGCTTGGGCCAGATGCGGTCGGGGTCGACCTCGGCCAGGGTGGCGAGCGCCGGGTCGCCGTTGGCCCGCAGGAAGTCGTCCCACGCCCAGGCGGACAGGTCCTCGATCTCGACGGCGAGGAAGTCGCGGCCGACCAGGCCGCGGGTGTGCAGCGAGGGCGCCTCGGGGCGGTCGGACTCGTAGTTGGACACGACGGGGAAGTCGACCTCGACCACCTCGGCGCCGGCGGCCTCCAGGTCGCGGCGTGCGGCTTCCCACAGGGCGATCACCGACGGGCGCGTGTCGATCCGCTGCCCGGTCTGGCCGCCGATGCCGCCGTCGGGGTTGGTGCCGGCGCCGGGGTCGGCGTTGATGTACATCCTGGGTACGCCGACGCGCTTGCCGGCGAGTGCGGCGTGCGCCGTCCGGGCGTCGGCGGGTGCGAGGGCCGGGTACGAGTCGGGCCGCACCTGCGACGCCGAGGGCAGCGGGACCCAGGGCTGCGCACGCCACAGGTCGCCGCGCGTCTCCGGGTCGTCGGCGACGATGACGTCCAGCAGTTCGAACAGGTCGGCCATGGTGCGGGTGTGCGGGACCACGACGTCCATGGTCGGCACCAGCGGCCAGTTGCCGCGCACCGAGATCACGCCGCGGCTGGGCGTGTAGGCGCACAGCGCGTTGTTCGAGGCGGGCGCCCGGCCCGACGACCAGGTCTCCTCGCCGAGGCCGAACGCGCCGAACGACGCCGCCGTCGCGGTGCCGGAGCCGTTGGAGGAGCCGGAGCCGTAGGCGCTGGTGAGCCAGTCGGCGCTGTACGGGCTCTCCGCGCGGCCGTACACGCCGCGCTGCATGCCGCCGTTCGCCATCGGCGGCATGTTGGTCAGCCCTATCAGGACGGCCCCGCCCGCGCGCAGCCGCTCGACGGCGAAGGCGTCACGCTGGGCGACGAGGTGCTCGAAGGCGGGCGAGCCGGCCGCGGCGGTCAGTCCCTTCGCGAGGTAGCTGTCCTTCGCGGTGTAGGGGATGCCGTCCAGCGGGCCGAGCGTCTCGCCGCGCGCGCGGCGGGCGTCGGAGGCCTCCGCCTCGGCGCGGGCCTCCGGGTTCATCACCACCATCGCGTTGAGAGCGGTGCCGGTGCCGGGCCGGTCGTACGCGTCGATCCGCGCGAGGTAGGCGTCGAGCAGGCCGACCGCGGTGGTCTCACCTTTCTCCAGCGCCGCGCGCAGGTCGGCGATACCGGTCTCCACAACGTCGAATCGGCGCGTCATACGGGTGTCTCCTGAGGGTCGGGTCGGCCGAGCCGCTGGGCGTCGAACCGATCGCGTGCGGCCGCCGTGCTTCCACTGCACTGACTAGATTTTCAGTCTAGACTACAGATCTAGGTCCCAGAATCGAGATGAGCCCATGCCGACGCCGCCGCCAGAGTCCGAGCCCGTACGGCCGCAACGCCTCCCCGCGGCGGAAGGCGTGACCGGCCCCGCGACGGCCACCGGGCCGGGTGCCGCCGCCCAGCCCCTTCGGGCCCCGGCCGACAGGAAGCGCCGGCCCAGCGGCGACGAGGCGCGGGGGCGGGCGATGCGGGCCGCCATCAGCGCCATCGCGGAGAAGGGCACCGCGGCCGTGCGGATGTCGGACATCGCGGCGCGGGCCGGCATGAGCACCGGGCACATCCTCTACCACTTCGGCAGGAAGGACCGCCTCCTGCTCGAAGTCCTCGCCTGGAGCGAGGCGGACCTCGGCGCCCGGTTCCAGCAGGCCGCGGACGAGGCCGCGTCCCCCGCCGAGAAGCTGGCCCTGTTCGTCCGCTTCTACCTGCCCCGCCACCAGGGCGACGAACGCTACGCCCTGTGGACGCAGGTGCTGGCCCAGCGCCACGACGACGCCGGCCGGCACCTCCTCACCGCGTTGTCCGACGCCTGGGAGGAGCGCCTGGAAGCCATCCTCCGGGAGGGGCGGGCGCTGGGGCGGTTCGCCGATGTGGACCCTTCCGAGTTCGTCATCAGGGCCGTGGCCATGCTCAACGGGCTCTCCGGCGACGTGATGTTCGGACGCTCGCGCTGGCAGCACGCCTCCGCGCACGCGTTCGCCCTGTCCGCCCTCGAACGCGAACTGCGGCCGGCCGGCGTGGCCTGAGGAGACGTCCCGGGCAGGGTCCCGGTCGAAAACCGACGTGCCGTCATGTCAATTGCTGCGAGCCGGCCCTGGCGCGGCGCCACCCGACGGTAAGTCATCCGACTCAAACGAAGCGCCTTACCGACCGTCAGATGCCGGAGGCCGCGGAGGCCTGCCGAGGAGCACAGTGGCGGACAGCGGGGCGGGCGGCCGCCGGTGTGCAGTCACTCCGGGGCCGCGCCGTACCCGTTCCCTTCATGACATCCACAGGCCAGGAGTCCGTGTGAACCTCTCCCTGAAGCCATGGCGGACAGCCGTCGTGGCGTTGCTGACGGCCCTCTCCGTCCTCTTCCTCTCCGACTCCTCGGCCTTCGCCGTGCAGAACGGGGAGGGCGTCGTCTGGAGCGAGGAGGTCGAGAACAACGTCGCCGTCCAGACCGCCGGCGGCATGGTCGAGGCGCGCGACCCGAACAACGGGATCCTCGTCCAGACGTGGCGCGGCTACGACAACGTGATCTACCTGTCGGTCAACCACGGCCGGGTGACGCCGATGCCGGGGGCGACGACGTACGCCAACCCCGTGGTGGTGTGGCGGTGGTCGAGCGGCGACAACGCGGTCTTCCGGGTGTTCCACACCGGCACCAACGGATTCGTCTTCTACACGGACGTGTCGACCGTCGGCGTCAACCACCTCCCCAACATCCAGCCGTGGTGGAACCAGGTCCCCAACGGCGCGGCGACGCCGAACACCTTCCCCGTGACGGCCGCGGCGCTGCCGAACAACAGCATCTACCTGGCCTTCCGAGGCTCCAGCAGCACCGAGATCTGGGGCCAGTTCTTCAGCGGGACGAGCAACCAGTGGAGCAACCCCGCGCGCGTGACCGATGCGCGGAGCGACTCCGCCCCCGCGCTGGCCTTCAGCCGCAGCACCAACATCACCGTCCTCGCCTGGCGCGGCACGGACAGCCAGATGAACCTCGTCCGCCAGTCCTGGGGCGAGAGCTGGTGGTGGGGCCACGACGTCCTGCCCGGGGTCGCGGCGGACGGGCAGCCCGCCGTGGCGATGGCGGACGGTTCGCACGGGCAGCTCGCCACCCGCCGGCTGGGGAGCCATCAGATCTCCCTCACGTCGGTCTTCTCGACCGGTGGATGGCAGGGCTACTGGGACGCCGAGAACACCGGGCGGGTGGTCAGCGCCATCTCCCTCGTCGCCTACGCGACCACGGTCTACCTGCTGGCCCAGCAGTACAACGGCGTGGTCAGCTGGAAGCCGTCGCGGCAGTTCTGACCTCCGCCAGGAGGACGGAGCCGTCGCGGCCCGGGACGCCGCCTGCGGGCGTCGCCCCGGGCGCGGCCGCCCCGACGGCCGAAGCCGGCCCGCAGTTCACCGTCAGGCTGCCCCGACCCGACCCCACCCGACCCGACCCGATCCGATCCGACCCGGGCCCCGCTCCCGGTGGCCGGGAGTCGTCGCCGGGGCAGGAAATGAGGCCGCAGCCCCGCCCTCGGCACGGCGGTGCGCCGGGAACCGTATGATCGGTCAATGTCTGACACGACGGAAACCACGCCCGGCTGGCTTGCTCCCGAGGAACTGGAGAGCACCCGGGCCAGGATGCCGATCCTGTACGTCGAGGCCGTGCCGGTCCGCGTCGACGAGGCAGGCGAGGTCACCCGGGTCGGGCTCCTGCTGCGGATGGCTCCGGACGGGACGGTCAGCCGGACGCTGGTCTCCGGCCGGGTGCTGCACCACGAGCGGATCCGGGACGCACTGCTGCGGCACCTGGAGAAGGACCTCGGCCCGGTGGCGCTGCCGCGGGTCCCGGCCTCGCTCCAGCCGTTCACGGTCGCCGAGTACTTCCCGACCCCGGGCGTCACCGAGTTCCACGACCCCCGCCAGCACGCGGTGTCCCTGGCCTACATCATCCCGGTGGCCGGCGACTGCCGGCCGCGGCAGGACGCCCTCGACCTGGTCTGGTTCAGCCCCGAGGAAGCCGCGTCGCCCGTGGTCCAGCAGGAGATGCCCGGCGGACAGGGCGTCCTGCTCAAGCGTGCCCTCGCGCATGTGGGCTGCCTGACCTGACCCGGTCGGGCCCCGTCCGCGGGCAGCCGTCGGCGGGGGCACCGCGGCTGCCTGCTTCGCCGGCCGCCGCCGGGCCGACCGAGAAGGACGGCCGCGACCGCTTCGCACTCGGGGCCGGGTCCACTCCCCGGGCAAGGTGGGCCGTTCGGGTGAGGTTCGAGCCGGGAGCACGAGTCCCGGGCGCAGCTCCCGGTTCGCGGTGGTTGAGTCGCCTGCATGAGCAAGAGTGACCTCGGGGACCTGTTCGGCAACCGCTTCCTGACCGTGCCCGCACCTTCGGAGACCTTTCCGGAGAAGGGAATGACCGCGACGGACGCCATGCGGCTGGTGGACGAGGACCTCGTCATGGAGGGCGACCCGCAGCGCAACCTCGCCACGTTCGTGACCACGTGGATGGAGCCGGAGGCGCAGCGGATCATCGCCGAGAACCTCCACCGGAACTTCATCGATCACGCCGAGTACCCGATCTCCGCGGAGATCGAGCAGCGCTGTGTCCGGATGCTCGCCGATCTCTTCCACGCGCCGGGCAGGACCACCGGGTGCCGGACGCAGGGCTCGTCCGAGGCGATCATGCTCGGCGCGCTCTCGCTGAAGTGGAAGTGGCGGGAGCGTCGCAAGGCGGCGAACCTGTCGGTCGAGCGGCCGAACCTGGTGTTCGGCGGTGACGTCCATGTCGTCTGGGAGAAGTTCTGCCGGTACTTCGACGTCGAGCCGCGCATCGTGCCGCTCGCCGAGAACAAGTACACGATCGGCCCCGAGGACGTGGAGCCCCATCTCGACGAGAACACCATCGGCGTGGTCGCCGTCGTCGGCACCACGTTCACCGGCCACATGGACGACGTCGTCGGGATCGACAAGCTCCTGCGGGGAGTCCGCAAGGAGCGGGACCTCGACATCCCGATCCACGTCGACGGTGCCAGCGGCGGCTTCGTGTGGCCCTTCCTCTACCCGGACTCGAAGTGGGACTTCCGGCTGGAGCAGGTCCGGTCGATCAACGTCTCGGGACACAAGTACGGCCTGGTCTACCCCGGCATCGGCTGGCTGGTCTTCCGTGAGGAGTCGGACCTGGCCCAGGACCTCGTGTTCTACGAGAACTATCTGGGAAAGACCGACGCGACGTTCACGCTGAACTTCTCGACCGGTGCGTCGATGGTGCTCGCGCAGTACTACAACTTCGTCCGGCTGGGTCGCGAGGGCTACACCTACGTCATGGAGACGATGCAGACGAACGCCCGCGCACTGGCGGACAATCTGCGTGACAGCGGCCGCTTCGAGGTGATCGGCAGCGGTCTTGAGCAGTTGCCGCTGGTCGCCTTCCGCCTTTCCGGCAAGCACGCCTACGACGAGTCCGACATCGCCTGGCAGCTCTCGGCCGAGCGTGGCTGGATGGTGCCGGCCTACACGCTCCCGCCCAACGCGGAGCGGGTGAAGATCCTGCGGGCCCTGGTCAAGGAGACCCTGAGCCGAGGCCAGATCGACCGGCTGACGCAGGACATCGCCGATGCGTGTGCCACCTTGGACCGCAAGGGGGCGGCCCACGCCGTCGAGCGGGCCCAGGTCAAACGCGGCACCGGCTACTGACCGGGGCGAGTCGCCCTTCTCCCACCTGGCACGCCGGACGGTGGGCACACCGTAGCCATTGCGGATTGGACGCTGATGGACCGCTATCCTCCGATCGCCGATCACGGCCTGGTGGGTGACCTGCAGACCGCCGCCCTGGTGTCCTCGCAGGGCGTGGTGAACTGGTTCTGCTCGCCGAGGTTCGATTCGCCGAGCGTCTTCGGCTCGCTGCTCGATCACGATCGCGGCGGGCACTTCCGGCTCGCGCCGGAGCACTCGGACATGTCGTGCAAGCAGCTCTACTACCCGGACACCGGCGTGCTGGTGACCCGGTTCATGTCGCCGGACGGCGTCGGCGAGGTCGTCGACTGGATGCCGGCGAACACGAACCGCACCCCGACCGACCGCCACAGCCTGATGCGGGTGATCCGGGCGGTGCGCGGCACCGTGCGCTTCGTTCTGGAGTGCCGGCCCCGCTTCGACTACGGCCGGGCCGGGCACGAGCTGGGGCTGAACGGGCAGGACGCGGTCTTCCGCGGGCCCGGGATCACCGGGCACCTCCAGGCCAGCTTCCCGCTGGAGCGGGACGGGCAGGACGTCCGCGGCGCCGTCACCCTGAGCATCGGGGAGTCCGCCGCCGCCGTCTTCACCACCTGCGCTGCCGACGGCGCGCCGCCGCCCCCGCTCAGCGTGGAGGACATCACGGCGAAGCTCTGGGGCGAGGTGGACTTCTGGCAGAACTGGCTGCACACCTCCCGCTACCGGGGCCGCTGGGCCGAGATGGTGAACCGTTCGGCCATCACGCTGAAGCTCCTCACCTACCACCCCTCGGGTGCCCCGGTCGCCGCGGCCACGATGGGCCTGCCCGAGCAGGTGGGGGGTGAGCGCAACTGGGACTACCGCTACTCGTGGATCCGGGACGGCTCGCTCTCCGTCCGGGCGCTGCTGGACCTCGGGTTCGTCGAGGAGGCGACCTCGTTCACGAAGTGGCTGGGCGACCGGATGCGCGACCGGGCCGACCTGCCCGGTGAGCGGTTGCAGATCATGTACCGGGTCGACGGCGACCCGCACCTCACCGAGGAGATCCTGGACCACTGGGAGGGCTACCGGGGCTCGCGTCCGGTACGGGCCGGAAACGCCGCCGCCGACCAGCTCCAGCTGGACATCTACGGCGAGGCGCTCTACGCGATGGCCGAGGGCCTGGACGTCGGCACCGAGCTGGGCTACCACGGCTGGAAGGGCCTGGCCCGGACCCTCGACTGGCTCTGCGACAACTGGGACCGCCCGGACGAGGGCATCTGGGAGACCCGCGGCGGGCGCAACGACTTCACCTACAGCCGGGTGATGTGCTGGGTCGCCTTCGACCGGGGCATGCGCCTGGCGATCGAACTCAGCCGGCCCGCCGACATCCCGCGCTGGCGCGTCGCCCGGGACAGCATCCTCGAACAGGTGATGAACAAGGGCTGGAGCCGGACCGAGCAGGCCCTGGTGCAGCACTACGGCGGCGATGTCCTGGACGCCTCGCTGCTGCTCGTCCCCCGGGTGGGGTTCCTCGCCGCGAGGAGCCCCGGGTGGCTCTCCACGCTGGACGCCATGGAGCGCAAGCTCGTCTCGGACAGTCTCGTGTACCGCTACGACCCGGCGGCCTCCCCGGACGGGCTGCGCGGCTCGGAGGGCACGTTCAGCCTCTGCAC
The DNA here is from genome assembly GCF_030813695.1 of Kitasatospora herbaricolor. NCBI lineage: Bacteria > Bacillati > Actinomycetota > Actinomycetes > Kitasatosporales > Streptomycetaceae > Kitasatospora > Kitasatospora herbaricolor. The sequence goes on from NZ_JAUSVA010000002.1 coordinate 8,568,541, forward strand.
CTACCTCTACGTCGACGCCCTGGCCCGGGCGGGGCGGGTCCGCCCGGCCCGGTACACCTTCGAGAAGATGCACACCTACGCCAACCACGTGGGGCTGTTCGCCGAGGAGATCGGCCCCAGCGGCGAGCAGCTCGGGAACTTCCCGCAGGCGTTCACCCACCTGTCGCTCATCATGGCGGCGTCGACCCTGGACGAGGCCCTCGACAAGCTGCGCGCGCGGTCCTGAGCCGAGGTCGACCGGTTCGCCGCGCAGGCGCAGCCGTTCTGCGGTCACGGCTGCGACGGCGTGCACGGGCGCGGGCGACCTCCGGTGCCCACCGCGTGCCCTGCACGCCGCGGGCGGGTGCCGGCGCAGCGGCGGCGCCGGGCGCGTGACACCAACGGCTCATGACGCCTTGCACCTCGGCGGGCGAGCGGCCTCTGATGGAACCATGCAGTCATCTCCTCCGAACTCCCCGACACAGGTGCCACCGCTGGAGCGTTCGCACTGGGTGGCCTTCGCCGGAATCCTCCTGATGCTGAGCGGACTGTTCGACATCATCAACGGGTTCGTCGCGATCCTCGACCACGGCTACTACGAGACGACCGCCAACCACGGCAATCGTCTGCTGATCTTCAACTACACCGCGTGGGGCTGGATCTGGGTGGTCGTGGGCATCGCTCAGGTGCTGGCCAGCCTGGGTGTGCTGCTGGGCGTCAGAGCGGCCCGGATCACCGGCATCGTGCTGGCCTCCTTCTGCCTGGTGGGCCAGATGATGTTCATCTCGGCCTTCCCCTACTGGTCGCTGTTCACGATGCTCATGTCCGTGCTGGTGATCTACGGGCTGCTGGCCGAGCCGCACCATGTCGAGGGTCTACGGGTCTGACCGGGGCCCCGCGGGGGGATTTCCCGGTCCCCGTGGGGCCGCTCCCGGCGGTCACTCGGTGTCTTCGCCGGTGGGGCCTCGCCCGGGGCGTCGCGACCCCCGGGCGAGGCTCGTCGCGCGTTCGGCCGTCGGTGGCAGCGTGTCCCCCGGACGGGGGGCCCTGCCGGGCCGACGTCGCGGGGCGCGGCCTCAGTGGCCGGGTCCGGTGACCACGTTGGCCAGGGGCGCGCCCGTGCGGTGGCGTTCCAGTTGGCTGCGGATCAGGCGCAGGGCTCGTGGCAGGAAGGCGGAGCTGTTGCCGCCCACGTGGGGGCTGATCAGGGTGCGGGGGGCGTGCCAGAGCGGGTGGCCGGGGGGCAGCGGCTCGGGGTCGGTGACGTCCAGGGCGGCGGCGAGGCGTCCGCGCTCCAGCTCCGCGAGCAGGGCGGTGGTGTCCACCACCGGCCCGCGCGCGACGTTGACCAGCAGCGCGTCGTCCTTCATCGCGGCGAGGAAGCGGGCGTCCACCAGCCCCCGCGTCTGCGCGGTCAGCGGGAGGGTCAGCACCACCACGTCCGCCCGCGGTACCAGGTCCATCAGCTCGGTCAGCGGCCGGACCGGGCCGCGCGCGGTGGCGCGGGCGGTGCGGGCCACCCGCAGGACGTCGCATTCGAAGGGGACGAGCCGCTCCTCGACGGCGGCGCCGATCGACCCGTGGCCGACCAGCAGCACGGTGCGGTCGGCCAGCGCGGTGCCGGGGCCGTCCTGCCAGACCTCGCGGTCCTGCGCCCGGACGAAGCCGGGCACGCCGCGCAGCGCGGCGAGGATCAGCGTCAGCGCCAGCTCGGCGGTGCTCGCGTCGTGGACGCCGCGGGCGTTGCAGAGCGTCACCCCGGGGGGAATGAAGGGCAGCAGGTCGTCGACGCCGGCCGACAGGCTCTGCACGGCCCGCAGCCGGGGCATCCGCTCCAGCAACGGCAGCGCGGCGGCGGTCCGGGTGTAGGGGACGACGAAGAACTCCACCGACCGGAGCACCGGTTCGGGCGGCGGAGCGCCCCGGCCGTCCCAGACGGCCGCCGCGAGGCCGGCCGCGCCGACCTGCTCGGCCGGATACGGGAGGAGGACGGCCGGGGACCCGGCGGGTACGTCGGACAGGCGGCTCATGAGGCGATCCCAGCAGCTGACCGGCGCCGCCGCAATCACCCGGGCCGCCGCAGCTCCCGTCCGTCCCCCTCCGGCGGCCCCGGCCGGTCCGGCCGCTGGGCCGTCCGGGTGGACCGGCCCCGCGCGGGGAGCAGCGAGGCGGGTGCGGGTGCGGGGTGTCCGACTGCGGCGGCGACGGCTTTCGCGGTGACGGGCCTGTCCGGGCCGGGAAGGTGACCGCGACACCCCCGGCGGCGCCGTACCCGCCGGGTGCCGGGTCGGGGTGCGAAGCTCGACGGATGATCGACCGTATCCGCGCAGGCCTCACCCGATGGACCGTCACCGTGCCGCTGCTCGCACTGGTGACGCTGGCGCTGACGTGGGGGCGGTCGCTGCCGGGCGCGGTGGTGGCCGTGGTGGCGGCGTTCCTGGCCGGGGCGGTGCTCGCGGCGGTGCACCATGCCGAGGTGATCGCGCACCGGGTGGGCGAGCCCTTCGGGTCCTTGGTGCTGGCCGTGGCGGTGACGATCATCGAGGTGGCGTTGATCGTGACCCTCATGGCCGGTGCGCCGGTGAAGAACGCGACCCTGGCCCGTGACACCGTCTTCGCCGCCGTCATGATCACCTGCAACGGCATCCTCGGGCTGTCGATCCTGCTGGCGGCGCTCCGTCACCGTGTCGCCGTCTTCAACGCGGAGGGCACCGGCGCGGCCTTCGCCACCATCGCGACGCTCGCCACCCTGAGCCTGGTGCTGCCGACGTTCACCACCAGCACGCCGGGCCCGCAGTTCAACACCGCCCAGCTCACCTTCGCCGCCGTGGCCTCCCTCGGGCTGTACGGGCTCTTCGTCGCCACCCAGACGCTGCGCCACCGCGACTACTTCCTCCAGGTCACCGCCGAGGGGGAGCTGCTGGACGAGGACGACCACGGCGAACTGCCCAGCTCGCGGGAGGCCCTGACGAGCCTCGGCCTGCTCGGGGTCGCCCTGGTCGCCGTGGTGGGCCTGGCGAAGGTCGTCTCGCCGACCATCGAGTCGGCCGTCGCCGACGCGGGCCTGCCGGCGTCCGTGGTGGGTGTGGTGATCGCCCTGCTCGTCCTGTTGCCGGAGACGATCGCGGCGTTGCGGGCGGCCGTCGGCAACCGGGTGCAGACCAGCCTCAACCTGGCGCTCGGCTCGGCGCTGGCGAGCATCGGACTGACCGTACCCGCGGTGGCGGTGGCCTCCGTGTGGCTGAGCGGGCCGCTCGTCCTGGGGCTGGGCCCGACGCACATGGTGCTGCTGGCGCTGACGGTGGCGATCGGCACGCTGACGGTCATCCCGCGCCGGGCGACACCGCTCCAAGGGGCCGTCCACCTGTCGGTCCTCGCGGCGTACCTGGTGCTCGCCGTCAGCCCTTGACGGGTCGGGACGCCGCCCGGAGGCGCCGCGTCCCGCCGGCGCGGGGGAGTTCCCCCGAGGGGGTCCGGGCCGGGCCCACGCGTGCGCCTCGACCGGATCGGCCCGTCCCCCCCGCGGCTGCGGTCCTCCCCGCCATCCCTGTTCGGGCGGCGCCCGAACAGGGATGGCGGGTTGATCAGACGACGGTCCGGCAGACCGTCCCGTTCAGCCTGAAGACCGTCGGGGACGGGTTGGCGCCGTTGTTGCCGCCGACGAAGCCGAAGTCGGCGGAGTTGCCGCCGTTCGGTGCGAGCCGCGCGTTGTACTCGCCGTTGGTCACCCGGACGTGCTGCCCCGACCCGGTGACGCTCGCGTTCCACCACGAGCCGACGGACTGCCCGGTCGACGGCCAGTCGAAGTCCAGCGTCCAGCCGTTGATGTCCGCGGGGCCGAGGTTGCTCACCACGACTCCGGCCACGAAGCCGTTGCCCCAGCCGGCGGTCACCTGGTACGAGACGGTGCAGGTGCTGTCGTTCGGCGTGCCGGTGGTGAAGGTCAGCGGCACGGAGGGCCGGGAGAGGCGCCCCGCCTGGTCCCTGGCCAGCACGTTGACCGTGTGCCGGGTGCCCGGCGGCAGGTTGTGGAGCGTCGCGGTGGTGCCGGTGGAGGTGCCGAGCGACTGCAGGGTGGTGCCGAGCTGCTCGTAGACCTCGTACTTGTCCACCGAGCCGGCGGCGGCCGGCCAGCTCAGGGTGACGGTGCCGGCGCCCACCGAGGTGGTCCGCGGTGCGCCCGGGGTGCCGACGGTGGCGGCGGTCGAGCCGGTGCCGGGCTTCGGGTGGACGGTCAGCACGGTGACGGAGTACGGGGCCAGGGTCGCCGAGGAGGAGGTGGCGGTGCCGGTCGCGTCCACCAGGCCGTCGTCGCCGGGCGCCCATCGCTGGACCGAGGGGGCCGCGGCGGCGGGGGTGAAGCCCGGGTAGCGCAGGTCCACGGTGTGCGGGGCGGTGGAACTCTTGTTCAGCAGCAGGACGCTGAGGTCCCCGTCGGCCCGGAGCACCGCGTGCGACGAGACCTCGGAGCCGGAGCTGCCGGAGGCCACCATGCTGTCGCCCGGATCACTGAGGGCGCCGAGCGCCTTGATGCCGTAGTACGGCGCGAACGGGGTGTTCACGGCCGGCTCGCAGACACTGCCGGTGCAGCTGCCGTTCGACAGCATGCCCATGTCGCCGTAGTCCGTCTCACCGCCCACGGTGGTGATGGCGCCCGCGCCGTTGTGGGTGTCCCACCAGTCCACGGTGAAGACGCCGTTCTCCAGCGCCGTGATCATGGCCTCCGCGGCGAACAGGCCGTTGGGGCGGCTGGTGAAGGCGCCGCTGCCGGAGTTGGAGTTCACCTCGGTCATCGCGATGCCGATGTTCGCGGAGTCGGCCCCCGCGTACCGGTCCACCAGGTTGCGCACTTCGCGCAGCTCACCGGGCAGTTGCCGCACGGCGGCGAGCGACTGGTCGCCGTCGCTGGCGTTGGGGTACCAGTGGACGCTGACGAAGTCGATGTCGTGGGCGACGGCCGCGAGCACCGTGTGGTTCCAGTCGGCGGTGTCGCCGGCGGCCACGATCCCGTCCGGCCAGTTGCCGGGCATGGTGAGCACCGCGCCGATCCTGACGGTGGGGTCGACGGCCTTCATGGCCGTGGCGTACGCCTTGACCTCCCTGGCGTACTGGTCCGGTGTCCGGTCCGCGTGGGTGTCGTTCTCCCAGCCGTTACCGTAGACGCCGTTGCCGTAGATCTCGTTGCCGATCTCCCAGTACTTCGCCCCGTAGCCCTTGGTGATGTTGGCGTACCGGACCCAGTCCGCTGCCTCCTGGGCCGTGCCGGAGCCGTAGTTGGCGATCAGGATCGGCTGGGCCCCGGAGGCCTGCACCGTTCCCATGAAGGCGTCGAAGCCGGTGCCCGGGGCGACGTAGCCGCCGGGTGCGGTGTTGTCGACCCAGTGGTAGATGTCGGAGTAGGAGCCGCCCGGGTAGCGCAGCGCGCCGATCCCGGCGGCCTTGTACAGGGCGGTCACCTGGGGGTCGTTCATGGACGAGTCCCAGATGGCGGTGTTGGCGCCGAGCGCGGCTGGGCTGACGGTGCCCAGGCCCGCGCTCGCGTTGACCGTGACCGTGGTGTCACCGGTGGCGGCCGGGTCGGCCGCGACGGCGGGGGTGGACAGCGGCAGGGCCGCCGCCAGCACGGCCAGGGCGGCCGAGGCCGTCACGGCGAAGGGGCGACGGAGCCGGTCTCGTCTCCTGCGGAACAGCATGGGGGAGTTCCTCCCGGGTGGAGCGCCGGTCCGTGGCCACGCCGCGGAGCCGGACGACGGACGGGGAACTGTGCGGTGCACGGCGCCGCGTCGGTGGTGGAGGACGCGTGCGACGGCTGGAGCGTGGGAGCGCTCCCATGATGGGAGGGTGCGCCGGCCATGTCAATCTTCCTGACACGCCGAAACGCAGGAGCCTCACAGGGCGGGAGCCGGAGGCCCGCGGCCGTGCGGCACTTCGTGCGGCCGGCCGCGAATGGAGCCGGCTCCCGCTCATCAGGCCCTGGAACCGGCCGTCTAGGCTGGTGTGGTGACTGATGAGCAGGAGCGGGTGCAGCCGTCGGGAGTGTGGGCCACGGCGGTGGGGGTGGCCAGGGTGCGGGCGCTGGAGACCGCGCGGGAGGACGCGCTGTTCCGCGACCCGGTGGCTCAGGCCTTCGCCACCGCCGGCGGCCTGTGGCCCTCCTCGGCCCGGATGCGTGAGGACGGGGACGAGGACGAGGCCGCGCGGCGCCGCCGGCTGGCCGTGTCCTTCTCCATCGTCATCAGGACGAAGTTCCTCGACGACCTGCTGCAGCAGGCCTCCGCGTCCGGGGTCCGGCAGGTCGTGCTGCTCGGCGCCGGCATGGACAGCCGGGCCTTCCGGATGGACTGGCCCGAGGACACCCGGCTGTTCGAGGTCGACACCGCCGCGCCGCTGGACTTCAAGGCTTCGGTGCTGGGCCAGGAACGGGCCGTCGCACGCTGCGAGCGGATCACCGTCGCGGTGGATCTGCGTGAGGACTGGCCGGGCGTCTTGGCCGCCGCAGGGCATGACCCGGCCCGGCCGACCGTGTGGATCGCCGAAGGCCTGCTGATCTACCTGCCCGCGGACGCGGTGGAGCTGCTGCTGACCCGGATCGGCGCGCTCTCGGCGGCAGGGAGTCGGATGGGGCTGACCCTGGGCTCGCGCGGCGTGATCGAGCGCTTCGGAGCGGACGCCACGCCGGGATCGGCGGCGTCCCTGTGGGTTTCGGAGATGCCCGACGACCCGGTGGGCTGGCTGGCCGGGCACGGCTGGGAGGCCGACAGCCGGACCCTGCGCGAGTGCGCCGCCGCCTACGGCCGCCCGGTCAGCACCCCGCCGCAGCGTGAGGAACGGCCCGGCGGGCTGATCTCGGCGGTCCGCCGGTAGAGGGCGCCCGCAGCGCTGGCGGGCGCCGGGCACCTCAGCCCTGTCGGTCGTCCGGGTCGTACTCGACGGTGAAGGGGAAGCCGTGGGTGACGGCGAACGCGCGGAATCGGGTCAGCTGCTGACCGAGCAGGGCGGCCGCTGACGGTACTCGGAGTTCCAGTTCGGCCCAGTGCGCGAAGCTCAGGTTGTCGGGCATCGCGACGAGACCGGTGATCGCGTCCCAGAGCGCGGCCCAGTTCATCCCGTAGAAGTCGGGAAAGCCGAGCTCGCGCTTGAGGAGGGCGTGCAGGTCGCGCTCGCCACGCACCTGGCCGACGTCGATCACCACGTGTCGGTCCGGTTCCGGCTCCGGCTCCTCCGGGAGCCCCCAGAAGGAGGGGAGCCACCAGCACAGGACGGACGGGTCATCGGGCTCCGGGCGGTGATCCTCGTCCCGCCGGTCTTCGAAGAGGTCCGTGGCGAGGTCGATCGGGCGCCAGCCGGGAGCCGTCGGTTCGTCGGCCGTAGGGGGTCGTACGAACCGCAGGCCCGGGTGGTCGAAAGCCCCGATCTCCTGGAAGTTCCACTGCGCCTGGATCAGCCGGACCTGGTTGGCGCCGCCCGGTTCGAGCGGCCACCGGAACTGCGCCGCGTCGTCCTCCCAGAAGCAGACCGGGCACGTGATGCCCGAACCGGGCCAGCCTTCCTCCAGGTCGAAGACGAGACGGCCGCAGCAGGGGCAGGGCCGACGGGTGTCCACCGCGCCAGTCTTTCCCGGACCGACCACCGACCGCCACCCGATTTCGGCGGGCGGTCATTTGTAGCCGTCCGGGAGACAGTCCTGGTACCCGACCGGCCCGCCGCCTGCTCCGCGCCGTCGTGCGGCCGGCAGCGACAGGCGGCGGCCTCAGGCGTGCACCGGCGCCGCCGAGTTGCCCGCCGGCCGCCGATCCCGGCACGGACGGTGGAGGCGGGACACCCGCGGTGTCCCCTCCCCACCGTCCGTGTGCGGCGGTGCGTCAGGCGCCGACGAGCCCCACCAGCTCGGCCAGCCGGGTGTAGGACTCCCGGCGGTCGGCCGGGTCGTAGGTGTTCGCCACCACCATCACCTCGTCGGCCCCGGACTCGGCCACGAAGGACTTCAGCTTCGCCGCCACCGTCGCGGGGCCGCCGACGACCTCCGCGCGCAGGTCGTTCAGCGGAGCCGAGGACTGCGCGACCGCCTCCGCCGGCGTCGGCCGGTACGCCAGCGCCTCCTCCACCGGCAGCAGTGCCGAGGAGTTGCCGGCCGCGTGCTGCGCCAGCGCGAGCCGCCACGGCGTGGCGAGCGCGTCGGCGTGCGCGTCGTCCCGGCCCACCACCACCGTCAGGGTGAGGATCGCCCACGGCCGCGCACCCTCGTACGCGGGCACGAACTCCTCCCGGTAGCGGCGCAGCGCCAGGAAGGCGTTGGCCGGGTCCTGGTAGGCCGCCAGGTAGGCGTAGCCCAGGCCGAGCCGGCCGGCCACGGCGCCCGAGGACGGGCTGCCGCCCAGCAGGAAGACCCCGGGCAGCGGTGCGTCGTCCGGCACCGCCCGGACGGACGCCAGCTCGTGCCCGGCCGGCAGCGTTCCCCGTCCGCCGAAGGCCAGGAGCTGGAGGAGCTGCGCGGTGAAGATCTCGGGGGCGGGCGAGGAACGGCGCAGCGCGGCCGCGGTGGGCCCGTGCTCGGTGCCGCTGGAACGGCCGATGCCGAGGTCGATCCGGCCCGGATGCAGGGCCTCCAGGGTCCGGAACTGCTCGGCCACGTGCAGCGGCGCGTGGTTGGGCAGCAGCATGCCGCCGGCGCCGATCCGCAGCCGGGTGGTACGGGCCGCGAGGTGGGCGATGACGATCTCGGGCGCCGAGATGCCCACCGCCGCCTGCGCGTGGTGCTCGGCCACCCAGTACCGGCTGAAGCCGAGCTCCTCGACGTGCCGGGCGAGTCGGACGGCTTCGCCCAGCAGCTCGCCGGTGCTCACGCCGGCCCGGCGGGGCCCCTGGTCGAGGACGGAGAACGCGGTCATGGCGACTTCCTGAGGGTTCGGCCCCCGGCGTGCGGGGGGCGTGGATCGGTGGTGGCACCCGGCGGCAGGGCTGCGCCGCCGGGGTGCCGGCCGGCCTGCGGGCCGACGGCTCGGGCCGGGCGGTTCACACGCCCGCCGCGGCCGGGTAGGGGTGTGCGACGCCGAAGTGCTCGCGCAGCGTCGTCCCCCGGTAGTCGGACCGGTAGACGCCGCGCTTCTGCAGGATCGGCACCACCAGTTCGACGAAGGCCTGCAGCCCGTCGGCGAAGACGTCCGGCATCAGGGTGAAGCCGTCGGCGGCCCCCGAGGCGAACCACTCCTCGGCGACGTCCGCGACGTGCTCGGGCGTGCCGACGGCCTCGATGTGCGCCCCCCGCCACGGCGCGTGGCCGGCGAGGTCGTCCAGCCGCTCCAGCCGCCTGAGCGCCTCGCCGCGGCTGTCCGCGATGGTGGTCATCAGCCCGGGCAGGATCTTGACCGACCGGGGGTCGCGCCCGTGCCGCTCCGCGCGGGCCCGGACGTCGGCGGCGTAGGCCAGCGCCACGTCAGGCGTCTTGGCTCCGGAGAACACCACGTCGGCGGTGCGCCCGGCCAGTTCGCGGCCCGGCTCGGAGGCGCCGGCCTGCACGACCAGCGGGTGGCCCTGCGCCGAGGGCGGCAGCGGCAGTGGCCCGCGGACCTGGAAGTGCTGCCCGCGGTGGTCGATCGGCCGCAGCCGGCGGGGGTCGGTGAAGCGCCCGGTCCGCACGTCCGCCACCAGCGCCTCGGGCTCCCAGCTGCGCCACAGGCCCTTGACGATGTCGACGAACTCCTCGGCGCGCGCGTAGCGGTCGGTCCGCGGCGGGAGGCCGCTGCCGCCGAAGTTGGCGGCCACCTGCGGGATGTACGTGGTGACGGCGTTCCAGCCGGCGCGGCCGCCGCTGAGGACGTCCAGCGACTTGAACCGGCGGGCGATGTTGTAGGGCTCGTTGGAGGTGGTGGAGGCGGTGGCGATCAGGCCGATCCGCTCGGTGGCCGCGGCGACCGCGGTCAGGATGAGGGTCGGCTCCAGGTAGTAGGCGCCGTGCGGGCTCTGGTCGATGTCGCCGAAGACGCCTGGCGTGTCGGAGAGGAAGACCGCGTCCATCCGGCCGCGTTCGGCGAGGCGCGCGGCTTCCACCCAGGTCTCCACCTTGGCGAAGCCGTGCGGGTCGGAGCCGGGTTCACGCCATGCGGCGGGGTGGACGCCCATGGCGCCGCCGACCATGTGCAGGTTGAGGTGGAGCTCACGTCCGGTGCTCATGGGCCTTCCTGGGGGACGGGCCGTCCAGTTGCGGGACGGCGTCGAGCAGTGCGCGGGTGTACGGGTGCCGCGGTGCGGCGAAGACCTCACCGACGTCGCCGGCCTCGACCGTCCGGCCGTCCTTCATCACCAGGACCTCGTCGGCGATGTGGTGGACGACCCCGAGGTCGTGGGAGATGAAGACGTACGCGACGCCCAGTTCGGCCTGGAGGTCCAGGAGGAGGTCCAGCACCTGCGCCTGGATGGAGACGTCGAGTGCGGCCACCGGCTCGTCCAGGACGATGATCCGTGGGTGCGGGGCCAGTGCCCGGGCGATCGCCACCCGTTGGCGCTGCCCGCCGGACAACTGGCGCGGCCGGCGCCGCAGCAGGTCCCGGCCGAGCCCGACCTGGTCCATCAACTCGTCGACCCGGCAGGCGTGCTCGCCGCGCGGCAGGCCGGTGGCGGCCAGCGGTTCGGCGAGGATCCGGGCCACGGTGTAGCGGGGGTCGAAGCTGCTGAGCGGATCCTGGTGGACGACCTGGACCCGCCGGTGCAGCGCGCGCCGCTCCCGGGCGGACAGGCCGAGCCAGGACGTCCCCTCCACCTCGACGGAGCCGGTGTCCGGCGGGGTGAGCCCGAGCAGGAGGCGCCCGGTGGTGCTCTTGCCCGAGCCGGACTCGCCGACGATGCCCAGCGTGCGGCCGGCCCGCAGGGTGAACGAGACGTCCTCCACCGCGGTCAGCCGGCCGTGCCCCGCCACGGCGAAGGACTTGCCGATGCCCCGGGCGGCGAGCACCACCGGAGCCCCCGCCGGGTCGGCGTGCCGCGGCAGCGGGATGCCGGCGCGCGGGCCGGAGAGCCGGGTGCCGCGGGCGTGCGCGTGCGGCACCGCGTCCAGGAGCTGCCGGGTGTACGGATGAACGGGGTTCGCCAGAACCTCGGCCGTGGGCCCCTCCTCGACGACCTCGCCGTCCTTCATCACCAGCACCCGGTCGGCGACCTTCGCCACCACCGCCAGGTCGTGGCTGATCAGCAGCAGCGCCATGCCGGCCCGCCGCCGCTCCGCCAGCAGGTCGAGGATCTGCGCCTGCACCGTGACGTCCAGGGCGGTGGTCGGCTCGTCGGCGATCAGCAGGGCGGGGCCGGCCGCGATCGCCGAGGCGATCAGGGCCCGCTGGCGCAGACCGCCCGAGAGCTCGTGCGGATACTGCCGGGCCCGTAGCTCCGGGTCGGGCACGCCCGCGTCGGCGAGCAGCCGCAGCACCCGTTCGGGCACCTCGGCGCGCGGGACGCTGCGGTGGGCGTGCAGGGCCTCGGCGATCTCGTCCCCCACCCGGCGCAGCGGGTCGAGGGAGACCAGGGCGTCCTGCAGGACGAAGCCGATCCGGCGCCCGCGCAGCGGCCGCCACTGACGGCCGGTCAGCGCTCCCACCTCGCGGCCGTCGATCCTGAAGGTGTCGGCGGTCACCCGCGCTCCGGGGCCGGCCAGGCCGACCAGGCTGCGCGCGGTCACGCTCTTGCCCGAGCCGGACTCCCCGACCAGGGCGACGCTCTCGCCGGCCCGCACGGTGAGCGACAGCCCGCGCACCGCCCTGACCACCGCCCGGCGGCCGGGGAAGGAGACGTCGAGCCCGCGCAGCTCCACCAGCGGCTGCGCCCCGTGGTCGGGGGTCGGCGTGCCGGCGCCGGTCGCGCTGCCGCGACGCGGTCGGGTGCCGGTTCCCGGGTCGCCGATCATCGGGTCACCCGCCCTTCGGCCCGGTCCTGCAGCCACTGCCCGAGCGCCGAGACGGCCAGCACGGCGACGGTGATCGCCGCACCGGGGAAGACCGCGGTCCACCAGGCGACGTCGACGTAGTCGCCGCTGCCGGCGAGCATCGCGCCCCATTCCGCGGTCGGTGGCTGCGGGCCCAGGCCCAGGAAGCTGAGCGCCGAACCGGTGACGATCATGCCGCCGACGCCGACCGTGGCGAGCGCCAGCAGCGGGCCGACCGCGTTGGGAACGATGTGCCGCAGGACGACCTGCAGCCTGGACCAGCCGAGGACGGTCGCCGCCTCGACGAACTGGGCGCCGCGGATCCGCAGCACCTCGGCGCGCACCAGCCGGGCGTACCCGGGCAGGGTGACCAGCGCCAGGCCCGCCACCAGGTTGCCGGTGCCGGTGCCGAGCACCGCGACGACCAGCAGGACGAGCAGCACGCCGGGGATGGACATCAGGACGTCCAGCAGCCGGCCCACCACCTGGTCGGCCGCCCGGCCGCCCTGGGCGGCGACGACCCCGACCACCGTGCCGGCGGCGAGCGCCAGGACGGAGGCGGAGAGGCCGATCAGCAACGACGGCCGGGCGCCGTGCACCACGCGGGACCAGATGTCGCGCCCGTTCTCGTCGGTGCCCAGCCAGTGGCCGGAGCCGGGCGGCAGCAGGGTGCTCGCCGGGTCGGCCGCGTCCGGCCCGGTGCCGGTGAACAGGTCGGGCGCCAGCGCGGCCAGCAGGAGCAGGGCGCAGGAGACGAACGCCAGGACGACGCCGGGGCGCCAACGGGTGATTGCCACGGTTTCCTCCTCAGGCCTCTCGGGTGCGCAGCCGCGGGTCGATCAGGCGGTACGACAGGTCGACGGCGGTGTTGACGACGGTGTAGACCAGGCCGGCCACCAGCACGATCCCGATGACCAGCGGCAGGTCCTTGTTGCGGACGGCGGTGACCGCCAGCGTGCCCAGGCCCTGCCGGGAGAAGACCGATTCGACGACCACCGCCCCGCCGATCAGCGAGCCGGTGAGCCAGCCGACCAGTGTCGCCACCGGCAGCAGTCCGTGCCGCAGTCCGTGCCGCAGCCGCACGGCCGCCTCGCCGACGCCGCGGGTGCGGGCGGTGGTGACGAAGGGTTCGTCCAGGGTCTGTTCCAGCCCTCGGCGGAGCACCCGGGCGATCACCGCGGCGGGTGCGGCCGCGAGGGCGAGCGCCGGCAGCACGAGGCCGTCGATGCCGGGTGCGCCGAGGGCGGGGAACCAGCGGAGCTTGAACGAGAACACCCCGAGCAGCAGGGTGCCGAGCCAGAAGGCCGGCACCGCCACGCCCAGGCCCTCCAGCAGCGAGACCGGGGTGCGCACCCAGGGCCGGCGGCCCGCGCCGAGCAGGGCCGCCGGGACGGCGATCACGACGGTCACCACCACGGTGGCGGCGAGCAGTTGGAGGGTGGAGCCGAGCTGCTGGCCGATCGCGGTGCGCACCGGCAGGTGCAGCACGTACGAGTCGCCGAGGTCGCCCTGGAGGATGTGGGACAGGAAGGTGAGGTACTGGAGCGCCAGCGGGCGGTCCAGGCCGTACTCCCGGACGATCTCGGCCCGTAGTCCGTCGCTGCTGGCCCGCAGGCCGGTGAGCAGGTCGACCGGGTCGCCGGAGGTGAGGTGGAGGGCGAGGAACGCGACGGTCACCGCGCCCCACAGCACCAGGACGGAGCCGCCCAGTCGCCGGGCGACGGCGCCGATCACTGCGACAGCCAGGCGTCGGCGAAGTTCGGGAAGCTCTGCTGCTCGAAGACGACGCCGTGGACCTTGGCGGACCTGCCCAGCACGTAGGCGTTGTTGAACAGGGGCAGGATCGCGGCGTCGTCGGTGACCTTCTGCTGGACCTCGGCGTAGAGGCTGTTCTGCTTCTGCGGGTCGCCCGCGGCCAGCGCCTCGGCGAGCTTCGCGTCGACGCCGGCGTCGTGGTAGCGGGCCGCGTTGTTGTCGATCTTGGTGGTGGGGATGTGCGCGCTGCCGAAGATCAGCCGCAGGCCGTCCGGCGAGAAGTTGTTGTTGCTGCTGTTGAGCAGGTCGTAGTCGCCCGCGAGGACGCGCTTGACGTAGCTGCCGGCGTCCAGGTTCTGGTTGCGCAGCTCGATGCCGAGCTGCTTGGCGGCGGCCTGGATCTGGGTCGCCAGGGCGACGTGGGGGCCGAAGTAGTCGCCGACGTAGAGGAAGTCGAGGGTCAGGCGCTTGCCGTCCTTGGTGCGGTAGTTCTCCGCGTCCCGGGCGGTCCAGCCGGCCTCGTCGAGCAGTGCGGCGGAGGCCGCCGGGTCGTACTTGTACTGGTCGGCGACGGACTTGCTGTAACCGGGCGTGGTGGGGGAGAGCGGTCCCTGCGCGGCCGGGTACACCCCGAAGTAGAGCTTCTCGACGATCAGCGGCCAGTCGATGCCCGCCCGCAGCGCCTTGCGCAGCCGGACGTCGCTGAGCGCGCCCTTCTCGGTGTTCGGGTTGTAGCTGAACGGGACACCGGGGGCGACGGCGCTCTGCACGGCGAACCCGGGGTCGGCCTTCAGCTTGGCGACGTTGACCGGCGCGATCGCCGAGGCGGCGTCCGCCTGGCCGCTCGTCAGGGCGCCCAGGCGCGAGGAGTTCTCGGGGACGACGCGGACGGTCAGGCCGTCCAGGTGGGCCGGGCCCTGGTTGGCCGCGCCCTCGGGCGCCCAGGCGTAGCCCTCGCGGCGCTGGTAGGTGATGCCCTGTTGCGGGGTGAATCCGGCGGCGCTGGTGAAGGGTCCGGTGCCGACGATCTTCGAGCAGAGTGCCTTGGGATCATCGGTCAGGGTGGCGGGGGACTCGATGCCCAGGCCCGGGGAGGCGAGCCCGGAGAGGAAGGAGGAGGCGGGTGCGGCGAGCGTGACCTCCACCGTGTGGTCGTCGACCACGGTGGCCGAGCGGTAGTTCTCGATCAGCTGCGCGGCACCCGCGGACTTGGTGGCCGGGGCCACCACGTGGTCCAGGTTGGCCTTCACGGCGGCCGCGTCGAAGGGCGTGCCGTCGCTGAAGGTGACGCCGGGGCGCAGGACGAACGTGTAGGTCCGCTGGTCGTCGGATATCTTCCAGGACTTCGCGAGCCAGGGGTGGATGGCACCCTTCTCGTCCTGCCAGACCAGCGAGTCCAGCACCGCGCGGGAGAAGAGCGCGTCCGCCTGCCCCTGGTGCGGGTCGAGGCAGGTCGGGCCGTAGGGGACGGCCAGGGTGAGCGTGCCCCCGGCCTTCGGCGGACCGGCGGCCGCCTGGTCGGCCGCGCCGTTCGCGGTGCTGGAGCAGGCGGCGGCCAGCGGCAGGAGGGCGGTGAGGGCGGCGACGGCGACACCCGGTCTGGACGTGAACCGCCGGGTGCGGGGGGCGGTTCGCCGCCGTTCGGCGGCGGCAGCGGTTGCGGTGCCGGCGGTTGCGGTTGCGGTTGCGGTTGCGGTGCCGGTGGTACCGGTACTGGTGGTGGCTGTGCCGGGCGTGGGCATGGCAGGGCTTCTTTCCGAGGCGCGGGATCGGCGGCCTTGGCCGCCGGGTTGACGTGTCGGGATCGCCGCGAGGGCCGCCGCACCCGCCCTCGGTCAGTGCGGGGCGGTGCGGCGGCTCAACGCGGCGAAAGACACAGCGCGCTGTCGGTACGGGAGAGGTCGATCGCCCGGCGGGTGGCTGCGAGCAGCAGGCGCATGCCTGGCAGGCCACGGCTGGCGGACACTCCGTACTCCTCGGACTGCGGCTCCGGAACCCGGAGCGTCGATGAACCGTCAGCGGTTTCGGTGAGCCATGTGCGTCCCCGGCCTGCTGACCTTGACAGTTAATCAGACTGAACTCACTTGTTCAATCTTTGTCCGGGTGGCGGGACGCAGCGCGCGACGCAGCGCGTCGACCTGCGTGGCCAGCGAGTGCCGGCTCGCCGCCGCCCGCGGGTCCTTGATGTCGAAGCCGTGGTACGCCCCGGGGAACACGTGCAGCTCCAGCGGCACCCCGGCGCGGGTCAGCCGGAGGCCGAATTCGATCACCTCGTCCCGGGACAGTTCCAGGTCCCCGACCGACAGGTAGACCGGGGGCAGCCCGGTCAGGTCGTCCGCCCTGGCCGGGGCGGCGTGGGCGGGCACGTCGGGGTGGCCGGGCGGCAGCGGGTGCAGGTAGGCGCCCCAGCCGGCCAGCGAGGCGGCCCGGTTCCAGGTGCGGGGGTCCAGCGCCAACCGGCTGGACGGCGTGGCGTGCCGGTCGTCCAGCACGGGGGCGTGCAGCAGCAGCAGGCTCGGCAGCGGGCCGCCGGTGTCGCGCAGCGCCAGCGTCAGCCCGGCGGCGACCGCCGCCCCCGAGCTGCTGCCCGCCACCGCCACCCGCGAGCCGTCCGCGCCCAGCCGCTCGCCGTTCAGGCGCAGCCAGTTCAGGGCCGTCAGGCAGTCCTGCCGGGCGGCCGGGTAGGGGTGGCGGGGGGCCAGCCGGTAGCCGACCGAGACCACCACCGCGCCGGCACCCTCGGCGTACAGGTCGCACAGCGGGTCGAACCACTCCAGTCGCTCGCCGGCGGTGAACCCGCCACCGTGCACGAACAGCACCGCGGGCCGGTCCGGGTCGGGGGTGGTGGGACGGTAGATCCGGACCGGCACCGGCGGCGCGTCCGGGTCGAGCGGATCGCGCACCACCAGGTCCTCCCGCTCGGGCGCGGCCGCGCCGGGACGCAGCGCGGCCATCCCGGAAACGGGGGAGAGAAAGCCTCCCAGCAGCTCCGGGTCCAGTCGGGGGGTGATGTCCTGCATGGGTTCTGGCCTTCTTCCTGCGGCGGCGGTCGGGCGATCGATGGCACACAAAATTGAACTCATCGGTTCAAGTGAGTTGTAGCAGTAATCTGTGCGCTACCGTAGGTATGTGACCGAAAGTGGACGCTCGACTGCTGGGCGCGGCCGGATCGACAAGCGCAGCGCCATCCTCGAAGCCGCCGTCAAGGTGTTCACCCGGGAGGGCTACGCCCAGGCGGGCATCGACGCCATCGCGGCGGTGGCCGGCGTGGCCAAGCCCACGGTCTACAACCACTTCGGTGACAAGGAGAACCTGTTCCGGATCGTGATGCGGGACGGCGCCGAGCGCACCTCCAACCGCATCATCGCCGCCCTCGCGAGCCTCCCCGACGACGGCCAGGACCTGGAGGGCGAGCTGGAGCGGGTCGCCCACCGGGTGATCGAGTGTCAGCTCGGTGACGAGGGATGGGGGCTCCAGCGACTGCTCTACGCGGAGGCCGCCCGACTCCCCGACCTGTACGACCAGGTGGTGGCCCGGGGCTCACAACCGGTGCTGGACGTCCTCTGCGGGCGGCTCGCCGGCCTGGCCAACCGCGGTCACCTCGACTTCGACGATCCCGCTGTGGCGGCCACCCAGTTCATCGCCCTGGTCTCGGGCAATCTCCCCGGACTGTCCGCGCTCGGCACCCGCCCGGTCGCCCGCGCCGACCTGGACGCCGCCGTCCGCACCGGGGTGGACGCCTTCCTCCGCGCCTACGGCACCCAGCGCCGTCGCCGGCCCCGCCGGGGCTGACCGGCGGGCGCGGCCGACGGCTGTTCCGGTGGCAGCTGTTCCGGTGGCGGGGCCCCAGAGGCGCAGGTCGAGGCCGGGACGGTGGGCGCTCATGCCTCCGCGTGCGCGGACAATCGGCCGATGCTTCCGGTGCTGCGGGTGCCGGGGCCGGAGAACTGCAGGAACTCGTCGGCGACCGCACCGGCCCGCAGCAGTTTCCGGTCCTCCTGGTAGCTCATGGACATCAGCCACGGTGACGTCGTGCCCTGCCGGGGCAGGTCCGCGAGGGAGCGCCTGACGTACCCGGCGTCGAAGTCCAGGAACGGGCGGGTGGGCATGCCGGGCCGGGGGACGGCCCGGGCGGTGTCGTACCCGTGCTCGTCCATGTGCCGCAGCAGGCGGCAGAAGTACTCGCAGACCAGGCCGACCTTGAGGGTCCAGGAGCTGTTGGTGTAGCCGATGGCGAAGGCGAAGTTGGGCAGGTCCCCGAGCATCATGCCGCGGTAGGCGACCGTCTCGGGGAAGGAGACCTCCCGTCCGTCGACGGTGAGCCCGATGCCGCCGAAGACCTGCAGGTTGAGGCCGGTGGCCGTGACCACGACGTCGGCGGTGAGTTCGCGTCCGCTCGCGAGCAGGACGCCGGTCCCGGTGAAGCCGGCGATCGTCCCGGTCACCACCGAGGCCCTGCCGTCCCGGATCGCGGTGAAGAGATCCCCGTCGGGGGCCAGGCACAGCCGCTGGTCCCAGGGGTCGTACGGCGGGTTGAAGTGCTCGTCGACGGGATAGCCCTCGGGCAGCAGCCTGGCATTGGCGAAGCGGATGTACCGGCGGCCGGCGTTCGGGAACCGCCGCAGGAACCGCCAGGCCAGCCGCTGGATCGCGATGTTCCGGCGCCGCGCCAGCGCGTAGCCCCGTTGCGGCCCGAACAGCTTCTGCAGGCGGTTCGCGAGGGCGTCGCGGCGCGGCAGGGCCATGATGTAGCTCGGGGTGCGCTGGAGCATCGTCACGTGCTCCGCGGTCTCGGCCAAGGCGGGCACCAGGGTGACCGCGGTGGCGCCGCTGCCGATCACCACCACCCGCTTCCCGGC
Source organism: Kitasatospora herbaricolor (assembly GCF_030813695.1). NCBI lineage: Bacteria > Bacillati > Actinomycetota > Actinomycetes > Kitasatosporales > Streptomycetaceae > Kitasatospora > Kitasatospora herbaricolor. The sequence goes on from NZ_JAUSVA010000002.1 coordinate 8,587,042, forward strand.
GTGGTCGAGGTCCTGCGGCCAGTGCTGCGGGTGGACGATGTCCCCGGCGAAGCGTTCGCGGCCCTCGAACACCGGGGTGAAGCCCTGGTCGTAGCGGTAGTAGCCGCCGGCGCAGAAGATCCAGCCGGCCGTCATGCGCGTGCGCTCGCCGGTGCCGGTGTGCAGCACCTCGACGGTCCAGCGGGCCGTGCCCGAGGACCAGGCCGCCCCCAGCACCCTCTGCTGGTAGCGGATGTGGGGCGCCAGGCCGTTCTCCGCGACGGTCTCCCGCAGGTAGGCCAGGATCCGCGGGGCCGCGGCGATCGCCTCCTGGTCCCGCCAGGGCTTGAACTCGTAGCCGAAGGTCTGCAGGTCCGAGTCGGAGCGGACGCCCGGGTAACGGAACAGGTCCCAGGTCCCGCCGGCCGCCGCCCGGGCCTCCAGAATGGCGAAGGACTTGCTGCCGTGCTCCTGCCGGAGGTAGCGCCCCGCGCCGATGCCGGAGATGCCGGCTCCGACGACGAGCACGTCGACGTGCTCGGTGGGAAGGCGGTCTCCCATGATGCGATCCTCCTCGATGAGACCCGGGGCCCGTGGTCGCCAACCGGACGGCCCCGCGAACGGCACGACGCAGTGGCTCGTCCCGCCATGCTGCACTATGCACCATGAGCCCGGCCTGGCTCCTCCCGCGCCCGCGCCGGGCTGCTTCGCAGGTGGGCCGGCCCCGCGACGATTCCGGCGGTGGTCCGGAGGCGGGCACGACGAAGCTCCCGGCAGTCATCGGTGGTCACGGTCGGTGACCCCGGGCTGCCGGGAGCTTCGTCGTGCGGTACGGCCCGGGTGCCTCAGCGGCCCCCGTCCGGCCGCGCCCGGGGGGAGGCTCCGCGTGTGAGCCGCCGCCCGGGCGCGGTGCGAGGGATCAGCAGGGGAAGGTGCCGCTGTAGAGGGCGTGTCCGTAGGAGGAGGTGCCGGAGCCGAAGCCGTAGACGCCGTCGTCGCTCCAGACGGCCTCGCGGAAGCCGTTGACACAGGTGGAGGCCGGCGCGACGGCGAAGCCCTCCAGGTTGTCGGCCGGCATGACGGCCGGGTTGGTGTAGGTCACGTCGGGGACGATCGCGCCGGCGGCGTTGACCTTCATCAGGGTGTGCGTCTCGCCGCAGGTGTTGTCGCAGGTCGCGATGACGCGCTGGGTCCCGGCGTCGAAGGTCACGTCCATCACGGAGGCCTTGCCGGTCGCGATCGTGCCGAAGGTGACGAACGTGCCGTCGGAGTTCAGGCCGTACACGTGCAGACTGCCGTCCCACTCCAGACCGGCGAAGAACAGGCCCGAGCCGTGCAGCGGGTAGTTCGCCGGGTTGTAGGCGGCGCCGGTGAGCGGGTCGACCCAGCCGTTGGCGGTCAGCCAGCTGTCCGGGACGTGGCCGACGCCTTCGAAGCCGAGGTTGGCGTCGTCCTTGCTGCCGGTGTTCAGCTGCGGGAACTGCGCGGTCATGTCCCACTGGTGGACGGGCGTGAGCGTGGAGCCGGTCGCGGCCGGGTCGAACTCCATGATCGTGTCCTTGGGGACGGTGTTGTTGCCGTTGTCGCGCTCGGAGGTCACGTAGACGTGGCCGTTGCCGCCGACCGTCAGGCCCTCGGCGTCCGGCTGGCCGGAACCCCCGGCGAAGCGGATCTGCTTGCCGGTCGCGCTCCACGACGCGTCCGGGACCCACGTGGCGCCGCTCTTGACCAGCTTGTACAGCCAGTTCTTGTTCTTGGCGGCCCACAGCACCGACGGGTTCGTCGGGTCGAACGCCAGGCCGCTCACGTCACGGCCCTCGGGGCCGGTCGACGTGGTGAACGCGCAGACGTTGTCGGCGATGGTGACGTCCGGCCCGCCCGGCCACGCCAGGGTGCCCGCCGGGGTGGTGCCCGTACCGCCGGGCGCCTCCGGCGTGCAGCCGCTGGTCAGCGAACCGCCGCCGCCGAGCAGCTGGCCGGTCTGGCCACCGCCGCCACCGCCGCTGCCCGAGCAGGAGTTCGCACTGCCGGGCGTCGCCGTCACGGCGGTCCGGAACCAGCCGGTGCCGTTGGCGCAGCGCTCGTCCGACGGCTTGGCGCCGTCGGTCGCCCAGGTCACCGAGTCGACGGTGCTGCCGTTGCCGTCCAGGAGGAGGACCGAGTCGTTGTCGCCCAGGCCGAGGGTGGAGTTGAACGTGACGTGGCCGCCGGCGGGGATGCTGGTCGCGCTCGGCGAGGAGGACGAGACCGACACCGGGGAGTGGGTGGTGTCGTTGTCGACGTACTTCCACGAGCCGATGCTGACCGCACTCGTGCCGCCGTTGTAGAGCTCGACGGTGTCCGAGCCGTCCGAGGTGACCTCGTTGATCCGTACCCGGCTCGCCGCCGGGAGCGAGGACGGGCAGCCCGTGGCGTTCGCGGCGCCGAACGTCGTCGCCACGGTCGTGGTCACCCACGCCCCGGTGCCGTCGCCGCCGCAACGGGCCATCGCCGGCTTCGCCGCGTTGGTCGCCCACTCGACGCGGTCGACCACCGTGCCGTCGGCCGTGTAGATCACCAGCTTGTCCGAGTCACCCAGCCCCTTGGGCGAGTTGAAGGTGACGAAGCCGCCGGCCGGGATCGTGGTGGAGGACGGGCTGAACGACTGCGGCGAGAAGCTGTCGTCGGACATCTTCCAGCCGCTGATGCTCAGCGCGGTCGAGCCGGCGTTGTACAGCTCCACCGTGTCGTTGTTGGACGAGGTGACCTCGTTGATCCGGATGTTCTGGTAGCCGGCCGGGTCCGCGGCGGCCGCGGGCTGCGCGGCGAGTATCCCGGTGACGACGAGTCCTGAGAACGTCAGAGCCGCGGCGCAGACGGAGGCGACGCCGGTACGCGAGTGTGAGGTAGGCACGAGGCCGAACTCTGACGTTGCAACATGGAACCGGCGTGTACTGCGGCTGAATGCCACCTGCTGGCCACCGGAACGCCAGGCGCGCGCGGTCACCACCCGACGCGTCGCCACCACCGGGCGCGTCGGCATCGCCGCTGCCGGCCAGGTGCGGCGCGGGCCTTGAGGGACCGTCCTCGCTGCAAGCCGGCGGTCACGGTCTTCCGGCGGAACTGACGGCACGGGACCGGCCGGGACCCAGGCGACGGCACGCGGGCGGGCGGGCACCGGACACGGTCGGACGCACGTCGCGCCGTCCTCGCCCCCGGCGGCGGCCTTCGCGCGCCACGGCGATGCGGATCAGCTCGTCCGGTCCGCCGTCCGGGTGCGCGGGGACGGGAGGCGGAAGAGGCCTCTCAGCCTGCGCAGCGCCTCCCGGTCGCCGCTGGCGCTCGCCACGCCGGTCTCGATCGCCTCCGCCATGGTGAGGGTCTGGCCGGTCAGCCGGAGGAACGCCTCCCGGCCGATCGTGACGGTCGCGTCCGGGTGCTGCGCCGGGCCGTGCAGCGCCTCGACGGCCCCGTCGGCGACCCGGGCATGGAACAGTTCGTCGTCGACGCGGAACTCGTAGACAGCGTGGAGCCCGGCGGCTGCCTCGGCGTCGAAGCAGGCCCGCAGGCCGAGGACGGCCCAGCCGGGGTGGAAGGTCTCGTCCTGGCGCCGTTCGCCCATCGCCCACTTCAGGCCCCACCGGGCGAGCTGCAGGACGGCCGGCCCGAGTTCCTCGCCCGCCTCGGTGAGGGCGTAGGCGGGGGTTCGCGCGGGCGGGGGGAGCACGACCCTGTGCGCGAGCCCCTCGCGCTCCAGGTGCTTCAGGCGGGCGGCGAGGAGTCCGGTGCCGAGGCCGCGCAGGCTGGCCTGCAGGTCGCCGTACCGCTTGGGGCCGGTCAGAAGCTCGCGGATCAGGAGCAGTGTCCAGCGCTCCCCGACGAGGTCGAGGGTACGTGCGGTCGCGCAGTACTGGTTGTACGTTCGCTGTTCCACTTCGTCATTCTAGGGTCCTCCGTGAGGAATCCGATCGGCGTCGGCGGCCGGCCTCGACGGCGGCTGCCTCGTCTCAGCTCAGCTCCTCGGCCAGCGCGAGGATGATTCCGCTCGGCCCGCGGAGGTAGCAGAGCAGGTAGCTGTCCTCGAAGCGCGTCACCTCGCCGACGAGTTCGGCGCCGTGCGGGCGGAGGCGGGCGAGGGTGTCCCGGAGGTCGTCGACGGCGAACATGACGCGGTGCAGGCCCAGGGTGTTCGGCGGGGTGACCACCGGCTCCGGGGTGATCGCCTTCGGGGAGTGGTACGTCGCCAGTTCGAGCCGGCCCGGGGCGTCCGGGAGGCGCATCATCGCGATCTCGCTCCGCATGTCGTCGAGCCCGACGACCTCTCCCGCCCAGCGTCCCTCGATCGGCGTCCTGCCTTCCAGCTCCATGCCGAGCTCGGTGAAGAAGGCGACGGCCGCGTCGAGGTCGTCGACGACGATGCCGACGTTGTCCATGCGCTGAATGGTCATGTCCCCGAGGATAGGTGCCAGGTCCGACAGTGCCGGCCCGGCCGGCCGTCCGACCCGTCAGTACTCCTTCTTCCGGTGGTAGGGGTCGACGACCGGGCGGACCTCGAACCGGCCGGCGGTCTGCCGGGCGGGCCGCCCGGCGACACCGGAGAAGTGCTCGGCTTCCCCCCGGGGTCACCGAATCCGCGTCTGCCCGTCGATGGACGGACGGGCGTGGAGCAGTATCCGGGCGAGCGGCTCCGGGTCGGTCAGCAGCACGTCGTGCGGGCCGTCCAGGGCGAGCGCCCGGTAGCCGACGGCCTCGCCGAGCCTGGCGAACGGGTAGGTCGGCGGCCGGCAGTGGACGGCCGTTCCGGGGATCCGGTCGACGGCTCCGCCCAGGCGGGTCGGTTCGGTGAACGTGCGCAGCGGCTGCGGGAGCAGACGCGCGGTCAGCACCGCCGCGTCGGCGGTTTCGGTGATGCCGAACGCGGCCGGGGGCGGGGCCGGGACGAGCCGGCCCTCCCCGAGGGACCCGGCCGCCGCACGGGCGGCGTCGGCGAAGGCGGCGGGCGCCAGGTCGAACATGCTGGCGCCGTCCGGCCCCGCCCACCCGTCGACGAGCACGATGTGGCCGACGGCATCGGGCCGTGCGTCGGCGGCCTCGCGGACGACCAGGCCGGCGTAGCTGTGCCCGACCAGGATCACCTCGCCGTCGGCCCGCACGGTGTCGAGCGCGGCGACGACGACCGCCGCGTCGTCGTGGAGCCCGCGGTCCAGGGCGGTGTTGAGGTCCGGGACGAGCGTGCGCGCCCCGGCGGCGTGCAGCAGCGGGACGATCCTGTCCCAGGCCCAGGGGCCGTGCCAGGCGCCGTGGACGAGAACGAACGTGGTCATCGGGGATCCTCCGTACGAAGTGGGGCAGCGCCCGGCCGGTGGACTCCGCCCGGGGCGGCGGTCGGTGGCCGGCGGGTCGATGGGGCGTTCTCCGGACCGCCCGTCGGCCCGGGGGCGTGGAGCTGATGGTACGTCATTGACTTCTTGATTTTGAAGTGTCAGATTCTGAATCAGGTAGCAACGAGGGGAGTTCAGGATGACCAAGGCGCGGTACACGGCGCGGGCCCACGTCACCGGTGGCAGGAGCGGCCACGGCCGTACGTACGACGGCCGGCTGGATCTGGAGCTGCGGCAGCCCGAGGAGCTGGGCGGGGACGGCGAGGGCGCCAACCCCGAGCAGCTGTTCGCGATCGGTTTCGCGGCCTGCTTCGGCACGACGCTCGCACTGGTCGGGCAGCGCGGCGGGCTCAAGGCGGACGACGTGGAGATCGACTCGTCGGTCTCACTGGTCCCGGCCGACGGCGGACGCCTTCAGCTGGCCGTCGAGCTGCGGATCGAGTTGCCCTCGGTCACCGCCGAGCAGGCGGTCGAACTGGTCAGGACGGCCGACCAGGTCTGCCCGTACTCCGGTGCCACCCGGGGCAACATCGACGTGGCACTGGTGGTCGGCGGCACCCGGGTGTGACAACCCGCCCGCTCCCCTCGCCGGGGGGAGCGGGCACCGCCACCGGAGCCGGGCGCCTCGCGCCCGCCGGCCGGCTCCCCTGCGCATCCAGGGCGGAGGACAGGCCGATCACCCGGGTTTCGCCCCCGCGATCGAAGGCACACTGGCCGACATGCCTCTTTCACTGCATCACATCGTCATCGACGCCCACGACCTGCCCGCCCTCGCCCGGTTCTGGGCCGGGGTACTGGGCTGGCAGATCCTGTCCGAGCGGGAGCGGGAGGTCGTGATCGGGCCGGACGCGACGGCGCCGGTGGGCATCTGCTTCATGCCGGTGACGGACCGCAAGACCACCAAGAACCGTCTGCATCTCGATCTGACCGCCGCCGCGGAGGACCGCGAGGACGAGATCGAGCGCATCCTCGCCCTCGGCGCCCGTCGGGCGGAGGTCGGGCAGCGCGGCGACGAGTCGTGGACCGTGCTGGCCGATCCGGAGGGGAACGAGTTCTGCGTGGTCCGTCCGAAGGAGACCCTGATCGGCTGACGGCCCGGGACTCCGCCATGGCCCCCGGACCGTCGGGCCGTGGCCGCCGTCAGTCCCCGTCGGCCCGGGGGATTCGATCTAGGCCATGATCTGGCCTAGATCCCTTCTATCGTTTCTCTTGTCGACGGAACAGACGGACAGACGGAACAGCACCTCACGAAGGCGGCGAATCATGACCGAGACCACCACCCTGACCCCGGCCCTCACCGGCGAGCGCGCGGATCTGCTGGAGCAGCTCGGCAAGGCACGGTTCTTCCTGCGCTTCACCGCGAACGAGCTGTCCGACGCGCAGGCCGCCGAGCGCTCCACCGTGAGCGAGCTCTGCGTGGGCGGACTGGTCAAGCACGTCACCGGCGTGGAGCAGGCCTGGCTCGCGTTCATCCTCGAAGGCCCGTCCGCGATGCCCGACTTCACCGCCATGACCGAGCAGGACCTGGCCGACCGCCGGGACGGCTTCAGGCTGCTGCCCGGTGAGACGCTGGCGGGGGTGCTCGCCGACTACGCCGAAACCGCCCGCCGGACGGACGAACTGGTCGCCACGCTGCCCGACCTGGACGCCTCCCACCCGCTGCCGAAGGCTCCCTGGTTCGACGGCGACGTCCGGTGGTCGGCCCGCCGCGTCCTGCTCCACATCATCGCCGAGACCGCCCAGCACGCCGGTCACGCCGACATCATCCGCGAGGCCCTGGACGGCGCCAAGAGCATGGGCTGACCCTCCCCGTACTGCTGCGGCCCGGCCACCGCCGGGCCGCAGTCGCGTTCGCGGCCGCCCGGCGGGTCGGTGCGCCCGGCGGGTCGGTGCGCCCGGCGGGTCGGTGCGCCCGGCGGGTCGGTGCGCCCGGCGGGTCGGTGCGCCCGGCCACCGGTCCGGGGTCCCGTGGGAGGATCACAGGCAGGGACCGCCGAGGTGAGGGGATGCGCCGTGTGCACCGTGTTCGTGAGTTTCGATCCCGGCTCGCCGGTGCCGGTCCTGGTCCTCGCAGCCCGGGACGAGTACGCCGACCGGGCCTGGCTGCCGCCGGCCCGGCACTGGCCGGACCGGCCGCGGCTGCTGGGCGGCCTCGATCTGCTGGCGGGCGGCACCTGGCTGGCCGTGGACCCGGGCGGCGCGGGCCGGGTGCCCCTTCTCTCCTGCGTCCTGAACGGGTTCGGGGTCCCCGCCGACCCGGCCGGCCGTCTCTCGCGCGGAGAACTGCCTCTGCTGGCGGCGCAGGGCGACCGTCTCACCGACCGTGACTGGCCTCGCTACGACCCCTTCCACCTGATCACCGCCGGGCCGGACGCGGTGTCCATGCTGGGGTGGAGCGGCACCGAGCTCACCCGCCGGGCGCTGGAGCCGGGTCTGCACGCCGTGATCAACGACGGGATGGAGGGCCTCGCCGAGCACCGTACGTCCTCCCGGCGCGCCTCGCGGATGATGGCCGCCCGGCTCGCGTACTTCCGGCCCCGGCTGGCGGCCGTCCACCGGCCGGAGCCGCCGACCGCAGCCGCCCCCGGGGCCGTCGCCCCGACCGCCGATGTGTGGGGCGACTGGGCGCCGATCGCGGACGGCGACGGGCTGGACCGCACGGATCCGGCCGCGCTCGTCCAGCGCCGCGACTTCGGCGAGGGCCGGATCTGGGCGACCACCTCGCTCGCGCTGGTGGGACTCGGCCGCAGCGCGGTCCGCTACGACTTCAACCCGGCGCCGGGCAACGCCGCCTGGTACCCGGTCGACACCCGGCCGGCCGGCGACTGACCTCGCGGCGAGCGGACGTCGGGCCTCCACGTCGCGGCCGCTCCCGGCCGGTACACGATCACCACCCAGCAGGACGCCGGCCGGCGTGCGGCTCTCCTGATCCGGGCGCCGGCCCCGCCCCGACCGGCAGGGCCGGCGCCTCAGCGCGCGGTCGCGCCGGGGACGAGGACGTCGAGCGACCGCGGCAGGATCCGGACCTCGGCCGGCAGCGGGCCGACGTACTCGCCGTCCGCGTACGCGTTGATCCCCGGGGACTCGATCCGCAGCGAAGCCGTCCGGTGGGTCTCCACCTCGGAGCGCCGCACGTGGGTGCCCTTGAACACGGTCGGGAAGAATCGTGCCACCCGCAGGCGGGGCATGGCGTGCACGAGGGTGACGTCGAACAGGCCGTCGGTGCGGTCGGCCCCCGGGCAGATCACCATCCCGCCGCCGTAGCTGCGGGTGTTGCCGACGGCCGCCAGGGTCAGCGGGCGGTCGACGACCGTGCCGTCCGCCAGCACCAGCCGGAACGGCAGCGGCCGCAGGTTGGCGAACTCGACCAGGATGGCCAGGTTGTAGCGCATCCGGCCGTGCGGCCAGCGGAGCTGGTTGGTCCGGTCGCTGACCAGCGAGTCGAACCCGGTGGCCAGCACCGAGCCGAAGACCCGGACGGTCCCGTCGGCGGCCTGGATCCGGCCGAGGTCGACGCTCTCCACCCGCCCGTCGACGATCACGTCCGCCGCGGCCTCGGGGGCCTTGAGCGGGATCCCGAACTCGCGGGCGTGGTCGTTGCCGGTGCCGGCCGGGATCACGCCGAGCGGCACCCCGTTGCCGGCGAGGGCCTGCAGGGCGAGGCTGATCATGCCGTCGCCGCCCGCGACCACCAGCGCGCCGGTGCCCCGGGCGACCGCCTCGCGGGCCAGTCGCAGGGAGTGCGCGGCGTTGCTGCCGGTGGTGGCGAGGACCTCGACGCCGCGCTCGCGCAGCCGGGCGGCCGCCCGCCGGGCGGCCTTCTCGGCCCGGCCGCCGCCCGCGGCCGGGTTGGTGAGCAGGGTGACCTCGCGGATCGGCCCCGCGGCCGCGGGCCCGCTCACGGGATGAGCTTGCCGGGGTTGAGGATCCCGGTCGGGTCGACGGCGTCCTTGACGGCCCGGAGGATCTTCACCCCGAGGTCGCCGATCTCCCGGGTCATCCACGGCAGGTGGTCGGTGCCGACCGCGTGGTGGTGGGTGATGGTGCCGCCGTGCGCCAGGATGGCATCGCCCGCGGCCTGCTTCGCCCGGCCCCACTGCTCCAGCGGGTCGCCCTGCTGGGCCGCGACGACGGTGAAGTAGAGCGAGGCGCCCGTCGGGTAGACGTGCGAGATGTGGCACATCACCAGGGCGGACGAACCGCTCTCGCGCAGCGCGCCCTCCAGCGCCGACGTCACGGCGGCCTTCAGCGCCGACAGGCCGGCCCAGCTGGTCGCGGTCTCCAGGGTCTCGCAGAGCGCGCCGGCGGTGAGCAGCGAGTCCCGCAGGTACGGCGCGTTGAACCGGCCGTGCTCCCAGGCCTTCGCGGCCTCCTCGCCGAGCGAGGTGCCGCCCGCGGCCAGCAGGACCTCCCTGGTCCGCAGGTGGCGGGCGGCGGTCTGCTCGGGGGTGCCCTCGAAGACGGTCACCGCCAGGCAGCCGCCGGTGACCTGGGCGCCGCCGATCCGCTCGGTCATCGCCAGGTTGATCGCGGTCTCGGTCTCGTCGGAGATCCGGATGACCGTCGGGCCGGTGCCCTGCTGCTCGACCTCGCGGAGCGCGGCGGCGCCGGTCGCGAAGTCGGGGAAGCTCCACGCCTCGTGGATCTTCACGGCGGGAGTGGGGTGGACCCGCAGTCGGACGGCGGTGATGACGCCCAGCGTGCCCTCGGAGCCGAGGAACAGCTGGCGGAGGTCCGGCCCGGCGGCCGAGGCCGGGGCACGCCCGAGGTCGATCGCGCCGGCGGGCGTGAGCACGCGCAGCCCGCGCACCATGTCGTCGAAGCGGCCGTGGCCCGCCGAGTTCTGGCCGGAGGACCGGGTGGCCGCGAAGCCGCCCACGGTCGCGTACCGGAAGCTCTGCGGGTAGTGGCCGAGCTCGTACCCCCGGGCGGCGAGCAGCGCCTCGGCCTGCGGACCGGTCAGTCCCGCGCCGAGGACGGCCTCGCCGGAGACCTCGTCCAGCGACTCCAGGCGGTCGAAGCGCCGCAGGTCGAGCGAGATGACGGCGGTGAAGCGGCCGCGGACCGGGTCGACGCCGCCGACCACGCTGGTGCCGCCCCCGAACGGCACGACGGCGATCCGTCGCTCGGCGCAGAGCGCCAGGACGGCCGTGACCTCGTCCTCGCCGCCCGGGAGCACGACGGCGTCCGGCGCGTCCTGGACCTCGCGGCTGCGGCGCCGCAGCAGGTCGGGGGTCGACTTGCCGCCCGCGCGCGGCAGCCGGTCGGCGTCGTGGCTGCTGACGTGCGCGGCGCCGACGATCCCGGCGAGGGCGTCCAGGTCCTCCCGCGCGAGGGCGGACGGCCGCAGCACGACCTCCTCCGCGGTGGGCGCGGGGTGGTCGGCCGGCGTCACCCCGAGCGCCTGCTCCAGCAGCGCCCTGATGTCCTCGGAGAGCGGCTTGGCGAGGTCGGGGTCGCCCCACGCGTCCCACTTCATCGGGGGCAGCGGCAGGGTGGCGGGCGTCCGGTCCGGTCCGGTTGGCGCATCGGGAGTCATGCGTTACAGTTTTACACATCATGTCAAGTAGTAACGCTGACCCGCAGAGCGTCGACGACGCCATCCTCGACGCGGCCGCCGAGCTGATCACCCAACTCGGCGCCCGCCGCACCCAGCTGGCCGAGATCGCCCGCCGGGCGGGGGTCAGCCGGCCCACCGTCTACCGCCGCTGGCCGGACGTCCGCGCGGTCATCGGCGCGCTGCTGACCCGCGAGATCGCCACCACCCAGGCGCGGGTCGCCCGGGCCGGTGACGACCGCGAGTCCGTGGTGGCCTGGATCGTCGAGGTCGCCGTACGGATCCGCGACCACGCCGTCCTCGGCGCGCTGCTGCACTCCGACCCCGAGGTGCTCTTCGAGTACGTCACCGAGCGGCTCGGCACCAGCCAGCGCGGCCTGCTCGACGCCCTCTGCGGCGCGCTGGTGCTGGGCCAGCGGCACGGCTCGGTGCGCGCGGGGGAGCCGACCGAGCTGGCCGCGATGGTGCTGCTCATCGCCCAGTCCACCGTCCAGTCGTACCGCATGGTCGCCCAGCTGCTTCCCGAGGAAGCATGGCGGCGCGAACTGGCCAGAGCCCTGAACGGATACCTCGCGCCATGACCTCAGCCACCGGCTCGACCGCCCTCGACGGCCGCCGCCGCGCGCGCGACCTCGACGAACTCGCCGCCGGGGACGGCCCGGTCGACGTCCTGGTGATCGGCGGCGGGGTCACCGGCGCCGGCACCGCGCTGGACGCCGCCTCGCGCGGGCTGCGCACGGTGCTGGTCGAATCCCGCGACCTGGCGTTCGGCACCAGCCGGTGGAGCTCCAAGCTCGTCCACGGCGGCCTGCGGTACCTGGCCTCCGGCCGGATCGGGGTGGCTCGGGAGAGCGCGGTGGAACGCGGCATCCTGATGACCCGCACGGCCCCGCACCTGGTCCGCGCCCTGCCCCAGCTCGTACCGCTGCTGCCCTCGACGGGTAGGGGCCGGGCCGCGCTCGTCCGGGCCGGATTCCTGGCGGGCGACCTGCTGCGGCTGAGCGCCGGCACGCCGGCCCGGGTGCTCCCGCGGGTCCGCCGGGTCGGCGCGGCCGAGACCGCCGAACTGGTGCCGGCCGTCCGCCGGGACGGGCTGACCGGCGCGCTGGTCGCCCACGACGGCCAGCTGATCGACGACGCCCGGCTGGTCGTCGCCGTCGCCCGGACGGCGGCGCAGCACGGCGCCGCGGTCCTGACCCGGGTCCGGGCGGACGAGGTCACCGGCACCTCGGCGCTGCTCACCGACACGCTCACCGGGCGGACGCTGCGGGTGTCGGCCCGGGCCGTCGTCAACGCCACGGGCGTCTGGGCCGGCGAGGTGGACCCCTCCATCCGGCTGCGGCCCAGCCGCGGCACCCATCTGGTCTTCGACGCGGCGGCCTTCGGGCACCCTTCGGCGGCGCTGACCGTGCCGGTGCCCGGATCGACCAGCCGTTTCGTCTTCGCGCTGCCGCAGCAGCTCGGGCGGGTGGTGGTCGGCCTGACCGACGAGGACGCGCCCGGCCCCGTCCCGGACGAGCCGGAGCCGACCGAGGGCGAGATCTCCTTCCTGCTGGAGACCGTCAACACGGCCCTGCGACGGCAGCTGAGCCGCGACGAGGTGCGCGGCGCCTTCGCCGGGCTGCGTCCGCTGATCGACACCGGCGGCGGCAGCACGGCCGACGTCTCCCGCAAGCACGCCGTGCTGGAGTCGCCCTCCGGGGTGCTCACCGTCGTCGGCGGCAAGCTGACCACGTACCGCAGGATGGCCCAGGACGCGGTGGACGCCGTCGTGCGGGCGCGCGGCCTGGCCGCCGGGCCGTGCCGGACGGCGGACCTCCCGTTGGTCGGGGCGCCGCGGCACCGGGACAGCGCCCCGCTGCCGGGCGACGGGGCACCCGCCTCGCTGACCGCCCGTCACGGCGGGGCGTCACGCGCGGTGCTGGACGCCGCGACGCTCGCCCGGCCGCTGGGGCCGGTCGCCCCCGGGATCGACGTCACCCGGGCCGAGGTGGAGTTCGCCCTGACCCACGAGGGCGCGCTGGACGCGGCCGACGTCCTGGACCGCCGCACCCGGATCGGGCTCGTCCCGGCGGACGCCGAGCGCGCCCGCCCGGCGGTCGAGGAGATCGTGGCCGCGTACCGGGCCTGACGGTCCGCCCGGTCGCGGCTCCCGGCCGGGCTGTCGGCGGGCCCGGCCGCGGGTCCGCGCCTCCCGCGCCGCCGTCGCTCAGGTCAGCACGGGCAGCGCGGCCGGCCCCCGGACCAGGCGCGTGTGCCGCCACCGCAGCTGGTCCGCCGGCACGGCCAGCCGCAGCCGGGGGAAGCGCGTGAGGACGGCGCGCAGGGCGATCTCGGCCTCGGCCCTGGCCAGCGGCGCACCGAGGCAGCGGTGGATGCCGTGGCCGAAGGCGAGGTGACCGGCGGCCTCCCGGTCGAGGTCCAGCAGGTCCGGTGACGGGAAGCGCCCCGGGTCCCGGTTGGCGGCGCCCAGCGCCACCAGCACCGGTACGCCGGCCGGGATCTCGGTGCCCCCCAGGGTGACGGGCTCCGTGCTGAACCGGAAGGTGGCGGTGCTGACGGGGGAGTCGAAGCGCAGGAGCTCGTCCAGCGCGTTCGCGACGGCGTCCGGGGCGGCGCGAAGACGCGCCAGCTCGGTGGGGTGCAGGAGGAGCGCCAGGACGGCGTTGCCGAGGTGGTTGGTGGTCGTCTCGTGTCCGGCGACGAGCAGGAGCGCGGCCAGCGAGACCAACTCCTCCTCGTCCAGACGGTCCTCGCCGTCCCGGGCGGCGATCAGGCGGTCCAGCAGGGCGTTCCCCGGTCGCAGCCGCCTGGCGGCGACGAGGTCGGTCAGATAGCCGGCCAGGGCGTGCGAGGCGGCGTCCACCCGGTCGGGGGCCCCGGCGGCGAACAGCTCGCCGGACCAGCGCCGTACCTGGGCCCGGTCGGCCGCCGGCACCCCCAGCAGCTCGCAGATCACCGCGACCGGCAGCGGCGCCGCCAGGTCGGCCACCAGGTCGGCCTCGCCGCCGGCCGGCCAGCGGTCCAGCAGCGCGTCGGTGGTCTCCTGGATGAACGGACGCAGCTCGGCCACGGCGCCCGTGCTGAAGGCCTTGGTCACCAGCTTGCGCAGCCGGGTGTGGTGGGGCGGGTCGGTCGCCAGCATGGTGTGCGCCACCGCGGGGTGCAGGCGCCGTGGCGAGGCCCGGCCGGCGAAGAAGGCTGCGGTGTCCTTGGAGAGCCGCGGGTCGGCGAGTGCCTGTCGCGCCTCGGCGTACCCGGTGACCAGGTAGCCGCCGGGCCCGCCGGGGCCGGTGGGGAGGGCCCGGACCGGGCCCGCCGCACGGACGCCGGCGTAGGCGGCGTACGGGTCGCGCGGACTTCCGTCGTCGGTCGGCTCGTTCATGGGATCGGACTCCAAGGGTTCAGGCGGCCGCCGTCGGCGACCCGCAGCGTCTCGCACCGGCGGTCGGCGACGGCCCCGGAGCGGGTGCCGCCCGCCCGGTCTTCGATGATCTTGTGCGGCTGAGGCCATCGTAGAATGCGCCGCGTTCGGACGATCGGAAGATCGTCACTGAGACGTCGGGGGATGCTGATGGAGCTTCGGGACATCGAGATCTTCTTGGCGCTGGCCGAGGAACTGCACTTCGGCCGGACCGCCGAGCGACTGCGCGTCACCCCGGCCCGGGTCAGCCAGGCCATCAGGAAGCAGGAGCGCAGCGTCGGGGCGATGCTGTTCGAGCGCACCAGCCGCACCGTGCGGCTGACCGAGGTCGGCCGGCAACTCCGGGACGACCTGCGGCCGTGCTATCTGGGCCTGCAGGAGTCGCTGGAGCGCGCCCGGATGGCCGCCCAGGGGGTCAGCGGGCGGCTGCGCGTCCTGATGATGCCGTTCAACGTCGTGGACCTGCACGTCTACTGGAAGACCTTCCGCGAACGCCACCCGCGGTGGGAGTTGCAGGTCCGGCTGTCGAGCCTGGAGGATCCGTTCGGCAAGCTGCGCGCCGGCGAGTGCGACGTCTTCGTCGCCTGGCTGCCCGTCGAGGAGCCCGATCTGACGGTCGGCCCGACCCTCTTCACCGATCCGCGCATCCTCGCCGTGTCGGAGGACCACCCCCTGGCCGGGCGGTCCACCGTCGCGCTGGAGGAGCTCGCCGACTTCCCGAACGCCACCGGCCGGATCGGACTGGACTACTGGGAGGAGGGCTACATGCCCTTCACCACCCCGCGAGGCCGTCCGATCGAGCGCGTTCACCAGGTCGCGGACTCCGCCGAACTGATCGACATGGTCACCATGGGCGAGATCATCCAGCCCTTCCCCAGCCACGTCACCCGGTACTGGGGCATGCCCAACGTCCGCTGGCTGCCGATCCGGGGCCTCCCGCCCCTGTCCTTCGTCCTGGTGTGGCGCACCGAGGCCGAGAACGACCTCGTCCGGGCCCTCGCCGCCACCGTCCGCGACCTCGGCGCGTTCCGCTTCTGACCGCGTCGTCCGCCCGGGGCCGCCATCGTGAACACCCGGGTTAACGAACGTTGCGAGAACCGTCGTTGTTCGCGCCGGCCGCCGGGACCAGGCTGAACGGCATGAACATCACGTCCACCACGGTGGCCCTGGCGGTCGGCGACCCGGCCGCCTCCAGCCGCTTCTTCACCGAGCACCTCGGGTTCCGGGAACTGCTCCGCACCGACGACCTCATCCAGCTCGAACGGGCCGACGGCGCCGCCGACATCATGCTGGTCACGTCGGACACCGCGGTGGCCCCCGGACCGCCGCTCGACGGCTTCGTGTCCTTCGCCGTGACCGGGATCGCCGCGGAGGCGGCCCGCCTGGTCGCGGAGGGGGTGACGGTGACCGCGCCGCTGGCCCTGCAGCCGTGGGGTGCGTGGACGCTCGGGCTCACCGACCCCAACGGCATCGGCGTCCAGCTCGCCGAGTGGAGCGCGCCCGCCGGCGCGGTGCCCGCCCCGCAGGACCGTACGACCGAAGGAGCCGGCCGTGACTGACCTCTCCCCGTCATCGGCCGACGGGCCCGTCATGCCGGACGAGGCCGAAGCAGCCGTCACGGTGTGCGCCCTGCGAACCGCCTTCGACGACCGGAAGGTGCTGGAACGCGGGGACTTCGCGGTGGTCGCCGACACGGTGTTCGGCCTGCTGCTCCCGCCCGTGTGAGCGTGACCCCGAGGGGCGGGGGCGCCCTGCGCGGGCCCCGCCGTCGTCGGGCCCCCGAAAGCTGCTGCCGGGGCCGCTGACGCGAGCCGCTGACGGGAGCCGGTCGCCGTCCGGCGGGGGCCTCACCCCTGAGGGTGGATCCCGCCCGCCACTGGGCGCAGTGTGCGCAGGGCGTCGGGGCTCCGCCGCGCATCGGGCCCGGAAGCTTTGGCTGGACGCCCGACGGCCCGGGCGGCGGGAGGCTGCCCCGGCGCGGGGCGCCGCCGCCGGTGGTCACCCGGTGCGCCGACCGAAGCCATGACGACGAGAGGCAGCGTGGGCCCGATGTCCCTGTTCAGTTCTGATTCAAGACCGGAGTCCGGGCGGGCCGCCGGCTGTCGAGGCCGCTCGGGCCTCTGCCGGGCCGGGGTGGCGGGCGCCGCGGGCGCGGCGCTGCTGCTGGCCCTGCCCGGTGTCGCCTGGGCCGCGCCGGGCGACCTGGACCCGGGGTTCGGCACCGGTGGCAGGGTGACGACGGACTTCGGCGGGAGCGGGGACGAGGCGCGGGCGCTGGCCGTTCAGGCGGACGGCCGGATCGTCGCCGCCGGCGTCAGGGACGGTGACTTCGCGCTGGCCCGGTACAACACGGACGGCAGCCTGGACGCGGGGTTCGGCACCGGCGGCCGGGTGACGACGGACTTCGACGGCGGCGGCGACGCGGCCAACGGGGTGGCCGTCCAGGCGGACGGCCGGATCGTCGCCGTGGGCGTCAGCGAGTCGAGCGCCGGCGGCAACTTCTTCAGCGTGGTGCGCTACAACGCCGACGGCAGCCTGGACACCGGTTTCGGCACCGGCGGCAAGGTGATCACGGACTTCGGCAGCGGCGGCATCAACGAGGCCTTCGCGGTGGCGGTGCAGGCGGACAACAAGGTCGTCGCGGCGGGTCTGAACGGTGGTGACTTCGCGCTGGCCCGGTACAACACCGACGGCAGCCCGGACGCCGGCTTCGGCACCGGCGGCACGGTGCTCACCGACTTCGCCGGCGGCGCGGGCGCCGTCCACGGGGTGGCGGTGCAGGCGGACGGCCGGATCGTCGCGGCCGGCTACACCGGGAACAACGTCGGCAACTACGACTTCGCGCTGGCCCGATACACCGGCACGGGTGGGCTGGACGGCGGCTTCGGCACCGGCGGCCGGGTGACCACGTCCTTCGGGGCCTTCGAGTCCGCCAACGGCGTGGCGGTGCAGGCGGACGGCCGGATCGTCGCCGCCGGGGTGAGCGGCAACGACTTCGCGCTGGCCCGCTACACCTCCGCCGGGGCTCCCGACACCGGGTTCGGCACCGGTGGGCGGGTGACCACCGACTTCGGCGGGTCCGAGAACGCCCAGGCGGTGGCGGTGCAGGGTGACGGCCGGATCGTCGCCGCCGGGTCCGGCGCCACGGGCGGCAGCAGCAACTTCGTCCTGGCCCGGTACAACACCGTCGGCGGGCTGGACACCGGGTTCGGCACCGGTGGGCGGGTGCTCACCGACTTCGGCGGGTTCGACCAGGCCCACGGGGTCGCGGTGCAGGCCGACGGCCGGATCGTCGCGGCCGGGCTGACCGACAACGACTTCGCGCTCGCCCGCTACGAGGGCGGTGGCGGCGCGCCCGTGCCCACCGACGTGAACCTGACGGTCACCAAGTCGGGGCCGGCCACCGTCAGTCTCGGCGACCAGGCCTCGTACACCGTGACGGTGACCAACACCAGCAGCACCCTGCCGGCCACCGCCGTCACCCTGTCGGACACCCTCACCGGGCCCGCCGTCCTGTTGTCGGCCACCCCCGGCCAGGGGACCTGCACCACCTCCGCCGCCGGGGCCGGCTGCGCCCTCGGCACCCTCGCACCGGGGGCGAGCGTCACCGTCACCGTGGTGGTCGAACCCACCGCCACCGGGACGCTCTCCGACCGTGCCACGGTCGGCGCGGCCCAGCCCGACCCGGTGCCGGCCGACAACAGCGCCACGGCGACCACCACGGTCAACAACGCCCACGGCTGCACGATCATCGGCACCAGCGGGGCCGACAACCTGTTCGGCACCAGCGGCAACAACGTGATCTGCTCGCTCGGCGGCAACGACATGGTCAGCGCGGGCGGGGGCAACGACATCGTCTACGCCGGCTCCGGGAACGACACGGTGGACGGCGGCAGCGGGAACGACACCCTCTACGGCGGGACCGGCAACGACACCCTGAACGGGTCCGGCGGCGCCGACACGCTCAACGGCGGCCCGGGCAGCGACAGCTTGACGGGCGGCAACGACAACGACCAGCTGAACGCCGTCGACGGCGTGGCCGGCAACGACGGGGCCAACGGCGGCAGCGGGTTCGACACCTGCACCGTCGACCCCGGCGACACCGTCACGGGCTGCCCGTAGGGACGGCGTCGCCCGGCATCCGCGGGCCCGGCCGACGCACGACGGCCGGGCCCGTCCGCGCCGGCCCGTTCGCTCCGGCCTGTCCGCTCCGGCCTGTCCGCGGGGCCCGTCCGCGCGGGTTCGCTCGGCCGACTGACGTACCGTCGGCCGCGGTGGGACATAGGGTGGGCGGCATGGATCCGCACGTGCTTGTCGTCGCCGATGTGTCCTGCAGCCCGGAGAACGCCGTCGAGTTCGGCCAGGTCCTGCACGAGTTCGCTGCCGCGTGCCGCGCGGAGCCGGGCTGCCTCTCCTACGAGGTGTTCCGCTCGGAGGAGTCGCCCGAGCGGTACGTGAGCATCGAGAGGTACGCCGACCCCGCCGCGTTCGCGGCGCACCGTGACTCCGAGCACTTCCGGGCGATCGGCCTGGCCCGGCTGATGCCGCTGACCACCGCGCGCGACGTGCGGCTGTACGACGCGCCGCGGGAGGTCCCGCCCGCGGCGACGTAGCCCGCGTCCCGACCCGGGGCGGGTGCGCCGGACGGTCCGGGGCGCCCGGACGGCGAGCCGGGGGCGGCCGCCCGGGCACCCCGGCCGGTCAGGCCGCCTGCTCGCTGATGTTGACCAGCCAGGTGATGCCGAACCGGTCCGTGCACATGCCGAAGACGTCGCCCCACATCTGCTTCTCCAGCGGGACGGAGACCACGCCCTGGCCGGAGAGCTCGGCCCAGAAGCCGCGCAGTTCGTCGGCGTCGTCCCCGCTCAGGCTCACCGTGATGTTGTTCCCGGGCTTGTACTCCATCCCCGGCGGGAGGTCCGAGGCCATCAGCGTGAAGCCCTGGTCGGTTTCGAGCATGCTGTGCATGATCTTGTCGGCGAACGGGGCGTCCTTCTGGCCGAAGTCGCCGAAGGTGTTCAGCGACAGGGTGCCGCCGAAGATCCCCTTGTAGAACTCCATGGCCGGCCGGGCGTCGCCGTCGAAGCTGATGTACGGATTGAGTCGAGAAGGCACGGGAATCTCCGTTTCGTGACGAGGCATCGGTGCCGGCAGATTAGGTGAAGGCCCGCCGCCGGCCGTGGTGGCTCCCCGGCCGGCCGGCCGATGTCGACCGGTTGCCCCAACGACCGCCGGCCCGGTGAGCCGCGGTGGGCCACCGTGAGCAGCCGGCCGGGGCCGGAGCGGGCCTGTGGACCGGCCCTCGTCACCGGTGTGAACCGTGAATATGCTGGGCAGTCAAGATCCGAATCGGAGCGAGAACTTCTCGCCGGGCGCCTGTGGAGGCAAACGTTGAGCGTGTGCGTGATAGGCGCGGGTCTCTCGGGCATGGCTGCCGCACACGCGCTCAGGGAGCGGGGGATCGACTTCGTCTGCCTGGAGAAGGCACCGGACGTCGGCGGCATCTGGCGCATGCCGGGCGCCGGTGAGCCGGGCCCCGCCTACCGGGCCCTGCACCTGAACAGCGCCCGCCAGCTGACCGAGTACGCCGGCTTCCCGATGCCGTCCTGGCTGCCCCTCTACCCCCGGCACAGCGATGTCGCCGCCTACCTGCGGTCCTTCGCCGAGTCGACGGGGCTGCTGCCGCACATCGAGCTGCGCACCGAGGTGGTCGACGTCCGCCAGGGGGCCGACGAGGTGTGGACGGTCACCAGCCGCGACGCCCGAGGCGTCGAGGCCGTCCGCCGGTTCGACCAGGTGATCGTCGCGTCCGGGCACCATTCGGTCCCGGCCCTGCCGAACCCCCTGCCGCCGGGCGCCGACTCCTTCACCGGAACGATCCTGCACTCGATGGACTACCTGGACGGCAGGGACTTCGCCGGGCAGAGCGTGGTCGTGGTCGGGCTCGGGGCGTCGGCGGTGGACATCGCCGCGGACCTCTCGCGGCACGCCGCGCAGACGGTGATCTCCGTCCGGCGCGGCCTCCACATCGTGCCGAAGCAGCTCTACGGCATGTCGGTGGACCTGATCGCCGAGGCGCCGTGGTTCACCGGCAAGTCCTTCGAGGAGCAGCGGCGCTTCGTCGAGGAGGCGCTGCTGGTGGCGCGCGGCCGGCTGTCGGACTACGGCCTGCCCGAGCCCGACCACCAGATCTTCTCCTCGGCCGTGACCATCTCGGACGAGATCCTCAGCCGGATCCGGCACGGCGCCGTGACCCCCAAGCCCGCGATCGCGGCCCTGCACGGCGACCGGGTGTCCTTCACCGACGGGACTTCGGTCGAGGCGGACGCGATCGTCTACTGCACCGGATTCCACATGGCCTTCCCCTTCCTGCCCGCAGGCTGTCCGGCCGCCCCGCAGGGGCCGGTCGAGCTGTACCGGCGGATCGTCGCCCCGGACCGGCCCGGGCTGCTCTTCCTGGGCCTGATCCGCCCGGTGGGCTCCATCACGCGCCTGGTGGAGGCACAGGCCCGCTGGGTGGCGCGGATCGTCGCCGGCGACGTCGTCCTGCCGCCGGCCGACGTCATGCACAAGGAGATCGACGGTTACCTCGGCGGCATCGCCGAGCGCTACGGGGTGAGCACGGGCTCCTCCGTCCAGGTGGACGTCGGCTCGTACCTGCGGGAGCTGCAGGAGGCGTAGGCGGGCCGGCGGCCGGTCCGCGGAGCTCTCGTGGGGGCGCAGGATCCACGAGAGCTCCCTACGGTCGAGACCGTCCCGGTGAACGGCTCAGTGCGCGGCGCCGGCCTGCGGCGCCAGCACGGCCGGCGGCCTCACCCGGTATGCCTCCGAGGAGATGTACACCGTCACCCGGGGCGGACGGCCCGCCTGGTGGGCGAGCGCCAGGTAGGCGATGAGCCCCGTACCGTCCTCCGGCCGCCGCGAGGTGACGGCCGCCACGGAGTCGAGGAGCTGGGCCGGGTCGGCGCCGTAGTTTCGCAGCAGGGCCGACGCCCGCTCCAGGGCCTCCCCGTCGTGGCGGACGTAGTCGCGCACCGGGACGTAGAGGGTGAAGCCGCCCGGAAGTCCGGAGGCCGCCTCGGTGAAGGCGTGGCAGCCCTGGACGGGCCGGCGGTCGAGCAGGGTGTCCTGGCCCTCGTCGAGGCCGGAGGCCGTGCGGAAGAACGCCTCGATCTCGGCGGACCGGGGCTCGCCAGGCATGCGGGACAGGTGGCCCGCCGACGAGGCCGAGATCTCGTTGTGCGCGGTGTACACCTTCACCCGGGGGACGTCCCAGTCGCCGAGGTCCAGGGCGAAGAACAGGACGCGGTCGGACTCGGGCAGGGCGTCGAAGGCCTGCGGGTGGCCGAGCCGGCGCAGCGCCTCCCGTACGGTCTCGGCCGAGCGCTGCGCGCCGCAGGCCGCGGGGTTCAGGTACACCTTGACCCGGGGGACGCCACCGGGGCGCAACTCCAGCGCGCACCACAGGGCCAGCGGGCCCTGAGGGGAGAGCGGGAAGAAGAGGTCCTCCAGCTCGTCCAGCCGCTCGGTGGAGAAGTTCCAGCGCCGGGCGAGCGCCCGGACGGCCCGGAGCCCGGCCCGCCCGCTGCGGGCCAGGCTGCCGGCGCCGTTCCCGGGCTCCAGCAGCACGCGCAGGCTCGGGGCCCGGCCCGGCTCGAAGGAGAGCGAGAACTCCACCGGCGTGTGGTCGTCGGACAGGAACGACCGGCTGGGGGCCGGCAGGGCCAGCGGCCGTCGGGCGACCGGGCCCAGCGCCGTGGTCAGCACCTGCGCGTAGCCGGCGGCGTCGGCCGCGTTCAGCCCGGCGACCTCGCACAGCCGGAGCAACTGGCCGGCCGTGTGGGCGCCGAGCGTGCCGGCGGCGGGCAGGGCGGGGGAGGCGGGCGCCGCGGGGAGCAGGCCCCTGGGGGATCTGTGCCGGACGTCGATCACCGGCCTCCCTGCCCGAGACCGGTGGGGACAAGGAGATACCCGCCCGTTCGGGCGGGTATCGGAGGGTGTGACGCTGCTGGGGGTCGGCTCAAGTCGGCATCGGCGGAAACGTGCTCCATGACGCCCTCCTGTTCTTGATCAACGGCGCGGGGGCTACCGCGCTGCTGAATACCCCTCACATCGAACCTTCATGCGGAACGAGGGATTCAGGAGGATGTTGCCTACGTCACTTCGTGAGCCAGTTGAGGAACTGGCTCCACCGTCCGGCCCGTTCGGGGGCCGGCTGCGCCTGGGTGCTGCGCTCGGCGTGGACGGTCGCCTCCTGGCGGGCCGGCTCGGCGGGCCGCCGTGCGGGCTGCACCGGGGTGAACCGGGTGGGCAGCGCGGACAGGCCCCGGCTGAAGGGCCCGGGCCGCCAGGTGAGGCTCTCCTCCGGCACCGCGAGGGCGATGTCGGGGAGCTCGTTGAGCAGGTTCTCGATGGCGGTCACCGAGATCTGCCGGGCGGGGTCCTTGGACGGGCAGGCGTGCGGGCCCGCGCTCCACGCCAGGTGGGCCCGGCTGCTCGCCTGCCGCTCGGCCCGCAGGATCGGGCTGCTGTTGGCGGCGGCGAAGCTGACCAGCACGAGTTCGCCCGCGGTCAGCTGCCGTCCGGCGAACTCCATGTCGACGGCCGGGTAGTGCGGCGCGAGGTTGGCCATGGGCGGGTTCTCCCACAGCGTGTCGTCGATGGCCTTGTCGATCAGGCCGCCCGTGTGCGCGTACTCGTCATGGGTGAGCAGCCGGAACAGCGTGTTCCCGATCAGGTTGCACAGCGGTTCCGTGCCGCCCGCCAGCAGCAGGGCGAGCTGGTGGACCATCTCCTCGTCCGTCAGCTTGGCCTCGTGCTGCATCAGCCACGAGGTGACGTCGTCACCGGGCCTGGCCCGCTTGAGGGCCACCAGCTCGCCCACCGCGCCGAACAGCACCTCGGCCGCCTTCTCGGCGTTCACACCGTCGAACATCCCGGAGATGCCGAACAGGATCCGGTCGCCGATGTCGGCGGGGCAGCCGAAGAGTTCGTTGAACACGAACAGCGGCAGCTGCCGGGCGTAGTTCCCGACCACGTCGACCGAACCGCGGTAGCCGAACTGGGCGATCAGGTAGTTGGACACCTGCTCGGTGGTACGGCTCAGCCGGCGGGTGTCGATGCGGGCCATGCTGTCGGTGATGGCCTGTCGCAGCCTCAGGTGCTCGGCGCCGTCGCTGAACATCGCGTTCGGCCGGTAGGCCAGCAGCGGCACGACCGGGCTGTCCGGAGCGACGTGCCCCTCGTTGAACGCCCGCCAGCGGCGTGCGTCCTTGCGGAAGGAGGCGGAGTCCTGCAGCAGCTGCAGCGCGGCGGAGTAGTCGGTGACGAGCGTGGCCTCCACCCCGGGAGCGAGTTCGACCGGCGCGGCCGGCCCGTAACTGCGCAGGTAGGAGTAGTAGGCCTGCGGGTCTGCCGCGAACTCCGGCCCGTACAGCGGCACTCGGCCGCCGGCTCCGTGGGCGGGGCAGCCGGGCGGGGGCACCGGGGCGGAGGATCGAGCGTCCATGTCGGGTTGTGGCTCCTAGCTGGCACGGTCCAGCAAAAAGCGGACCAGTGTGGTGAGTGCGGCGGCCGACGACTTCTCGTCGCGCGCGTCGCAGGTGACGACGGGGGTGTCGTCGAGGAGGTCGAGCGCCTCCCGCAGCGCGGCCTCGGCACGCTGCGGGTTGCCGTCGAAGTGGTTCACCGCGATCGCGTAGTCGAGGCCGTACTGCTCGATGAGGTCGATCACGGCGAAGGAGTCGGCGAGCCGCTCGGGGTCGACGAGGATCAGCGCGCCGAGCGCGCCGCGGGCCATGTCCTCCCAGAGCTGGACGAAGCGCAGCTGGCCGGGGGTGCCGAAGAGGTAGAGGACCACCCGGTCGCTGATGGTCAGCCGGCCGAAGTCCATGGCCACCGTCGTGGTGGTCTTGCCCTTGACGCCCTTCAGGTCGTCGACGCTCTCCGCCGCCCGGGTCATCGTCTCCTCGGTGGACAGCGGCTCGATCTCGGAGATCGAGCCGATGAACGTGGTCTTGCCCACCGCGAAGTGGCCGACCACGAGGATCTTGACGGCCGTCTGGGTCTCCCCGCCGTGGACGTAGTCCCGCTCGTCCAGGCGCTGTCGGTCAGCCGAACTTGGTGTAGAGACCATTGAGCACCTCCTCCAGGATCGCCCGGTCCGCCTTGCGTGCGCGCGGGACCGGCGGGCGGGTGACCAGGTGGCCGCCTTCGGTGAGCCCGGCCAGCACGATCCGCACCACGCCCAGCGGCAGGCGGGTGTGCCCCGCGATCTCGGCGACCGAGAGGTAGCCGGCGGAGCAGATGTCCAGCAGCCGCTCCTCCTCCGGGGACAGGCGCGGAGCCCGCTGGCCCTGCTCCGGCGCCGCGGTGAGCAGCGTGATCAGCGAGAGCTGGTCGTCGTCGGGCAGACCGCGGCCCTTGGTGATGACGTACGCCCGGACTAAGCCGGCGTCGGAGAGCTCGAACTCCTCGGAGGACGTCACTGGAAGGCCCCCAGGTTCTCGCGCGGCGGCGCGGCCAGGAACTTGCCCAGCTGGCCGACGAGCTGCTGCATCCGGAAGGTGATGTCCTGCATGTCGATGTCCTGGGAGGCGGAGACGCCGAGGTAGGCGCCCTCACCCGCGGAGATCAGGAACACCCAGCCGCCGTCGAACTCGACCAGGGTCTGCTGCCAGCGCTGGCCGGGGTTGTCGGCGAAGAACGCGAGCGAGCGGCTGAGCGACTGGACGCCGCTCATCGCGGCGGCGACCCGGTCCGCGTTGTCCTTGTCGAAGTCCTTCGTCCGGGCCATCAGGAGACCGTCGGCGGAGATCAGGACCGCGTGCAGGGCCCCGGGAATCTCCAGGGCACTGTCGAGCATCCATGACAGATCGTCGTTCACGAGAACTCAGGCCCTTCACTGCTTGCACCAGATGTGCTGGTCGTCTGGTTCGCGTCCGGATGTGTGGCCCGGCCGGACCGGGTACCCCGCTGGAAAGCGCCCATGATCGCCGCGGTCTGCGAGTCGGAGCGGCCCGAGGCGGCCGGGGTGGGCGCGTTGGGCGGCACGATGGCCATCGGCCGCTTGCGCCGCCGCAGGGGCAGCCCGTCGGCGGTCGAGGTGAGGGCCGGCTCGGGCTCGGTCACGCTCGGAGCGGCGACCGGGGCGGGTGCCCTGGTCGGGGCGGGAACTCTCTTGTCGGGCATGCCGGTGAGCAGCTCGTGCGGCAGCAGGAGCACCGCGCGCACCCCTCCGTAGGGGGAGGAGGAGTCCACGGACACCTCGAAGTCGAAGCGCTCGCTGAGCACGCCGATCACCGCGAGGCCGAACTGCGGCGGATTGCCGAGTCCCGCGACGCCCGAGACCCGCTCGCTGCTCAGCAGCTTCTCTGCGCGGGCCCGCTCCTCGTCGTTCATGCCGACGCCGGCGTCGTCCACGACGATGACCACACCCTTGGGAACGGTCCGGATGTTGATCTCGACGACGGTGTCCGGGCTGGAGTAGCTGGTGGCGTTGTCGAGCAGCTCGGCGAGGGCGAGCGCGACCGGCTCCACGGCCCGGCTGGAGACGCCGAAGTCCACCTGGGACAGGATCTCCACGCGCCGGAAGTGCCGGATGCGGCCCTGCGCGCTGCGCACCACGTCGTAGACCGAGGCGGTGTCGCGGTGACGTCCCAGCCAGCCGCCGCAGAGCACGGCGATGGACTGGGCGCGGCGCCCGAACTGCGAGTTGGTGTGGTCGACCTCCAGCAGGTCCTGGAGGATGACCGACTCGCCGTACTTGCTCTGCAGCCGGGAGAGGATCAGCTGCTGCTCGGCGGCGAGACCCTGCAGCGTCCGCATCGCGGACTTCAGTACGGTCTTCGTCGCCTCGTCGGCCTGCTCATGGGCTGCCTCGACGGACTGCGTATAGTGGTTCTCAAGATCGGAGTAGTGATCTCTGAGCCCGGCGAGTTCCTGCCGCAACGCCTGGGCCGCCTTGCGTTGGCGGACGACGACGGCGACCGCGGCCACAAGGATGAGGGCAAGACCCCAAAGCACTGGGTTCGCTGTGTATTTCGTCATAAGACTCTCTTCGGGCGAACTGACGGCTGACTGCTGAAGCCCCTGCTGTTGCCGGGTGAGCCTGCCGCTCCGCAAGCGCGATGATCATACCATCGGTCAAACCTATTCTTTGACGGGTAGTCGACAGGTGAGAAGGCGTCTCTTCCGCCCGAGGACAAGGGAGTTGTCGCAGCTCCGCGGCCGGGTCGACGGCCGGGCACCAGGTCGTGCGCGGCACCCCGGCGGGGTGCCTGACAGCGTTGCCGGTCTGCGCCGATTGCGCGGATGTCGTGGGGGAGCGGCCCTCCGGTGACCGCCGGGGGCCGTGCAGGTTTCGAGCCGCTGTACGGGAGAGGCCGGGGCCGGACGTGAGCGGGCCCGGTCGCCCGCGGGCCCGCTCACATCGCATCCGGCTCCGGCTCCGGCCCGCGGGTCAGCGCAGCCCGGCGAAGAGGTCGTTCTCCGGCAGGGCCGCGCCGGTGGTGTCCTGGACCCGCACGAAGGTCTCCACCCCCATCAGCTCGGTGAACCTCTCCTTGCCCATCTTCAGGAAGAAGATGTTCTCGCCCTGGCTGGCGTGCGCGGCCAGCGCGTCGAACTTCTGGCCGCCGAACTCGGTGGCGTCCACCCAGGTGGTGATCTCCTCGTCCGGCAGTCCGATCTCGGCCATCGCGGCGGCCTCCGCCGGATCCGGCTCCTCCCAGTCCGCGCCGAACTCGCGCATGACCTCCCCGAACCGCCGGATCGTCGAGCGCGGCGCCGTCGTCCAGTACACCTTCGGGGTCATCCCGGTCATCGCCAGGGCCGCCATCGTGATGCGGTTCGCCTGGATGTGGTCGGGGTGGCCGTAGAACCCGTTCTCGTCGTACGTCACCACCACGTCGGGCCGGTACTGCCGCAGCAACTCGGCCAGGCGGGCGGCGCCCTCCTCCACGGGGGTCTGCCAGAACGCCCCCGGGGCCTCGTTGGCGGCCCAGCCCATCATTCCGGAGTCTGCGTACTCCAGCAGCTCCAGATGACCGATCCCGAGGACCTCGCAACTCGACACGAGCTCCTGGCGACGCATCGCGACGACGGCCGCCGGGTCGTGCCCGGGCTCGCCCGGCTTCACCCCGCCCGGACCGTCGCCGCAACCGCCGTCGGTACAGGTCACCAGGACCGTACGGATCCCCTCCGCCGCGTAGCGGGCGAGGACACCCCCCGTCCCGGTGGCCTCGTCGTCGGGGTGGGCGTGCACCGCCATCAGTGTCAAGGGCCGTTCAACCATGAAAACCGTCCTCCGTCCGGAATGTGTTCCGGCTTCAGTCTGAACCAGCGCTCGGACAGTCCGGACCGCAGCCCGGGTGCGCGGGCGGGACATCCCGCACGGATGGGGACGGACCCGGCCGTCCGGGCCCGTCGAAGCGGCACCCAGCGTGGCCCACGGCCGTCCGTCCGGGTGCTTCGGGGAGAATTCCCGCCGGAGGTGAATCCTTCGCGGACCTCCCCGCCTCTTATCCGTGCACCGGCCGGACGGGCCGGCGGAACCGGGAGGAACTGATGATGATCATTGGTCTGGTAGTGGTCGGAGCCCTGCTCGTGGGCGCGTGCAGCCTGCACCTGATGCGGCGCTACCGGGGCCGGCGATGACCGGCGCCCGCGCGGGCCGCCGGGCGGAGCGGAGGAGCACATGAACCTGCGCTTCCGGTGGCCGGACGAGCGGCTGATCAAGGCGGCCCAGAACGGCGACGTCACCTCGCTCACCACCGTCGTCATGGAATCGCAGCCCCATGTCCGCAAGTTCGCCCGGTCGCTGTGCGCCTCGCCGGAGGACGCGGAGGACGCGGCGCAGGAGGCGCTGATCATCCTCTACCGGAAGATCGGCACCCTGCGGGCCACCGGCGCACTCGCCTCCTGGATGTTCCGGATCGTGCGCAACGAATGCCTGCGGCGGGTCCGGCTGCCGGCCTCGCGGAGCGACGGTGCGGCGGCCGGACCTGAGGCGTCCGCGGAACGGTCCGCCGAGGAGGCGGTGCTGCGCCGGCTGGAGGTGGAGCGGATCGCGGCCGCGGTCGCCGCGCTCCCACTCGACCAGCGGCAGGTCCTGGTCATGCGGGACGTCCAGGGTCTGCCGGGCAAGGCCGTCGCCCGTGCGCTCGGCCTGAGCGACGCCGCGACGAAGTCGCGGCTGCACCGGGCCCGCGCGGCCCTGCGTCACGCGTTGGCGGCCACCGACCGTGCGCCCGATCGAACCCTCGACCGACCGGCCGAAGGAGAACCCCGACCGTGAACACCCTGAAGACCCCGACCGGTCCGCACGGTGGTTTGCCCGATCCGGCGGCGAAGGCGCGGGCCGCCGTACCGTCGGCCGTGCCCGAGCGGGACTTCGCCAGCGCCTCCGTCCCGCGTCATCTGGCCCGCGGCGCGATCGGCTTCGGGCTGGTCGGCGGCGCCATCGCGATGGTGCCCGTGGTCGGCCCGGTCGCGCTGCTGGCGGCCCCGCTGGCCCTGATCGCCTTCCGCGGCTGCCCCACCTGCTGGATGGTCGGCCTGGCGCAGACCGTCTCCCGCGGACGGCTGGAGCGCCGGTGCGAGGACGGCGTCTGTACCCTCGCCAGGCCGTCCCCCGCGGCGACGGCGCAGGAGTGACCGGGCCCGGGCGCTGCCGCGCCGCACGCCCCCGGGGCCTGGCCGCCGCAGGCTCCCCGGCCTGGCCCGGTGCCCGCCGGGGTGCTTCAGAGCCGGGCGATCAGGGCGTACCGCTCGTCGTCGACCGGGCCGCCCCACAGGTCGTCGTCCGTGCTGAGCGGTTCGATCCTCACGCCGGCGACCAACGGCCGGACGACGGCCGCCAGCTCGTGCGCGCCGACCCCACGGCCCCACGGAAACCGGTCGGCCCCCACCGCGTACGGCACCTCGCCCGGAGCGGATTCGCGCCACCGACCCTCGACCAGCACCAGCCGGCCGCCGGGCCGAAGCCGCGAGACCCACTCCCGGACGGCGGCCCCGGGGTCGGGCAGCGTCCAGAGCAGGTGACGGGACAGAACGACGTCGAAGGTCTCGTGGCCGGTGGGCGGCACGGCAGCGTCACCGACCAGGAAGCGCGCCGGCAGGCCCGCCTCCGCCAGCTTCCCCCTGGCCCGCTCGACCATCCCGGGTGCCAGGTCCACGCCCGTCACTCGATGCCCGGCCCGCGCCAGCAGCACGGAGAGCGAGCCCGTGCCGCAGCCGGCGTCGAGCACGTCGACCGGCGGGGACGGCATCCATGCCGCGAGCCGCCGTGTCCAGGCGGCGCGGGTGGGCCCGGACCTCAGCCCGTGGTCGGGGGCGTCGTCGAACGACGGCGCCGCCGCGTTCCAGTAGTCGCTGACTGCTGCGGACCCATCGCTCATGGCCGCATCCTCGCAGCCTGCACCGACAACCCCGACGGCCCGGCGTCCGCCCGGTCGCCGGGCCGGCCGCCCACCAGGTGGCTCGCAGGGGCCGCCCGTCCCGGCGGTGTCGAGCCGGTGTGTACCGCAACCGCCCGCCTTCGGTACGCATTCTGTAACAGGCCTATGGAGAAGGCCTGTTGAGGGAAGCCTCACCTCGCCGGCGAAGGTCGGAACCGGCACGAACAGCTGTCCACGGGGGACACCATGAACACTGCCAACGGCAGGAACCACCGCAGCCGCAGAGGCTGGAAGTCCTACACGCTCGGGGCCGCGGCCTGCACCGCGCTGCTCGCGGCCACGGCGTGCGGGCCGAGCACCGACGACCCCAGGCCCTCGGACCGGCCGAGCAGCACGGCGACGCCGCAGCCCGCCACCACGACCCCGGCGGTGCCCACCTCCACGGCCCCGGCCAGGCCCGGTGCGACGGCTCCGGCGACACCCACCGCCGGTGCCGGCAGCACCGGGGGCACGGGCCGCGCCGACGGGAGCACCGCCGCCTGCGCCAAGGGCGACCTCTCGCTCTCCGCCACGAACGAGGACGAGAAGGGCCGGCAGGTCAGGCACCTGCTGCTCACCGTCACCAACGTCGGCACCAGGAAGTGCAACCTCTACAACTACCCCTACGTACAGATGGGCGCCGACGCCCAGGCACCGGTCGCCGTGATCGAGGACAGCGACCCCAAGGCGCTCGCCTCCCTCGCGCCGGGTGAGAAGGCGTACGCCGCCCTGCTCGTCAGCGGCGGCCACCGGGACACCTACGAGGCGAAGTACGTCTCCCTCACCCTCCAGGGCCCCAGGCTCGGCAGCCACGTGGGCGAGTCGATCCGCGCCGGGATGCCCGGCATCGACTCCCTGACCGTCGACGACGGTGGCCGTGTCACGTACTGGATGACGGCCTCCGGCCTCGCCCTGCGCTTCATCATGTCGTCCTGACGGCGCGCGAAGGCGCTCCGCCGCAGCCGGACAGGCCGGCAGCGCGGCGCACCGGACCTGCTCCCGGGGCGGCCGGTCTCCCGCCCGACCTGATCAACCGGTAGTCTGCGCCACCATGAAGCGCGCCTGGACCTTGCCCGTATCGTTCGCGGCCGGCGGTGCACTCCTCGCGGCCGGGCTGGTCGTCGACGGGTCCCCAGGAGTCGCCGCCGCCGTGCTCCTGGTGTTCGTCCTGATCGCAGGGCTGCACTCGCCGTTGGCCTTCCCGCGTCCGGTCGGAGCGTTGGAGGCGCAGCGCCGGAGCGCGGTGGACGGTCGACCGGTCGTCTACTGGCGGGCGGGCTGCAAGTACTGCCTGCGCCTGCGGTTCCGGCTGGGCCGCGGCGCCGGCGGGGTGCACTGGGTCGACATCTGGAGCGATCCGGCCGGGGCGGCGGTGGTGCGAGCGGCCAACGACGGCAACGAGACCGTCCCGACCGTGGTGGTGGCAGGCCGGGCGTACGTCAACCCGGATCCGGAGTGGGTGCGGGGAAAGCTCGCCTCGTCGGCGTGACCCCCGGGCCCCGTTCGGCAAGTGGCGGGGCCGTTGCCGCCGTCCGGTGTGTCCCGGGCCGGCGTGGCCGCCAGCCCCTACCCTGGGCGCATGATCAACGGTGCTCACATCGTCGTCCACAGCCGTGACGCGGAAGCGGACCGCGCCTTCTTCAGGAACGTGCTGGAGTATCCACACGTCGACGCGGGAGGCGGTTGGCTGATCTTCAAGCTCCCGCCGGCCGAGGTCGCGGTCCACCCCACCACCGGGCCGGAGGGCCAGGAGCTCTTTCTGATGTGCGACGACCTGGAGGCCACCATGCGGACGCTGACCGCGAAGGGCGTGGAGTTCACGCAACCGGTCACCGAGCAGCGCTGGGGCCGACTGACCAGGCTCCGGCTGCCGGGCGGTGGCGAGGTCGGCATCTACGAGCCCCGGCACCGACGGGCCACCGATTTGTGACACTCGCCGGCCGTATGTGAGGAATGCGGCTTCGGGCCGTTCCGAACGGTGAATTCCTGCCGGATTCCCGGAGCTCCGACAGGCGGCGGTCATATCAGCCGAACATGCTGCATCGGTGAACCTCGGCCATCCCGTGCACTCATTGGGATGGATCTACCACCACCCGTTTCGGTATACGTGGAGAGGTGAGATCAAATGGGCGGATGAGATTGGCTTCCATCGCCGTGGCCGCAGGCTGTGCCGGCGCCTCGATCCTCCTTCTGATCCTCATGGTCCGCTACGTTCCTCGGCACTGGCGCGAGGGATCCACCCTGAAGGACGGCCTCGAACACTTCGCGACGCTCAACAGGACCTTGTTCGCCTTCATCCTGGCGCTCTCCATCGTCACCGCCGGCACGAGTCTGAGCAAAGCCGCCGACGAGGTCAGCAACGAGGGCGCCAGCCTGGTCAATCTCTACTGGGCGACGCGCCCCCTGTCGCAATCCGTCCGCGATCAGGTCCGCGAAATGACTCGCCAGTACACGATGACGGTGATCGACGAGGAATGGCCGGCGATGGCCGAGGGCGGGAGCAGCGTCCGGGCCCAGGAGCAGTACGACGATCTGCGGCGCGTGCTGCAGGATTCGGCCGGCGAGTCCAAGCAGGAACAGACCTTCGCACGGGACTCGTTGGTGGCCCTCCGCGAGGTGGGCGACGCCCGGCGGGCACGGATGCTGGCGGTCTCCCAGGAAGTCCCCGACTATCTCTGGATCGGCCTGATCCTCTCCGCGGTACTCCTGGTGGCCGCCTCGGCGCTCCAGATCCACGACCTCAAGTGGCCGGGGATCGTCGGGATCGGCGGGTTGGGGT
Source organism: Kitasatospora herbaricolor (assembly GCF_030813695.1). Taxonomy (NCBI): domain Bacteria; kingdom Bacillati; phylum Actinomycetota; class Actinomycetes; order Kitasatosporales; family Streptomycetaceae; genus Kitasatospora; species Kitasatospora herbaricolor. Next base: position 8,619,578 of record NZ_JAUSVA010000002.1, read on the forward strand.
TGCTCCTGGCCGGCGTGCTGACCCTGCTGTCGGCCATGAACCACCCGTTCAGCGGGGGGATCCATGTGGAGCCGGACGCGTTGAAGTTCGCGCTGCACCGCTACGCCGTCATCTGACCTCGGACCGGGGGGCAGGCGTGGCCGTCGGAGGCCCGGTCGGCCGCCTCGGGCCCCGTTCGCCCGCGTCCCCCGCGGAGGGTTCCGGTACGCCGGCCGTAGATCGTGATCACGGATGGGAAGGTCAGGACCGGGACGCTCCGAGGAACCGCAGCACGGCCAGGACGCGGCGGTGGTCCGCGTCGGCCACGGGCAGGTCGAGCTTGCCGAAGATGTTGTTGATGTGCTTCGCCACGGCGCTCTCGCTGACCACCAGCGCCTGCGCGATGCCGGCATTGGAGCGCCCCTCGGCCATCAGGCCGAGCACCTCCCGTTCGCGCGGGGTCAGCCGCGCGAGCGGGTCGCTGTCGCGCCGCAGCAGCAACTGGGCGACGACCTGCGGGTCCAGGGCCGTGCCCCCGTCCGCCACTCGCCGGACCGCCGCCACGAAGTCGGCGACATCGGCGACCCGCTGCTTGAGCAGGTAGCCCACACCGCTGGTGTTCGCGGACAGCAGGTCGGCCGCGTACCGCTCCTCCACGTACTGCGACAGCAGCACCACCGGCGTCCCCGGCCAGCACCGACGGATCTCCATCGCCGCCCGCACCCCCTCGTCGGTGAAGCCGGGCGGCATCCTGACGTCGATCAGGGCGAGTTCGGGCCGGTGCTCCGCCACCGCCGCCAACAGCCCCCGCGCGTCGCCGGCTTCCGCGACGACCTGGAACCCGCCCATCTCCAGCACCTTGATCAGGCCGACCCGCAACAACACCGAATCCTCGGCGATCACCGCGCGCACGGCAGCTCCGCGGTGATGGTGGTGGGCCCGCCGGCGGGGCTGCTGACGTGGAAGGCCCCGTCGAGGGAGCCGACCCGCTTGGACAGCCCGGTCAGCCCCGTGCCGGCGGCGGCGTCCGCACCGCCCAGCCCGTCGTCGGTCACGCGTAGTCGCAACAGCTCCCCGACCTGACGGACCATCACCTCCGCGCGCGTCGCGTCGGCGTGCTTCGTTGCATTGGTCAGCGCCTCGGAGATCACGAAGTACGCGACCGACTCCACGTCGGGCGCCACCCGCTCCTCCAGATCGACCCGCAGCCGCACCGGCAGGGGCGTGCGGGCGGCCAGCCCGGACAACGCCGCGTCCAGACCCCGGTCCTCGAGCACGGCCGGGTGCAGCCCCCGCACCAGGTCGTTGAGTTCGGCGATCGCCTCCTTCGCCTCCAGGTGCGCTCTCGCGATCACCTCGCGGGCATCGCTCGGCAGGTCCGGACGGGTGGCCATGGCCAGACCCAGGTTGACCGCCAGAGACACCAACCGCTGCTGGGTGCCGTCGTGCAGGTCGCGCTCGATCCGGCGGCGCTCCGCGTCGACGGCCTCGATCAAGTCGGTCCGGCTCACGGCCAGCTGATCGACCCGCTCCTGGAGCCGCTGCGCCCGGCTGGGCCCGAGCAGGCCCAACGCCAGCCGCGCCTCGGCCCGGGCTACGGCCCGCGCGGTCCAGGGCAGGGCGCACAGGAGGAGGAGTCCGGCCGCCGTGCAAGCCGGCAGCTGGGTCAGGTAGCCGAACCAGTGCTGGCGGATTCCGGTTGGCAGCGCCCATGACCAGGCGTAGGCGATGGCGCCCGCCAGGCACGCCGCCGCCACCGCGAGCACCAGCAGTTCCAGCAGCGCGAGCAGCGGGCCCAGCAGGAGGTGGTAGCCGATCCTGCGCCAAGGCCGCGTCGCCGCGAGCCACCGGGCGGTCGAGGCCCACGTCCGTCGTTCCGGCGCGGTGGGGGTGAGCCGGGGGACGTCCACACCGATGAGCACCCGGTAGCGAGCCCGCTGAACGGCCGTCAGCACCGGGGTGCCGAGCAGGACCAGGGCGGCCGACACGGAAACCGTAAGGAGCCAGTTCCCCGTCCTGGCGGTAGTCGCCGCCGCCCAGGCCCACACGGGCACCAGCGCCAGGTGCGGCAGCACACCGGCGGCAAGAAAGCCGGTGTCCCGCTGCGCCCGGAGGACCGTGCGTCTCAGTTCAGCTGGGATCGTCATGGCACGACGCTAGGGCACCGCAGGAGGACGGTGCCATGAAACCTGTACCCGATCTCATGGTGGACCTAGTACCAGCAGCAGATCCTGATCTTGGCCCGTGCGCGGAGCGGCCACTACCAACGTCAGGCCCGCCGACAGTAGTGATCAAGATCTGCAGCGGGAGTACTGGGCGAGACCGCCGTTGCTCATCAACAACTGCCCGTTGATCCACTGGCCCCGGGGTGAGCAGAGGAAGTCCACCAGGTTCGCGGTGTCCTGCGGGACGCCGAGGCGGTTGAGGGGTGTCTGGCGGATGAGCTCCTCCCGCCCCTCGTCGGACATCCAGCCGGTGTCCACCGGCCCCGGGTTGACGGCGTTGGCGGTGACGCCGAGATGGGCGAGTTCGCGGGCGGCGGCCAGGGTGATCCGGTCCAGGGCCCCCTTGCTCGCGCCGTAGGGGAGGTTGCCGACGGTGTGGTCGCTGGTGAAGCTGATGACGCGTCCGGTTCCCGGCACGCCGCTGAACCTTCGGCCGTACTCGCGGATCAGCAGCCAGGTGGCGCGCGTGTTCACGGCGAAGTGGCGGTCGAAGCTCTCGACCGTCGTGTCGAGCAGCCCGGAGTCGACGGACTCGCAATGACACATCACCAGGGCCGTGACTGCGCCGAGCCGGCCTTCGACCTCGTCGAAGATCCGGGCGGGGGCGTGCGGGTCGGTGAGGTCGGCCTCGACGGCCGCGGTCTCCGCGCCGCGCCCGGTGAGCTCGCGGGTGATCGCCTCGGTCCCGCCCTGTTCGACGCCCCAGGCCATGCGCCGGTCGTAAGGAGTCCAGTAGGTGAAGGCGACGTTCCAGCCCGACGCCGCCAGTTGGGAGGCGATGCCGGCGCCGATGCCGATGGTGCGGCCGACGCCGGTCACCAGGGCCAGGGGTCGGGATCCGTCGGATCCGTGCGTCTCTCGGGTGTTCGTCACAGCACGAGACCGTTGGCGATGAGCGGCGATCTGGCAAGTACTTCTGCCACGCCGAAAACCGTCTTGACGAAGCATCAGTTCCTAGCGTTCGCCGCCCCGGGCCAGCACCGGCTTGACGTCCAGGACCGGGGTTCCGTCCACGGCTTCGAGATCGCTGACCCGGATCCGCAGGCCGTCCACGGCCAGGACGGTGACCCGGTGCAGGCCGATGGGGTTGGGGCGGTCCGGCGACCTGGTGGCGAAGACGCCCGTCTCCGGGCGGGAGAGGTCCCCGCGGGGGTGGACGGCCAGCACCTCCCGGTCGGCGCGGTGCAGCCAGGTCAGCAACAGGACGTCCTGTCCGACCGTCAGGTCCCGCAGACCCCGGGCCACCGAGGGGTCGAAGACCAGCCAGGCGTCCGGGCCGCCCTCGTCGCCCTGCTTGGGCGCCCCCGCCCGCTCCAGCAGGGGAGACTCCACCCGCCCGATCACCCGCACCCGGAACTGTTCGTCCACCATGGCTCTCCTCTCGCCCGGGCCGAGTCCAGGAGGCCCGCCCGGGGGCCTGGCCGCAGCCGCGCGGGGCTGGCAGGATCGGTGGCAGTCCCGGCGGCGCCGGTGAAGTCGTCGTTCCAGGTCCGGGCGAGGACGGCGGCGTCCGCCGGTGCGGTACCGGAATCGGACGTCGCCACGATAACCGACGCTACGAGCGCGGTGTCGACGACGAGGATGAGCTTGCCGAAAGACCAACGGTCCCGTGGCCCTGAACGCTACGGAGGGTAAGTCGTCACGGCAATGTCAGGCGAGAATCCTCGCATGGTCCTGACCTGCGCTTTTGCGGCAGGGGTCGGCGCCTGACGCTCCCTTGGGCCTGGTTTGATGCGCGGAGAGGGCACTCGGGGCGGGGCACGACCACCGTCCCCGCCCCGCCCCCACGCCGGCGGCTGCCCCTACGCCGGGGGCCGCCGCGGAGCCGGGATGTCCTGGCCCGGCGCCCGGGTGGCCTCCCGAAGGAGCGGCAGCAGCATCTGCTCGTACGCCGTCAGGGGCCGGGCCAGGGTCCGGCTGACCGTCACCGCGCGGCTCTCGGGCGCCGGCCGGACCGGCAGTTCGGCCAGCACTCCGTGCCGGAGTTCGAGCCGGACCGACCGGCGCGGCACCAGCCCCACCCCCAGGCCGATCCGCACCCCCTCCTTGACGCCCTCGGTGCCCCACAGGTCGAGGGTCGGGGCGCCGGACAGCTCCCAGCTCTGCAGGAGGTCGGTGAGCTGGCGGCGCGTCTGCGATCCGCACTCCCGGAGCAGGAAGGTCTCGTCCGCCAGGTCGGCGGGGGTGAGGTCCTGTCCCGCCAGCGGGTGGTCGGCCGGGCAGATCAGCAGCATCTCCTCGCCGAGGAGCCGCTCCGAGCGGTACCGGCCGGGCGGTAGGGGGCTGCCGGTCAGCCCGATGCCGGTCCGGCCCTCCTCCAGGGCCTCGGCGAGCTGCTCGGCGGTGCTGACCGCCACGCTGAACTGCAGGGCGGGCTCCCGGCGCCGCAGTCCCAGCAGGACCGACGGCAGGAAGTGCCCGCCGATGGTGCTCGTGCTGCCGATCGTCAGTGGTTCCTCGCCGAGGAGCGCTGCCGCGTGGACGGCCTTGACGGCCTGGTCCGCCAGTGCCAGCACCTCCTTGGTCTGCGCCAGCAGGACCTTGCCCGCCAGGGTGGGGCGGATCTTCGGGCCCGAGCGGTCGACCAGCTGGGTCCGCAGGGCTATCTCCAGGTTCTGCACCTGTTTCGAGACGGACGACTGGCTCAGGAAAAGGACCTGGCTCGCGGCCGAGAACCCCTCGCACTCGATGACCTGTACGAAGATCGCCAGTTGATTGAGGTTCAGTCGCATCGTGGCCTCGCTCGCGTCCGGGGGGTAGGGACACAGGGGCGGCGCGGCGCCTCGCGGGCCTGGCCGGTAGGGCAATGTACCGTGCGCCGGGCCCGTGCCACAGCGGAGAGCCGTCTTCTTCGGGGCCGGACCGGGGGTGTGCGCGCGCCCGCCCTGACACCTCTGAACTGCATCGACGTCCGTTCGGGCAAGGTCCGGCCGGCGTCCGCCGGTGTGGGGTCGACACCTACCGGTCAGTAAAGAATAGGCAAAGCAACGGGACGAAACCTCGATTCGGGCCTCTTTCCCTGATGACCGGCCCGCCTGTGGCCGGCAGTTCCCGGGAGGAGATCCGGTGCATCCGAGCCCCAGCGGTCGACCCGCAGCGCATCCTCCGTCCGACGCTCCCACGCGGCGGACACCCGCCCCACCCGGCCGCCGATGCCGCGCGGCCCGGCGCCCGTCCCCGGCGGCGCCGTCCCGGCACAGTACGGAAGGAGCCGCCATGCACGCGCCGGCCCTGCCCGCTGACGACCACGGCGAACCGGTACGACGCCGGCCGCCCGAGTCCGACGATGACGCCCGGGTCCGGGACGACCCGGGCACGGTCCAGGCGGTGGCGCTCGCCGCGGCACCGGGACCGCCCCCGCCGGGGCTGTCCGCCGTGCGGGTGGTCGCCTACCTGCACGGACCCGAGCCCTACCTGCTGATCCCCGACCCGGCCCCGGGGATGCACCGCACGCTCGTCGGCTGGCTGGAGGGCCGGTCCGCGGCGGTGGGCCCGGTGGTGGCGCGCGCCGACGCCGGGGCCTCGCTCCGCTGGGCCCGCACCCTGCTGGCGATGTCACCGCACCGGCCGGGCACCGCAGGGGAGATCCTCTTCGTGGAGGACCACCTGGCCAAGGTGATGCTCTTCCAGGACCCCTTGCTGGCCGGCCACCTGTCGGTCAAATGGCTCGGCAGGCTACGGGACATGACGCCGCGTCAGCGCGAGCGGACCGAGCAGACCCTGCTCGCCTGGCTGGAGGGCGGGGGCGCGGCCAGGGCGGCCCTGCTCCTGCGCATCCACCCGCAGACCGTCCGGTACCGGCTCCGGATGCTGGAGCGGCTCTTCGGCAGCAGCCTGCGCACCTCGCAGGCCCGGTTCGAGATCCTGCTCGCGCTGAAGATCCACGGCATGGCGGCCGAGTGCGCCCGGCTGCGCCGCAGAGCCGACGAACTGCCCGCGCACGGTACGTCCCGGCCCGGGCAGGACGCCCGGCCCGGCGGCCGCTGAGCCGTACCCCCTCCTGACCCGCTCCCGACCCTTCCAGATTCCGTGACGTTCGACCGGGACCTGCGAGCGCGGAAGTCCTTCCGTCGTCGATGAATTCTCCCACCGGCGGGCCCGCGTTTCGTCGAGTGTTCACCGCGGCCACCGGCCGTCCTCAACCGATTCCGGTGACGGGCCGGCGCGCTCGCTCATTCCGGCATGATGAGGAAACCGATGTCATCTTCGAGGAAGAAGCGCGGACCCGGAAAGGCCCCCTTTGGCATTCCCAAGGTGAGCCGGCTTCCGCGATCGTTCGCCACTCTTCTCGTGATCGTGGCCATGATTTCCACGGCGGGGGCCCTGGTCGTCCCCATCGTGCGCTCGGCGGGCTCGTACCGCAGTCCCCGGGCGGACGAGGCGCCGGGGACGGTGCAGACGCCGACCGGGCCGCTGACACCACTCGACCGGGACTTCGTCAAACGGGTCAGACTGGCCGGGCTCTGGGAGATCCCGGCCGGCCGGATGGCCCTCGCCAAGGGCGGCAGCACCGAGGTCAGGACCGCCGGCCAGCACCTGGTGGACGGGCACACGGAACTCGACCGGGCCACCCTGGACACCGCCCAGACACTGGGTCTGGACGTGCCGGGCGAGCCCTCCGTCCAGCAGAAGGCCTGGCTGAAACAGCTGGACGACGCCCAGGGCGCGGAATTCGACCGGCTGTTCGCGAACATTCTGCGCAATGCCCACGGCCAGGTCTTCGCCGTCGTCGCCCAGGTGCGGGCCAGTACCCAGAATTCCACCGTGCGTGACCTGGCGACCATGGCCAACTCCACGGTGCTGGACCACATGACGGTCCTGGAGGACACCAGGCTGGTGAGATTCGGCGAGCTTTCCGGTCCGCCCGCCGGCACGTCCTCGCCGACGGCTGGCCCGGTCCCGGCGCCCGGCGGAACCCAGCGTTAGACACCTGCAGCAGAAGAGGCTGTCCACGGCCTGTCCGACAGGCCCGATCCCGTTTCGAGGGTGCGATGATGAAGGTTCACAAACGTGGCAGGTCACGGCGGAGACTGCTGGCCCTGGTGCTGGCCGGGGTACTGGCCGTCAGCGGCGCGTCGGTGCTCGCCGCCGCGGCGTTCGCCGGCCAGCGGCCCTGGCGCTCGCAACCGGCCGCCGCCCAGATCGGCACGGTCGCCTGCGGCGACGTCGGCGCGAGCCTGGCCTCGGTGCCGGAGGCCGCCCAGGCGGACGTCGACCAGGATCTCGCGGACCTCGACGTCCAGGTGGCGGACGCCTACCGGACCCTCTCCGAGCCCGGTTCCGGGGGCGGTGAGCAGAACGTCATGGGCGCGCTCGCCGAGAAGCGCTCGACCACCCTGCGCAAGCTCGCCGCGAACGCCGGAGCGGACTCCGGGCTGCCCAAGGACCTCTCCGGCCTGGCGAACTGCTCGATCCGGCGCGACCTGGTGGTCGACGCCTCCGCCCGGGACTACGCCCCGCCGAACCAGGGCGGAACGGCCGACCGGAGCAAGGGCGCGGGCGGCGGCAGGTCCGCCCTGGGCCGCGGCTTCGTCGACATCAGGTCCGTCTCCCCGAACGTCGTCAAGCCCTCCCGGACCGGTCCCGCCACCGGCACCTTCACGTCCCGCTGCGGGCGCAACGAGAACCGCCACCTCAACCCCGACAACGTGATCGTGGCCCCCGGCGTGAGCAACGGCGCCCACCACATGCACGACTACGTCGGGAACCTCGTCACCAGCGCGTTCTCCGCCAACGGCAAGCTCGCCGCCGCCGGCACCACCTGTTCGAACGGGGACCAGTCGGCCTACTACTGGCCGGTGCTGCGGCTCCTCGACGGCGCCAACGAGAGCGACTTCAAGGCGCCCGGCGGCGGGAAGGACCGCAACGTGGGCCGGATCCTGCAGCCCGCCGAGGCCGGGATCACGTACAGCTCACCCACCGGGAGCAAGGTCCAGCCGATGAAGCGCTTCCTGCGGATCATCACCGGCGACGCCAAGGCCCTCACCAACGGGCCGGTCAACGCGCACGCCTCCTGGAGCTGCACCGGGTTCGAGGACCGGCAGCTCGCCGACAAGTACCCGATCTGCCCGGGCGGCAGCCGGGTGGTGCGGACCCTCAAGTTCCCGGACTGCTGGGACGGCAAGAACATCGACAGTGCTAACCACCGCTCCCACACCGCCTTCTCGAACGCGAGCGGCGGGTGCCCGAAGAACTTCCGGGCGATCGCCCAGCTGGTGGAGCGGGTCACCTACGAGGTGCCGTCCGGGGTCCGGTTCGCCGTCGACAGCTTCCCCGAGCAGCTCCACAACCCGATCACCGACCACGGGGACTTCGTCAACGTGATGAACCAGAACCTGCTCGACCAGATGGCGAGCTGCGTCAACGAGGGGCGCCGCTGCGGATGACCCCGAGGGCCGCCACCGGGACGGACCCCGGCGGCCCGGGCCGCGAAACCCCGCGCGGCCCACCCGGGCGCCCCGCCCGACCCGGGCGGCGCTCCCCACCGGACCGCGGTACGGACAAGACAGGAGGACAGAAGGATGTCGACAGGGCAAGGACGCCGCTCCCGGCGTTCGGCCGAGGCACCGTCGCGGGCCCGCCGCGGTGACCAGGCGGCGGACCGCGCCACCGTAGACCGGCCCGAGGCCGCCGGCCGGACGGCACCCACGGCGTGGTCGCTCCTGCCGCTGCTGGCGGTGGCACTGGGCTTTACGGCCGTGGTCGTCAACGGCGCGCTGCAGGCCTTCCTCGGAGTGGCCGCCGGGGTCCTCGCCCTGGTGTCCTTCTCCGCGGCGGTGCTGTGGGGCCTCGCGGCGACCGACCGGCTGCTGCTGCATCCGGTGCACCGGCTGGCCGCGCAGGCGGTGCACCGGACGATGGGCGTCGCGGGCGTGGTCTTCCTCGTCCTGCACGTCTGGATGAACCTGATCCAGGACCGGATCGGCGTGCTCCCGGCCTTCGTGCCGTTCGCCGACCCGCACCGGCCGGTCGTGCTCGGCCTCGGGGTGCTGGCCGGCTACCTGCTGCTGGCCGTGGCCCTCGCCGGGGCGGCCCGCGGGGTGCTGGCCAGGACCGGCGAGGCGAGCCGGTGGCGGATCGTCCACATCTGCGCCTACCCCGCCTGGGGCGCCGCGCTGGTGCACGGGCTCAACGCCGGCCGGCTGCCGGCCCCCTGGGTGTCCGTCCTGTACACGGTCGCGGTGGCCGGTGTGGTCGTCGCGCTCGGACTGCGCCTGGCCTTCCAGGACCGGGGTTCGCCCCGCCGCAGCGCCGTCCCCCTCCGGCCCGAGGCGGCCGGCCGGCCGCCGGTCGGCGCCGGATCCGCTCGGCGGTGGCTGGACGGATGACCGGCGCACCCATCGCCTGGCTCGGCCGGCCGGTCCTGTTCGCCGGGCTGGAGCACGAGGAGCGGCTGGACTACCGCTCGCACCTGCTGGTCCACGACCGGCCGACGGCGATGCCGGCCGACGAGCTGGCCGACCTGGCCGAGAACGTCAACCTGCGCGGCCGGGGCGGGGCCGGCTTCCCGTTCGCCAGGAAGGTCCGGGCCGTCGTCAAAGCGGCCGCCCGGCGCAAGGGCCGCCCGGTCGTGGTGGTCAACGGTACGGAAGGAGAACCCAGTTGCCTGAAGGACGCCGCGCTGCTGCTGCGCACCCCGCACCTGGTGCTGGACGGTGCGCTGCTGGCGGCCGCCGCGCTCGACGCGGAGCAGGTGGTGCTCGGGGTCACCCGGGCCGACGTCGAGCAGTCCCTGCGCCGGGCCCTGAGCGAACGCAGGTCCACCCGGCCGGCCGTCACCGTCACCCGGCTGCCCGAGCGCTTCGTCTCCGGCGAGGGGAGCGCGCTGGCCCGCGGCATCACCAGCGGGATCGCCCTCCCGCGCGGCGGCGGCGTACGGACCAGCGACAGCGGGGTCGGGGGCATGCCGACCCTGCTGTCCAACGCCGAGACGTACGCGCAGCTCGCCGTCGCCGCCCGGCTGGGGGCGCTGCCCTACCGCGAGGTCGGTCTCCCGTCCGAGCCGGGGACGGTCCTGCTCACCCTGGCCGGCTCCCAGGTGGTGGAGACGCCCACCGGCGTCCCGCTCGGCGAACTGCTGGCGATGTTCGGCCTGGACGCCGGACAGGGCGTCCTGGTCGGCGGCTACCACGGCAAGTGGCTGACGCCCGCGGCGGCCGCCATGGCGGTGGTGTCCCGCGAGTCCTTCCAGAGCCTCGGCGGGGCGCTCGGCGCCGGCGCGATCCTGCCGCTGCCGGACACCACCTGCCCGCTCGGCGAAGCGCTCCGGGTCGCCCGCTGGATGGCCGACGAGACGGCCGGCCAGTGCGGCCCGTGCTACCTCGGACTGCCCGCCCTGGTCAAAGCGCTGGAGGAGGTGGTGCGGGGCGGCGGCCGGGCCGCCCTGGACGTGGTCGAGACCCGGATGAAGGCCGTCACCGGCCGCGGCGCCTGCAGCCATCCCGACGCCGCCTCCCGGTTCGTGGCCTCGGCGCTGGAGGTCTTCGACGAAGACCTGCAACTGCACTCCTACCAGTACGGCTGCGGCCGCTCCGTGGAGGGCGTCCTGCCGATGCCGGTCATGGAGAGCGCCGGCAGCATCGTCGTGGACTGGACGCTCTGCGAGGCCCACGGGCTCTGTACCAGCGTCCTGCCCGAGGTCATCGGCCTGGGGGCGGACGGCTTCCCGGCCGCCGGCGTCATGCCCGTTCCGCCGCGGCTGCTCCAGCAGGCGGCCCGGGCGGTCGACCGCTGCCCCGCACTGGCGCTGCGCATCCGGTGAGTGCCGCCCGGCGCCCCGCGAGCGCGCCGGCCACCTTCACCACAAGCTCCGGCCGGACCCTGATCCGTCCCGCCGATCACCCGACCCTGCCCCGCGATCCCTCGCAGGCCCAGGCTCCACCGATGGAAAGGCAAGGAAGATCTTGACAACGAAACGATACGGACTCGTGGCGGTCTGCCTCCTGCTGGCCGGCCTCGTGTTCATGGCGGCCCTCGGGAGCGTCAGCAGCAGCGCCAGCCCGTCCTCCGGGGCGTCCGATTCCACCCAGCTGGCCGGTTCGACGCCCTCCCCGGCCGGCGGGTACGGCGCGTACGGCTCCTACGGCGACGCCTCCGCCTCGCCTTCGGCGGGCGGCGCCGGCGGCCGGCCCGCCGGGGCGCTGGCCGTCCGGGTGGACGACCAGCTCGGCCCGGTCCTGACGGACGGTCAGGGTTTCACCCTGTACCGCTTCGACAAGGACACCAGCAAGCCACCGGCGTCCAACTGCTCCGGCGCCTGCGCCAGCACCTGGCCGCCCGTCGTCAACGACAGCACCACCGCCCCGGGCACCGGCATCGACCAGGGCAAGCTCGGTCAGGTCGCCCGGGCCGACGGCACGCAGCAGCTGACGGTGGGCGGTTGGCCGGCCTACCGCTACGCGCAGGACGCCGCACCCGGTGACACCAAGGGCCAGGGCGTGGGCGGCACCTGGTTCGCCCTGGCGCCCGACGGGACGAAGGCCAAGGCCGCCGGCGCCGACGCCTCGGCGTCCGCCGCGCCGACGGCCCAGGCCACGGCCACCATGATGCCGCAGCCGTCCCAGCAGCCCCAGGTCAAGGTCCAGATATCGGTCGTCACCAACCCCCAGCTCGGCCAGATCATGGTGGACGGCCACGGCCGGACCCTGTACCACTTCGGCAAGGACACCGCCTGGCCGATGCGCTCCAACTGCGAGGGGCAGTGCCTCAAGACCTGGCCGCCGGCCCCGCCGGTGGACGCCGACAAGGTCAAGGGCGTCGACCCGAAGCTGATCGGCAAGCTGCAGCGGCCGGACGGCACCTGGCAGCTGAGCATCAACTGCCTGCCCGCGTACTACTACTCGGGCGACCAGGGCTACGGCGACGCGCTCGGGAACGGGATCGACAACCAGTGGTCGGCCATCAACCCGCAGGGCAAGCCGGCCGGCAGGTGAGGGCCCCGGGCACCGGCCCCGCGCCGCCCCGGATCCACCGCACCGCCGTCCGGTGGGCCGCGCTGATCCTGTTCTTCCTGCTCGGAGTCGTCGAACTCCTCTGGGGCCCGGGCGGGTTGGCCGGAGCCTCGCAGGCGGCGCAGCGCCCAGGACCGAGCTCGGTGGAGGAGCTGGCCCGCCGGATCGGCTGCACGGCCGAGATCACCACCGACGCGGCCGACCTCCGGCAGGGCATGTGCACCTCGGCCGGGGAGGAGATCTGGATCGCCAGCTTCCCGACCGCTCGCGCACAGGAGGCCTGGACCTCGGAGGCGCAGGCCTACGGGGGGTCCTACCTGGTGGGCGACGGGTGGGTGGTGGTGCTGTCCGACACCACGGCGGACGTCCTGCACGGGCTGCTCGGCGGGGTCGTGGTCGGCGGTGCCGGACACGTCGGCACGCACCTGCCCGACGGGGGGTGAGCAGCGACAACGGAGCCGACCGGCGATTTCAGGGACCACGACCGACAGCAGACCCGAACCGACAGGAGACCCGAACCGACAGCAGACCCGAACCGACAACGGGCACGAACCGACAACGGGCACGAAAACCGGCAACAGAACCGACAGGCGACGACAACAGGGCGAGGGCTCCCCCGGCACGGGCCGGCGGGGGCCCTCGCCCTGTTGTGGCCCGCTGCGGGCCGGAGCGTCGGGGTGCCGGAGCGTCGAAGTAGCGCCCGCCGATCCGTCGCGGCGTCATGGACCGCCGGCGGCAGGGGTGTCCAACCATGCGAATGCCGTATGCACTTTTCTGTTATTCACCGGCTGCCGCACTTGACGGGGCTTCGCCACGGTGTCGGTGCGCGCGGCCGCGTCCCACCAGTGGGCCTGCGGCGGGAGCGGCGCGGCGCCGAGCCGCCCTGCACGCAGATTCCTCACATTCGGATCCGGAATCACCGGGCGGGTGGCCGTTCCCGGAACTGTTGCCCTGAAACCCGTGGGACTGGTGTGCTGTGGCCCTTCCTGCCACACCGTCCCGACGGCAGCAGCAGACCGCCGTCGATGCCCTTCATCCGGGCAGTTCCCGTTTCCGGCCCGTGCGGCCGTCACGCCGGTCAGGCCCGCGAACTCCCCACCGTGAGAAGGCCAGAGCTGAGGAGGAACAAGTTGACCCTTCGTACCAGCACCCGTGAACCGGGTTTGAGCGCGCTGAGCGACGCCGAACTCTCGGCGGCGCTCGCCGGCTCCACCGCGACCGGCGGCTCCCGCATCCGGGAGGTGATGGCCGAGGTGTTCACCCGCCACCACGGCGCCGTGCTCGCCTACGCCCGCGGCTACTGCCGCGACCCGCAGACCGCCCAGGACCTCGCCGCCGAGGCCTACGCCAGCACCTACTCGTCCGTCGCCCGCGGCTGCGGCCCCCGGCACGCCTGGCGCCCCTATCTGATGGCGGTCGTCCGCCGGACCGCGATGGAGTGGAGCGCGCAGACCAGGGACCGCGTCCTGCTGCCCGAGGACTTCACCGAATGGGCCGAGCGACTGGCGGACGAGGCGGAGACCGACGGCGCGCTGCTCGCGGCCGAGGAGACGGCCATGGTGGCCAGGGCCTATCGCGCGCTGCCCGAGCGCTGGCAGGTGCTGCTCTGGTTCTTCGTGGTGGAGGGCGAGTCGGCCGCCACCGTCGCCCAGCGGATGAGCATGACCCCGAGCGGTGTACGCTCCCTCGCCGCCCGCGCCCGCGCGGGGCTGCGCGAGGCGTACCTGCGGGCGCACGTGGACGAGGACACCGCCCCGGAGTGCCGATACTTCACCTCGCTGCTGACCGGTACCGCCCGCCGCCCGGGCCGGCGGCGGGGCCGGGAGCTGGCCCGCCACCTGGGGGAGTGCCCGCGCTGCGGGCGGGTGGCGGAGGACTTCCGCCGGGCCAACCACCACCTGGAGAGCGGGTCGGCGGAGCCCGCCAAGCCCGAGGCGGTGCGGTCCTGCTGAGCCGTGGTGGCGGGGGAGCGGGGGCACCGCACGGCTCGGGCCGGTAGGGCCGGTGCGCGGCGGCCCGGAGCCGGCGGGTGCGCCGGCTCCGGGCGCCCGCCCGCTCCCGGTGACCACCCGGTGACCACCCGATGTCCCCGGCGATCACCTGGCGATCACCCGTCCCCGGCCCGACCGTCCCCCGGTCCGACTGGCCCCCGGTCCGACCGTCGCGCGGCCGGGCCGCGAGCCGGGTCGGTCCAGGTCGGCTCAGCCGAAGTCGGGGATCGGGTGGTCCGGGGCGAGGGCGGCGGCGATCCGCTGGCCGACCAGCTGGGCGCTGTGACCGCCCGGGGCGTCGGGGCCCGTCGTGGTCGAGACCGCGATGGCCAGGTGCTCGCACGGGAGGTAGGCCTGGGAGGCGGAGTAGCCGAAGAACAGCGGGTGCTGGACCACCCAGTCGTTCAGCACCAGCAGACCCATGCCGTAGTGGGTGGCCTCGGTTTGCGCCAGGCACACCGTCTCCGGGCAGACGGAGGTCGGCCGGCCCAGGCCCACCGTCCCCGGGTCCAGCAGCTCCTGGCGGGCGGACGGCGAGAGCAGTTCGCCCGAACCGATGCCCACGGCCGAGCGGGCCAGGTCGCAGATGTCGGTGGTCTGCACGGCGCCGGGGGCGGTGGTCCACGAGGGGTTCCAGAAGGTGGACTCCTCGTACGTCCCCCGGTCGGAGGTGAAGGCGTGCAGGACGGGCGTCGGGATGTCGGGCGTGAAGCTGTTGCGGGTCTCGTCCAGCCCGAGCGGGCCCATGATCTTCTGCTGGAGCAGCGCGTCCAGCCGAGTCCCGGTGATCTTCTCCAGGGCGGCGCCGAGCAGGACGAAGTTGGCGTGCGAGTAGCTCCAGTTGGTTCCCGGGTCGTACCACAGCGGCCTGCCGGTCGAGACGGCCACCAGCTCGTCCGCCGTCCAGGCGCGGAACGGGTTCGCGTAGACGGTGTCGCCGAAGCCGGGGGCGGTGACGTAGTCGACGAGACCGGAGGTGGAGTCGGCGAGCATCCGCAGGGTGATCCGGTCGCCCAGGTGGTCCGGGAGGTCCGGCAGCCAGCGTCCGACCGTGTCGTCGAGGCCGACCCGCCCCTCGTCGACCAGCCGCAGCAGTGCCGTGCCCAGGTAGCTGATCGCGATGTTGCCGTTCCGGAAGTGCATGGCGGGGTCGGCCGGGACCCCTGTCATCGACTCGCCCAGCGCGGCCGTGACGACCTCGCGACCGTCGACGGTGACCCGCAGGATCACGGACTTGAGGCCCATCTCCGCCTTGGCCTGCTCGGCGATCCGCAGGATGTCGCGGGCCGGGCCGTCCTCCGGCAGCGGGGAACTGACGCAGGGCCGGCGGTGACCGCCGCCCTCGCCCGCCGCACCGGTGGCGGTCGTGACCGGGGTGCTGAGGGAGACGAGCGCGGTGACCGCGGCGAGGCAGAGCAGTGACGTCGGACGCGTGGGTCTCATGGCCGCAGTATCGGACGGCGGCGTGCGGGAACCGGCGCGGCGGCCGGCGACCCGCGCGAACATCACCCGTCGGGCCCGCGCGGACGCTGGAGCGGCGGTGGTTCTCGCCCCTCGCTCCGTGCGGGCTTGTTCTTGAATGGTCGCTCAGGTATTTTTGCGTCATGCCCCGCCCCCGCGAGTTCGAGCCCGACGCCGTGCTGCACCAGGCCATGCTGCGATTCTGGTGGCAGGGCTATCGGGCCACCTCGATCGAGGATCTCGTGAAGGCGACCGGCGTGAAGCCCGGCAGCCTCTACAGTGCCTTCCCCGGCGGCAAGCGCACGCTCTTCCTGAGGTCGCTGGAGCGGTACTCGAAGCTGGTCGTCCCGCAGAAGCTGGGCGAACTGGCGGCGCCCGGTGCTTCGCTGGCCGAGCTGCGCGGCTACTTCGACGGGTTGGTGAGCGATCTGCTCAGCCCGGAGGGCCGGCAGGGGTGCCTGCTGGTGAACACCGCGATCGAGAATGCGGCCGAGGACGACGAGGCCGCCGCCGTCGTGCGTGGCCATCTGGCGCGCCTGGAGCAGTGCATGGCCACCGCGCTTCGCAACGCTCGCGACGCCGGCGAGGTGCGCGCCTCGGTCGAACCGGGCGGCAGTGCCAAGCTGCTGGTCGCGACCTGCCAGGGGCTGATGGTCGTGGGGAAGGCGAATCCCGACGAAGCCGTGCTGCGCGCGGTCGTCGACAACGCCTTCGCCGTCCTCCTCTGACGGGTCCGTCCAGGGGTCACCGCCTGCGGTGGCTCTTTTTCGGGCCCAATACTTGAATGACCACTCAAGAACGACCGTCCAAGAACGACGTCCGAACACGACCGTCCAAGAACGACCACTCAGGAATGGAGTCTTCTCGATGAAGGCCATCGTCATATCCGCCTACGGCGGTCCCGAGATGCTGCGCGTCACCGACCTGCCCGACCCGGTGCCCGCGCAGGGAGAGGTGCTGATCCGGGTCAAGGCATTCGGCCTCAACCACGCCGAGGCCTACATGCGCGCGGGTGCCTGGGGCGATGTCGCGGCCGTCCCGGGGATCGAGTGCGCGGGGCTGGTCGAGGCCGACCCGTCGGGCCGGCTCGCCCCCGGCACCCGGGTCGTGGCGATCCTCGGCGGCATGGGCCGCACCCGGAACGGCAGCTACGCCGAGCTGGTCACGGTGCCGGCCGGCAACGTGGCCGCCGTGGACTCGCGACTCGACTGGGCCGAACTGGCGGCCGTGCCCGAGGTCTACGCGACAGCGTGGAACGGGCTGTTCGGCAACCTCGGGATGCGCCCGGGTGAGCGGGTCCTGGTGCGCGGGGCGACGTCCTCGCTGGGCCAGGCCGCCGTCAACCTCGCCGTCGCCCACGGCGCGAGCGTCCTCGCCACCACCCGCAACCCAGCGCACGCACCGCTCCTGAAGGGACTCGGGGCCGAGGAGGTCCTCATCGACGACGGGTACCTGGCCGCCCAGGTCGGCAGGGGCGGGCTCGTCGTCGACGCGGTCTTCGATCTCGTCGGCAACAACGCCCTGCGTGACTCCCTCGCCGTCGTCCGCCCCCGCGGCCGGGTCTGCCAACTCGGCTTTCTCGGCGGGTTCGAGCCGGTCCGCGATTTCGACCCGATCACCGACCTTCCGTCCGGCGTGCAGCTCAGCTTCTTCGGCAGTGCCTTCGTCCTGGGTAGCTCCGAGTTTCCGCTCGCCGACGTTCCGTTGGACGCGATCTACGCCCAGGTCGAGTCGGGCGCCCTGGCGGCAGGCCCGGTGCGGACCTTCCGTTTCGGTGAGATCGTCGAGGCCCACCGGGTCCTGGAGGCGGGTGCGGCCCTGGGAAAGATGACCGTCACGGTCGACTGAGCAACCCGCCCGCCTTCCGCCGCTGTTCGAGCAGTGCCGTCGGCCGCTCCCGCTGCTCGGCGGTGTCCGGGACGGCGAGCCCGCGGGCTCGTTCGATCCGGTGCCAGGCGGTGTCGGGGTCGGCACCGCCCAGGACGGTGTCGGGGTCGGCACCGCCCAGGACGAGGAGTGCCGCCGCGAGGAGCGAGGAACGTCCGATGCCGGCCCGGCAGCGGGTCACCACGTGGGCGCCGTCGTGGAGTTGCGCGGCGAGCCGGTGCAGGGTGGGCAGGATCGCGCCGAGGTCGGGGACGGCGCGGTCGGGGACGGGTCACGACGAACCGCAGCCCGGCCGCCGCCGGCCCGACGTGTCGTCGTCGGCCCCGCTCAGCCGGTGAGCGGAGCCCAGCCCTGGCCCGCGTACCAGTAGTGCGGCAGGCCGTCGATGCCGCTGGTGCGGAACGGGAGGCCGTGGTCGTCGATCCGCTCGGTGCCGGTTCGGCCCTGCGAGGACCACTCCAGTTCCAGGTACCAGAGGCAGTCGCAGCCGACGGCCCGGGCGTCGACCATCAGGACCTCGGGATCCGTCGAGGAGACCCGGTAGGGCAGCTGCCTTGCCGGGCTGCTCGCTCCGGCCTCGGCACCCTGGACCGGGCGGGCGATCGGTCGGTCCAGGTCCAGGTCCACGGCGAAGGAGCGGGGATCCAGGTCGCCGCCGCAGCCCTGACCGGTGGAGTAGACGGTGCCCCGTGCCGGGGCGGCTCGTCCCACCACGCGGACCCGCAGCGCCTCCAGGACGACGGCCGCCTCCGTCCGTCCCTGCACGGTGATGTCCACCGGCGTCCGGCCGCCGTGCACCGCGCCTTCGGCACGCGCCCAGGGCGCGGCGTCCTGCGGGGCCGGGGGCGGGGGGACCTGTCGGGGTGCCTTGTCGATCACGTAGTCGTAGCCGCAACCGGTGCCCCAGAGCCGGGAGTTCACAGTCCAGGTGAGGGGCGCGACGGCGGCGGTCCCGGCGGGTGCGGACGATGCGGGGGAGCTGGGTGATGCCGGGGAGCCGGGCGGTGCGCCCGCCGGCCGCTCGGTCGTCGAGCCGGACGCCCGGCTGCCGACGTCGGCCGAGGAGGATCCGGTCGGCAGGGTGGACAGGGCGCCCAGGGCCGTGGCGACCAGCACCGTCGCGACGGATGCGGTGGCCGCGGGGCGACGCCGGTACCAGGGCCTGCCGGTGGCGGGGTGCCCGGCCGCGCCCCGCTCGTGCGCCGGGCCGGGGCGTCCTTCCGCGGGGGATCCCCCGAGGTCCGGCGACGGGCCGGCCGCCACCGCGGGGACGGGGTCGCCGGCGACCGCGGAATCCGGCTCGGCCGCCACCGCGGACACCGGCTCGGCCGTCCCGCCGGCCGGGCGATGTTCCTTGCCGCCCGCCGGGCGGGATCCGGCGGCCTCCGGTACGGACTCGGCTGCCGTTCTGGCCCGTTGACGTGCCGCCACCGCCAGGACCCACCGCCGGTGCAGCTCGATCCGTTCGGCCGGACCGGCCCCGCAGACCGCGGCGAACCGCTCCACGGACGCGAAGCCGAGCGGCACGACCTCCCCCGAGCAGTACCGGTGCAGCGTCGAGGCGTTCATGTCCAGGCGGCGCGCGAGTTGCGCGTAACTGCGGCCGGTACGGGCCTTCAGGTGCCGAAGCTGCGCCGCGAACTCCTCCACCTCGTCCTGGGACGACACACGTTCCCCTTGTCTCGCGTCCCGGGACGGCATCCCGGGCACTCCTCATAAGGAGAGGTCGGAAGGCCTGGGACGGTTCCACCGTTGCGGATCGGGTGCCGGTCGTTGTGCCCGCCCCGCGGGGCCGCCGATGCTCTCGTTGTCGCCGGAACCGCCCCCGCACCAGCGGGGTCGAAGGGGCCGGCCCGCACGCGGCGACGCACGTCCGAACCCATCGACATCGGGGAAGCACACTGATGAACAGCAACACGACCACCCGCACGCACGTCCGCCGCACCGTCCTGATCACCACCCTGGTCGCCGCCGTGGCCCTGCCGACGGGGCTCACGGCGTCGGCGCGGGCGACCACGGGCGGTGCCGCGGCCGGCGCCGTCGCGCACCGGACGGTCAGCGGCAAGTCCTCGGACGACCTGACCCGGGTCGCCGACTTCTACGGCGCCTACATCGACGCCCGGCTCGACGCGGAGGACGGCGGCCTGGCCGCCGAGCTCCGGAAGTTCTACGTCCGGGCGGACTACCTCGGCGAGGTGGCGAAGTGGGAGGAGGCCAACCAGGCGGACGGCATCCTGCGTGCCCAGAACGTCCCGCTGAAGTGGACGGTGAAGGAGAACGGCGCCCCCGGCCAGGTCGGCATCACCCTCGCCTGGGGTCAGGCGGCCACCACCAGGCTCGTGGTGGACCTGGACCGCAATCACAAGATCACCCACATCGGCGCTCCGGGCGCCGGCGGGAACTGACCGCCTCCGCCGTCCGCAGCCGGGCCCGCGCACCGCGGGCCCGGCCCTCCGGCTCCGGGATCCGCGGGGCGGATCACCGGAGCCGGTGTGGTCAGCCGGGTGTGCCGGCCGTGCGGAACGTGCGCCGGTAGGAGTGCGGGGTGACGCCGATCGCGGCATGGAGGTGCCGGCGCAGGGAGACGCCGGTGCCGAACCCGGCCCGGTCGGCGACGGTGTCCACCGGCCACGGGGTGCTCTCCAGCAAGTGGCGCGCCAGGTCGACGCGTTGGCGGGTGAGCCACTGGCCGGGACTGGTGCCGACCTCCTCCCGGAAGCGCCGGGTGAAGGTGCGCACGCTCATCCCGGCGTGGGCGGCCATGTCCCCGGTGATCGTGCGCCATTCGATGAGCCGTCAGCCCCGGTGGGTGGATCCGTCCGCCTCTCCGTGCGCCGGCCGTCGCCCCGGGTCCGTGGTGGCCCCCGGTCCCATTCGGCGGCGCACTAAACAAATACGCACTTTTGTCCACAGATATTGACACTCCTTGGCCCGAATGCTGCACTATGCGGCGATGGCAGCGCAAACATCCGTCCCTGGGGTGACGACGCGTCAGCGGTGAGCCGGTCCGGCCGGGACGCCGTGGCCACGCCCACCGCCCGATCAACGCCTCGCACCCGGGACCGCTGCCCCACCTTTTTCCGGCGAACGGAGCCAACGCCATGACCATGCCCGACCTGCCCCTGGGCCGCAGACACTTTCTCGGCGGGGCCGCTCTGACCGCCGGTGCCGTCGTGCTGAACGGCTGCCTCGTCCCCTCCCGGGCCGCGGCCGCCGTACCGCCGCAGGTCACGCTGCCCGCCCGCGGCATCTACGACACCACCCCCGCGCCGGCGTGGACCGACGGCTTCCTCACCGGCAACGGCGAGTACGGCGCCGTCTACCACGGGTCGCCGACGCTGGAGAAGGTGATCGTCAACCACCACCGCTTCGTGATGCCCAACGGCACCCGCGACATGGATCCCCCCAGGATCTCCACCCAGCTGTCCCAGGCGCAGAGCATGGCCCTCGCCGGCGACTACGGCGGTGCGGCGGCCACCTTCGCCGCCGGGTGGGAGCTCCAGTGGACCCAGACCTTCCACCCCGGCTACGAACTGCAGCTCAGCACCCCGGGTGCCACCACCGCCGACAACTACGCCCGGATCACCGACTTCCGCACCGGGGAGGTCACCCACACCTGGACCGACAGCGCCGGGACCTGGAAGCGGCGGGTCTTCACCTCCCGGGCCGACCAGGTCGTCGTCCACGAGCTGCTCCCCGCCACCGGCCGCACCGTCGACACCACGCTCAGCGTCAACACCGCCCTCGACGGCGTGCCGGGCAGCGTCTCCTACGCCACCACCGCCACCGCGAGCGGCCGCGAAGGCTACCTGAACCTGCGCGGCACCTACCCCGCCGGCCAGGGCGCCTACGGCTACGAGGGCGTCACCCGGCTCGTCGCCACCGGCACCAAGGCCACCGTCACCGTCGCCGGCTCCACCCTGGTCGTCGCCAAGGCCGCCAAGGTGCTGCTGCTGACCAAGCTGGCCCGCTACGACACCGCCGGCGGCTGGAGCGGCAACCCGTTGCAGAGCGCACTGGCGGCCCTGGGCCCGGACTACACCACGCTGCTCGGCCGGCACAAGCCGCTGCACCAGGCGATGTTCGACGGCTCCAGCCTGGACCTCAACGTCTCCGCCGCCGACCGCAAGCTGTCCACCGCCGAGCTGACGGCGCGCCAGAACGGCAACCGGTCGGTGGTCGACCTCGCGCTGCTGGAGCGGATGTACGACTCCGGCCGGTACCTGTTCGTGAGCTCCAGCGGGGTGCTGCCCCCTCGCCTGACGGGCATCTGGTCCGGCAGCTGGGGCGGGGCGTGGGCCGACGACTTCACCACCGACGCCAACGTGAACTTCCAGGTCGCCGGCGGCAACATCCTCAGCCACGGTACGGCCATGCAGGGCTACTTCGACCTGGTCCTCGGCCAGCTCGCCGACTGGCGCGACAACGCCACCAAGATCTACGGTGCCCGCGGCTTCCTCGCCCCGACCCGCACCGACGGCGAACACGGGCACATGCTCCACTTCAACGACGGCTCGTTCCCGGGCCAGTGCTGGACCGGCGGCGCCGACTGGCTCCTCCACCCGCTGCTGGAGTACTACCAGGTCACCGGCGACGCCGCCTTCCTGCGGGACAAGCTCGGCCCGGCCCTGATGGAGCTCGCCCTCTTCTACGAGGACTTCCTCTCCCGGACCGGCGCCGACGGGAAGAAGGCCTTCGTCCCGTCCTTCTCCATGGAGAACTCCCCCTCCAGCACCGGACAGATGCTCTCGGTCAACGCCACCGGCGACATCATGGCCGGCCGGCACGCCCTGCAGGCCGCCGTCGACGCCGCCAACACCCTCGGCACCGAACAGGGCGCCGGGCAGGGCGTCGCACGCTGGACGGCGTTGCTGGCCCAGCTGCCCGACTACACCGTCAACGGCGACGGCGCGCTCGCCGAGTGGTCCTGGCCCGGCCTCACCGACCGCTACAACCACCGCCACGCCCACCACATGTACGGTGCCTGGCCCCTGCACGAGATCAACCCCGAGGACCGGCCCGACCTGGTCCGCGCCGCCGGCCGGGCGCTGGACCTGCGCGGCGACGAGAACTACTCGGCGCACGGCAGCCTGCACCGGGCGCTGGCCAGGGCCCGGCTGAAGGACGGCGCCGGCGTCTACGACAACATCCGGAAGATCCTCGGCAGCAACATGGTCTGGCGCTCGCTGATGACCTCCCACAACCCCGGCCTGGACATCTACAACTGCGACGCCGCCAACACCCTGCCGGCCGTGCTCGCCGAAGCCCTCCTCTACACCCGGCCGGGCGTCCTGGAACTCCTGCCCGCCCTGCCCGACCAGCTCGCCAAGGGCACCATCAAGGGCGTGCAGGGACGGGGCCGACTCCGCATCGAGAGCCTCGCCTGGGACACCGCCGCCCGCACCGCCACCGTCATCCTCACCTCGGACATCACCCAGAACGTCTCACTGGTCTGCCGCCGCGGCATCACCTCGGTCGCCACCGCGGCGACCGTCACCCCCTCCCCGCTCGGCGCCCACGCCAGGAACGTGGCCCTGACCGCGGGCACCCGCACCACGATCACGCTGAAGACGCTCGCCGGGACCTACCGCCTGATCAACCGCAACAGCGGCAAGGTCCTGGACGTCTCGGGCACCTCGCAGTCCGACGGCGCCCCCGTCATCCAGTGGTACTGGACCGCCGGCGCCAACCAGAAGTGGCAGCTGGTGCCCGGCTACGACGGCACCTTCCGCCTGTCCAACCTGAACAGCGGCAAGATCCTCGACAACCCGGGCGCGTCCACCACCCCGGGCCAGGCCCTGGACCAGTGGACCGACACCAAGGCCCCCAACCAGTGGTGGAAGCTCGTCCCCAGCGCGACGGCCGGCTACTACAAGCTGGCCAACGTCTCCAGCGGCCTCTGCCTCGATGTGGCCGGGGCCTCCGTCGCCGACGGCGCCCAGGTCGTGCAGCTGGCCGCCGGCAGCGGGACCAGCCAGGAGTGGAAACTCGAGGCGATCTGACCGGAGGCCACCGAGCAGCAGGCCTGGTCGGTGCGGTGAAGGGGGCGCGGCCAGCCACGCTCGCGCCCGCCTTCGCGCTGCCCGGGCCCTGACGGGAGCGACCCGGCCCCGACCTGCGCGGACCGCCCCCACCTGTGCGGACGGGCCGCCGGAACCCGGTGCGGGCCCCGTCCTGGGCCCGGTCCGGTCCGGGTTCGTGGCCCGGCCGGGTCGGTGCCTACGGCGTGCCGGGAAGCCGGACCGTGACGAGGAGACCGCCGGCGGGGCGGGGGAGGAGGTCGAGGGTCCCGTCATGGGCGCGGACGATGCTGTGCACGATGGCCAGGCCGAGGCCCGCGCCGGCGTGCTCGCCGGTCCGGACGCGCTCCGTGCCGCGCCGGAAGGGCTCGGTGAGGGTCGGCACCAGGTCCGGCGGCAGCCGGCGGCCGGTGTTCTCGACCCGCAGCACGCTGCTGTCGCCGTCCGCCTCGGTGCGGACCGTCACCGTGCCGCCGGCGGGGAGGTTGTGGACGACGGCGTTCTGGACGAGGTTCGTCACCATCCGCAGCAGGAGTTCCGCGGAGCCGCTCGTCCGCGCCGCCCCGCCGGTGACGTCGAGCGTGATCCGGCGCTGCTCGGCCAGGGGGAGCAGCGTCTCGGCGGCCTCTTCGGCGAGCAGCGAGAGGTCGACGCCCTCGCGGGTGAAATCGCCGCGATCGCCGCGGCTGAGCAGCAGGAGGGCCTCGGTGAGGTCGATCGCCCGCGTGTTGACGGCGTGCAGGCGTTCGACGAGCTCGCCCCGGTCCCGGCCGGGGTCCTTGCGGGCGACCTCCAGGAGCGCCCGCGAGATCGCCAACGGGGTGCGCAGTTCGTGGGAGGCGTTCGCGGCGAACCGCTGCTGCTCGGCGACGTGGGATTCGAGCTGTCCGAGCATCGAGTCGAACGCGTCGGACAGTTCGCGGAACTCGTCCCGGCGGCCCTTCATGCGGATCCGGTGCCCGAGCGACCCCGTCCCTGCCGTCCGGGCCGCCGCCGTGATCTGTCGCAGCGGCGCGAGCATCCGGCCGGCCAGGATCCACCCTCCCACCAGGCCGAGCACCAGCAGGAACGCCATCACCCCGGCCGCCCTCGGGGCGAAGACGTGCAGCAGGTTGGACCGGATGGGGAAGACCCCGGGGGTGAGGGTGCCCGTGGAGCCGGGAACGATGAGCGCCCGGTCGGGGACGTACCGCAGCAGGAACACCCAGACCGCCGCGAGCAGCAGGACCCCGGCCAGCATGAGGAATCCGGCGTAGCTGAGGGTGAGCTTGAGGCGGATGCTGAACCCGGGCGCCCTATCCACGGTCGTCTCCCGCCGGCCGGGTCCCGGCGTCGGCTCCCGCCGGGCCCGTCCGACGGTCCTCTCCCGCCGGCCGCGCGTCGATCCGGTAGCCGACGCCGGGCAGCGTGGCGATGACCCAGGGTTCGCCGAGCCGCTTGCGCAGGGCCGAGACGGTGATGCGGACGGCGTTGGTGAGCGGGTCGGCGTTCTCGTCCCAGGCCCGTTCCAGCAGCTCCTCGGCGCTGACGACACCGCCCTCGGCAGCGACGAGGACCTCCAGCACCGCGAACTGCTTGCGGGTGAGCGCCACGTAGCGGCCGTCCCGGAACACCTCCCGGCGGAAGGGGTCGAGCCGCAGGCCCGCGAGCTCCCGGACCGGTGGCCGGGCGTATCCGCGCCGGCGGTCCAGCGCCCGCAGCCGAAGGACGAGCTCCCGCAGTTCGAACGGCTTGGTGAGGTAGTCGTCGGCGCCGAGCTGGAACCCGGAGGCCTTGTCGTCGATCCGGTCGGCAGCGGTCAGCATGAGGATCGGGATGCCGCTGCCGGAGGCGACGATCCGCCGGGCCACCTCGTCGCCGGAGGGGCCGGGGATGTCGCGGTCGAGGACCGCGAGGTCGTAGGAGTTGACGCTGAGCAGCTCCAGGGCGCTGTCCCCGTCGCCGGCGATGTCGGCGGCGATCGCCTCCAGCCGGAGGCCGTCCCGCACGGCTTCGGCCAGGAAGGGCTCGTCCTCCACGATCAGCACACGCATGCCCGAAGCCTAAGCAGCGGCACCTGTCGCCGACGCATGCGACGGCGGACGGACACGGCGGGCACCGGGCTCAGCCCGCCGGTGCCGGGACGGGGCGCGACAGGTCCGAGGGCGATGGCGCGGCGCCGCGCCACCAGCGGCGCGACGCCAGCGCGGCCAGCGCGGCGCCGGCCGCGTTGACCAGGACGTCGTCCACCGAGGAGACCCGGTCCAGCCGCAGGACGTACTGAGCGGTCTCGACCAGGACCGAGCAGCCCGCCCCGAGCGCCAGGACGCGCGGTACGGACGCCAGCGGCGCGAACCGCATCGGGGCGAAGAATCCCAGCGCCGCGAAGACCAGCAGGTTGCCGGCGATGCCGAGCGCCCCCATGGTGGCCAGGTCCCGCAGCGGCACCAGGCTCGTCCGGCCGGGGACGACGCCGGCCCCGGCGCCCGGCATCATGGTCAGCCACAGGAACGGCACGGTCCCGTGGACCATGCCCGCCTCGGCCAGCGACAGCCGCCACGGCGCCGCGACGCCGGCCGAACGCCGGAGGCGTGCCAGCACCCACACCACCAGCAGGGCCGGCGGCACCGCGACCAGGGTCATCAGCACCACACCGTTGAAGGTGTCGTAGCAGCCGTGCCACCGCCCGGCCATGCAGGTCGGGGCGGACATCATGAGCGGCCGCCGCAGCACGAACGCGGCGCCCGCCAGGGCGAGGACCGCCAGGCCGAGGGACACGATCCGGAGCGGGCGGCGCGCGGGGCCGGGCAGCGCCGACAGGGCTGGGTGGTCGTTCATGCCTCCATTCCACACGGCGGGCCGTCGCGACGGCGTATGCGGTTTTCGATATGCCCGCGATACAGGGAGGTCGCTGCCCCCGGCGCGGGCTACCGTCCGCGACCGCCGGGCAGAAGAACCGCAGGTCGCCCGAGTATGCTGGAACTCACCGTCACCGTCACCGTCACCGCGACCGGGAGACCGGCCGGCGGCGCGTCCGGGCGAGGTCGTTGCCGACACGTCCGGGTCTGTGCGCGGCGTGACGACGGCCTTCGGTGCTCAAGGCCACGCCGCGTGGCCCGCGGCCACCGGGGACGTTTCCGCCGCCTCGGAAGGGCGGAGCGTTCCGACAGGCTCCCGAACCCTTCCGACGGCACGCGTTCGAAGGCAGGCATCGTGGCTGTTTCCCGTCGGCGCGGCGTGTACGCCCTCGCCGCCTGCCTCTGCGCCATGGCCCTCGGGCTCGGCGGCTGCGCCTCGGAGGGGGCCGGGCAACCGGTGGCCCCCTCCCGGGCGGCGTCCGCCGCGGACGTGGGGGGGATGGACGCCCTGGTCAAGGCGGCGCAGGCCGAGGGCCGGCTGAACACGACCACGCTGCTGCCGCACTGGGCGAGCTACGGCGCCCTGATGGACGGGTTCGCGAAGAAGTACGGGATCCAGGTCGTCAACGACAACCCGGACGGCTCCAGCCAGCAGGAGATCGACGACATCAAGCGCCTCCGGGGGCAGGAGAACGCACCCGACGTGCTCGACCTCGGCGACTCCTTCGCCCAGTCCGCGGCGCGGGAGGACCTGCTCGCCCCGTACCGGACCGTCGTGTACGACCAGATCCCGTCCTCCCAGAAGGACGGCAAGGCCCGCTGGGTCAACAGCTACGGCGGTTACGTCTCCATCGGGTGCGACGCCAGCCGCGTCGCCACCTGTCCCGTGTCGTTCAACGACCTGCTCAAGCCCGAGTACAAGGGCATGGTCGCGCTGACCGGCAAGCCGGCGACCGCCGGGTCGGCCTTCGCGGCCGTGTACGCGGCCGCCCTGGCGAACGGCGGCTCGTTCGACAACATCCAGCCGGGGATCGACTTCTTCGCCGAGCTGGACAAGGCCGGAAACTACAACCGCGCCAACGCCTCGGTCAGCGCGATCGCCGGCGGCCAGACACCCATCGTCATCGAGTGGGACTTCCTCAACCTCCAGCACGCCGACGAGCTCAAGAAGTCGGGCGTGCAGTGGAAGGTCTCCATCCCGTTCGACGGCAGCTTCTCCCAGTACTACGCGCAGGCCGTCAACAAGGACGCCCCGCACCCCGCCGCGGCCCGCCTGTGGGAGGAGTACCTCGCCGGCCCGGAGGGCCAGAACCTGCGGCTGGTGGACTTCGCCCGCCCGGTGCTGATGGACGCGATGGCGAAGAACGGCACTCTCGACACCGCACTCGCCGACAGGCTGCCGACCGTCGAAGGCACTCCCGCCTTCCCGACCGAGGCGCAACTGGCCAAGGCGCACGAGACCGTGCGGACCAACTGGCCCACGGCCGTGCCCGACTGACGGGCCCACGCCCCTGCCCGACCGACGGGCCGGTCGGTCGGCCTGCCTGCCTGACGGCCCGGCCGACCGGCCCGACGGGGTGTCCGGCCCGACGGGGTGTCCGGTCCGGCGATCGGGGCCGCCGGGCCGGTCGGTGGTCCGCCGCCGTGGTGACGGTGCGTCGCGGTGGGGCCGCTACGACCGCTTGCCAGCGGGCACCTGCACCGGGCCCGGCCGCACCCGTCCGGACCGGGTCCGGTCCGACAGCTCCCGGCCCAGCGCCAGCACGCTCAGGCCGAACATCAGGACGCCCAGGGGGACATGGAAGGCCGGGCGGTGCGCGACGCCCAGCACCACCTGGACGGAGGCGAGCAGCAGGAAGCCGGTGGAGTGCAGGACGGGACGGGGACTCCCGCCGCCCGGCCGCCAGGCCAGGATCGCCGCGAGCACGTACACCATCGTCGCGCCGTACATCACCCGAGCCCCCACGCTGTGCAGCACCTCGCCGTGGGAGGAGGACAGCAGCAGTCCGGCAGTGGTCGCCTGGAAGAGGATGGCCAGGGTCTGCAGGGCGATCGCGACCTGAAGGAAGGTGCGACCGCCGGGTTCTGACGTGGTCCGGGTGGCCATGGTTGGGTCCCCTGTTCTGCCTCGCGGCGGTGGATCGGTAGTGTCTCGACGGCTTGACGACGCAGGCCCGCGAAATGTGAGGCGGGTCGTCGGGCGCAGGGTCCGGTGCGCCGCCCGCCGAGGTGACGGGTCGGCGGCGGACGAGAGCGACAGGGAGCGGCCAGCAGCATGAACACCCCGCCGGCGGCAGGGCAGGACGGGTCCGGACCGGGGCCGGGCGCGATCGTCGGCGAGCGGCGCCGGCTGATCAACATCGCCTACCGGCTGCTCGGTTCGCTGGCCGAGGCCGAGGACGCCGTGCAGGAGGCCTACGCCCGCTGGTACGCGATGACGAAGCAGCAGCAGGAGGCCGTCGAGTCGCCCGGCGCCTGGCTGACCACGGTGGCGAGCCGGATCTGCCTCGACCTGCTCGGCTCCGCGCGGGCCCGGCGCGAACGCTACGTCGGCGAGTGGATACCCGAGCCGCTGCCGGACCGGACGGAGTGGGTCAGCGGGCCGGCGGGCGGCGGCGGGGTGGCGATGGCCGACCCCGCGGACCGGATCACCCTGGACGAGTCGGTGAACATGGCCTTCCTCGTCGTCCTGGAGTCGATGACACCGGCGGAGCGCGTGGCGTTCATCCTGCACGACGTCTTCCGGTACCCCTTCGCCGAGATCGCCGGGATCGTCGGCCGGACACCGGCGGCCTGCCGGCAACTGGCCTCCTCGGGGCGGCGCCGAACCCGTGCCGCGCAGGCCCCGGCGGCCCCGAAGGCCGGGCAGGCCGGCCTGGTCCGGCACTTCAAGGAGGCCTGGGAGGCCGGGGACATCAAGGCCCTGGTCGGCCTCCTGGACCCGGACGCCACCATGGTCGCCGACGGCGGCGGACTGGTCGGCGCCGCCCTGCGGCCGGTCGAGGGCAGTGAACGGATCGCCCAGTACCTGCTCCACATCGCCGGCAGGGCCCCGGGGCTGGTCCTCCTGGAGCGGACGGTGAACGGCCGGCCCGGGCTGGTCGCCCAGCACACCGGCGTCACCGTGACCGTGGCCGCCTTCGACCTGGCGGGCGGCCGGATCGCCCGTATCTGGGCCGTCCGCAACCCGGAGAAGCTCGGCCCGTGGGGCGGGCTCGGACCGGCGTCGGGCTGAACCCCCGGTCCCGGGTCCGGACGGTCGGCGCCGGGAGACGGCCGTGACCGGCCCGGCTCTACTCGGCCCGGCCGTTGCCGGGGCCGGGCCGGCGTGCGCCTACGGGTGGGGTCCTGCGGCGTACTCCCTGGTGGTGGGCCTCTGCGTCTTCCGTCGGTTCGGTCGGTCCTGTCGGTCGCCCTGCGTCGGGTGCGGCCGACGGGACCGATCCCGTCGCGGCTCAGCGGTGGAGACGAGCGGTCAGCACATTGGGGTCCGGCGGCGGGGCGAAGGCGGCGCTGGTGACGAAGACGGTGTGCCGGTGGACGGCCACCGAGGTGGGGCTGGTCAGGCCGTCGTCGGCGGTGAGCACGACGGACCGGGAGCCGTCCGGGGCGAGGCGTACCACCTGGTCGGCGCTGTTCACCGCGGCCAGGACGGTGTCCTCGTGGGCGTCGGTGAAGGTGAAGTCGTCGATGCCGGCGAGCCCGTCCGCCCGCGTCCCGATCGGGCCGGCGCTGCCGTCCTGCCGGACCGGGATGCGCAGCACGGTGCCCAGGTCGGTGTTGCTGACCCAGACGGCGCCCTGGTGGACCTTGATGCCGTTGGCGCCGATGAAGCCGGACGGCCGCAGCGCGGGTCCGGTGGCCCAGACGGTCGGCTCGCCGCCGTCCACCGGGATGCGCCGGACCACGCCCAGGACGGAGTCGGCGGAGTAGAGGAAGCCCGCCTTCTCGTCGAGGGCGAGCCCGTTGGGCAGGCCCTCCGGCGGCAGCTGCGCGATCCGCCGCAGGGTGCCGTCGCAGTCGAGCCGGTACACGCCGGTCAGTTCGGTCCCGGTGGCGTACGTGGCGTAGAGGGTGCCGTCGTGCGCGCGGGCGATGCCGGTGGCCGCGGCGAAGCCGACCAGCGGGGTGTTCGGGTGCTCCTCCGTCGGCATGGTCGCCAGGATCCGCACGCCGCCGTCGGGGGCGATCCGGGCGATCTGGTGGGCCGAGAGGAAGGTGACGTCCAGGGAGCCGTCCGGCTCGGGAGCGCTGTTCTCCGGCATCTGACCGGCCGCCAGATCCAGATGGACCAGAATCCTGGCGTCGGACAGGGGTGGCGCGACCGCGATGGCGGGCGAGGTGGCGAGCAGCGCCAGTACGGCGGCCGCGATGCCTGCGGCGCAGGCCGGACGGGGAATGCGGGGCACGGGGGTCTCCTGGTCGAGGGGGCGCCGGCTGACGGGGCGTGATCCGGCGGCGCTTCCAGCAGAGCACGGCGGACCGGGGTCGGCCCGGCGGCTCGGGCGGGTGCGCGGCGGACGTCCGGGCCGGTGCCGCGCCAGGGCGGCGAAGCCAGGGCCGGCCGGGTCCCGGGTTCGCCCGGGCGGACGGCACCGGGGCGGAGCAATCCGGCCGCTCCCGGGTCGGCCGCCGGTGGATCCGTGAGCGGGAGCGGCCCGGGCACGGGTCGGTGCGCGGTTGACGCGTGCTTCGGCGTGTCGGGGGCAGTCGAGGGGTGGGAGCAGGACGCTGGAGGTGGCGAGGGTGGACGGACAGGGTCAATCGATGAGGGCGACGGGCTGGGCGCGGACGCTGCCCGTCGCCAGTGGGGTGCGGGCCGGCCGGCAGTGGGTCCGGCGCCACCTGGAGGAGCTGGGCTGGACGTCGACCGCGCCGGACACCGCCGACGCGGTGGTGCTGATCGTCTCCGAGCTGGTCACCAACGCCCATGTGCACGCCGGCAGCAGCGCCGATCTGGTGCTGACCTGGGACGGCACCTGCCTGTACGTCAGCGTC
The DNA here is from genome assembly GCF_030813695.1 of Kitasatospora herbaricolor. Classification (NCBI taxonomy): domain Bacteria; kingdom Bacillati; phylum Actinomycetota; class Actinomycetes; order Kitasatosporales; family Streptomycetaceae; genus Kitasatospora; species Kitasatospora herbaricolor. The sequence goes on from NZ_JAUSVA010000002.1 coordinate 8,650,926, forward strand.
CACGACTCCTCCTCGGAGGCGCCCCGCCCGCGTGAGGCCGGCGCCGAAGCGGTCTCCGGCCGTGGGATGGCCCTGTTGGAGGCCCTCGCCGACAACTGGCAGACCCGGACCGGTGACCGCGGCAAGACGGTGACCGCCTGCTTCCACCCGCCCGGCCGCCCCGGCCACCGGAACCCGGAGACCACCGAGGCGGGTGCCTAGCCAGGGCGGTTCCACGTCCGGGTCCGCCACCGGCACCTCGGACCGGTCCGGGCGGGCCGGTCACGGCCAGAGGTTCCCCGTGTGCCGGCCGACGGGCGCCGCGGGGGCCGGAGCCCCCATCCCGGCAGCGGTCGCGACGCCGCCTCGACCGCCGGCCGGGCGCAGGTGGCGGACCCGGGTGTGGATCCGGTCGGTGCCGGCCTCCCAGAACCCCGGCTCGCCCGGGACGACGGCGTACAAGGTCCGGCCGGGCGGGCAGGGGAGGTCCTGCGGGTAGGCGGCGGAGAGTCGCCGGTACTCCGCCGGCACCTCGTCGCGGCCGCTGGGCGCGGTGGCCCGGGGGGTGGGCGGAGAGCCGGAAGCTCCGGCCGCGTGCGGCGATCGATCACGCGTCGTCTCGGTCACCCTCGTGACGCCACCGCACCGCCCGGCAGACGTCAGTTCCACCGCCCCGGAGGCTCCCTTCGGGACCTCGCACGGCTGATCCGGCGCCTTCGACGGGATCGTGGACCGGCCGAGATCCCGGCGGCGGGGGTTGCCCCGGCGCCAGCGGGGTATCAGGAGGGACGGAGCGTCCGGGGCCTGCTGCCCCCGCTCCCGCCCGGCCGACCGCCGGGCCGTGACACGTCCATCACACCGGGACGCCGCTGCCTGAAGAAGCCGGGCGCCAGGGCCTCCCACCCCGATCCCCGCCTGCCTGCCCGCCCTGGGCGGGACGCCCTGCGGGGACGACCCAGGGAGACCTCCGTGTCCGCCCTTCTCACCCCTGCGACCTTCGTACCGCCCGCCGTGGCCCCGGAGTCCGTCGAATTCCGCCGGCCGACCCGCCAGGAGATGCGGGCCATGGGCAAGACCGAGGCCCGCGAGCTGAGCGACGCGCTCTTCGAGCGGCTGGCCGGCCTGGAGCGCGGGTCCGCCGCCTACAGCTACGTGCGCGGCACCGTGATCGAGCTCAACATGCCGCTGGTGCGCTTCGTCGCGGCCGGCTTCCGCCACCGCGCCGCCGAGCCGGACGACATCCTGCAGGTCGGCACGGTCGGCCTGATCAAGGCCGTGGACGGCTACGACCACCGGCGCGGGGTGGAGTTCCTGACCTACGCGATCCCCACCATCGCCGGCGAGATCAAGCGGTTCTTCCGGGACACCTCCTGGCCGGTCCGGGTGCCGCGCGGCCTCCAGGAGCTCTACCTGCGGGTGATCCGCTGCTCCGACCGGCTGGAACAGCGCCTCGGCCGGTCGCCGGAGCCCGAGGAGCTCGCCGCCGACCTGGGCCTGGACGTCGCGGACGTGGACGCCGCCCTGCGTGTCGGCCGCGCCTACCGGGCCGGCTCGCTGGACGCCCTGCACGACGACCACGACGACGAGACGGGCAGCACCCTGCTCGACCGGCTCGGCGACGAGGACGGCAACCTCACCCTGGTCGACTTCCGCGAGTCCGTCCGGCCCCTGCTGGCGGACCTCACCCCCCGCGAACGCACCGTCCTGATGCTGCGCTTCTGGGGCGGCTGCACCCAGTCCGAGATCGCCGAGCGGATCGACTGCTCCCAGATGCAGGTCTCCCGGCTGCTCGCCGCCACCCTCGGCTCGCTCCGCGCCCGGCTGGAGGAACCAGCGGCGGACGCACCCGGACCGGGCGCGGACGGGCTCCGACCGGGCTCGTCGGACGCGCCCTGACCGGGCCTGCCCCGGCGGACCCGGCCCCTCGTGGCGCAGCGGGCCCGTCGTGGCGGACCCGGCCTATGGTGGGAACCGGGGCCTGTCGAGCCCGTGGAAGCGGGAGGAGCGGGAGGAGTTGTGCCGATGGAGCCCGAAAGCACCGCGTCCGAGCTGACGGTGGCCGTGCGGACCTCCGCACAGGGGGTGGTCGTGCGGCCCGAGGGCGAACTCGACCACGACACCGCCGAACCGCTGCGCGCGGCGCTCCGCAGCGCCGTCGAGGAGGGCCTCGGCCGGGTGGTGATCGACTGCGCCGGGCTCGACTTCTGCGACTCCACCGGGCTGAACCTGCTGCTGCACACCAGGCTCGACGCCGAGGAAGCCGGGCTGCTGCTGATGCTCGCCCACCCGGGCCCGATGGTCTCCAGGATGCTGGACATCACCGGTGTCAGGGCGGTCTTCCACATCTATCCGTCCGTCGCCGAGGCGCTCGCCGCACCGGATCTCTGATGCTCCCGGACACCGACACCCGACGGCTGGTCCTCGCCTCCGGCCGGGGAGCGCTGGGCCGGTGTCGGGCGTTCGCCCGGGACGCGCTGGTCCGCTGGGACTGGCCGCTCACCGGCGACGGGGAGCGGGGCGAGGTCGCCCGGGACGTCCTGCTGGTCGTCAGCGAACTCGTCACGAACGCGGCCCAGCACGCCGACGGCCCCGTCGAACTGAGCCTCACCCGCTCCGCCGTCGGGCTGCGGGTGGAGGTGGCGGACTGCAACCCCGAACCCCCGGTGCTGCGGCGCGGCGGTGACCCCGTGCTGCCCGGTGGTCACGGGCTGCGGGTGGTCGACCTGCTCTCCTGGTCGTGGGGCAGCCGGCCGCACGAGGACGGCAAGACGGTCTGGTCCGAGATCGCGGCCCCGCCCGCCGACCTGCGGCCCCCGGGCTGAGCGCGCCGCGCGACCGGGGCCGGTCCCGCTGCGCGCCCCTGTTCCGGCCCGCTCCCGTTCCGCTGGGCCCCTCGCCCGGTCAGCGCGCCGTGGGCGGTGTCGGCAGCGGCAGCGGCAGCGGCAGCGGTGGCGGGACCGGGTCCGGACCGGGCAGCGGCGGTGTCGGCCGCGGCTCCTGCGGATCGGGCGGGGGACCGGGCCAGGGGTCGGGCACCGGGGGCTGCGGATCCGGTTTCGGCGGACGGGTGTCCGGGTCGGGGGGAACGGGAACGGTCATGACGCTCACCTGCCTCGTCCGCCCGGCGCTCTCGCGAGCCGGGCTCGTCCATGCCAGGCGCCTACCCGGCCCGCGGAGCCCGACACCTCGGGCCCGGCCCGTACCGTCCTCGCCGTCCGCACCGACCGGGCCGGCGGACCGGACGGTCCGTCCCCGTCGTCGCCGGCCCCGGTCCCGGCGGGTGGAGCCGGCCCCGGACAGCCGTGCGGGCCGCCACCGGAGTCGGTGGCGGCCCGCAGCGGGTCCTGGGGCGGCGGGTCAGATCACCGGGCCGCCGTAGAACGGGCCGTAGTAGCCCGCGTACCGCTCCTGGTAGCCGGTGTCCGCGTCGTGCGTCTCCCGTTCGAACTCGGGGCTGCCCTTGACCTCGTCCTTGGTCCGGTCGAGGTAGACCTTCTTCTCGGCCTGGTCGACCCGGATCACCGTGCCGGCCGGGATCAGCACGTGCCGACCGAAGATCCACGGACCGGTGTCGACGACCAGGTACTGGGCGCCGACCTCCTCGGACAGCTTGTCGACCTTCCCGATGGCGCCGTCGGTCGCCTCCACGTGGAAGCCGACCAGATCGGTGCCGGAGACGTGGCCGGACGTGGTGCGGAACTCCCAGATCTCGATGCTGCTCATCGCGTCTCCTTCGTGTTGCGGCGCCGCTCGGGCTGTTCCCGGTGCGGCGCGCTCCCGGCCCTCCGCCTGCCCTGGACCTCGCGTCCCACACCTGCTGATCGCGCCGCTGCCCCCCGCCGGCCGCGCCGGCGCCCCCACCCGACCGGCCGTCAGAGGCGCGGGGACCAGTAGGCGTCGAGGCTCGCCCGCCCGGGGCCGAGGTCCGCCCAGGACCCCGGGAAGCTGAGGACGGCGACGCCCGCGGTGTGGAAGCCGGAGTGCTCCAGGCGCTCCCGCAACTCCTCGGGCCCGCGGCCGGCGAGACTGTCCGCCAGGTCCCGGAACCCCGGGTTGTGGCCGACGACCAGCACCGTGGCGGTGGTCTCCGGGAGCCGACCGAGCAGGGTGAGGAGTTCGCCGGCCCCGGCCCGGTAGAGGCCCGGTTCGAACACGGCCGGGGGCTGTTCGGGCAGTTCGGCGGCCGTCAGCTCCCAGGTCTCCCTGGTCCGCACCGAGGTCGAGACCAGCACCTGGTCCAGGCCCAGATCGGGGCCCGGTCCGGCGAGCCACCGTCCGGTGCGGGCCGCGTCCAGCCTGCCGCGCCCGGTCAGCGGGCGTTCGTGGTCCGGGTGCACGGTCCGGTCCTTCGGGTCCGCCTTGGCATGCCGCAGCAGGACGATCGTGCGCGTCGGATCCTCGCTCAATTCGGGCCCTCCCACGTTTTCCTGGGCGCCTTGAGGATACCGGCGGACCGCCCGGCGGCGCGTGGCGGCCGCTCGCGGCCGGGAGTGCCCGGGGGTGCCCGGCAGCCGTCCGGGACCGTGTTTCGGGCGGCCCGGGCCGGTCAGACGGTGGCGAACAGCCGTCGCGGCCCGTCGCGGGCCGCACTCACGAACGGAGTCGCTCAGATGAAGGTCTCGGACCACATCCTGGAACGCCTGCGGCAGTGGGACGTCGAGCAGGTCTTCGCCTACCCCGGTGACGGCATCAACGGCCTGCTCGCCGCCTGGGGCAGGGCCGGTGACAAGCCGCAGTTCGTACAGACGCGGCACGAGGAGATGGCGGCGTTCGCGGCGGTCGGCTACGCGAAGTTCTCCGGTCGTACCGGCGTGTGCGCGGCGACCTCGGGGCCGGGGGCGATCCATCTGCTGAACGGTCTGTACGACGCCAAGCTCGACCACGTGCCGGTGGTCGCGATCGTCGGGCAGACCGACCGCAGCGCGATGGGCGGCTCCTACCAGCAGGAGGTCGACCTGCTGTCGCTGTACAAGGACGTGGCCTCGGCCTACTGCGCGATGGTCACCGTCCCCGAGCAGCTGCCCGACGTGCTGGACCGCGCGATGCGGATCGCCGCGACGAGCCGGACGGTGACGGCGGTGATCGTCCCCGCCGACGTCCAGGAACTGGACTACCGGCCGCCGGCCCACGCTTTCAAAATGGTGCCCTCCAGCCTCGGCGTGGGCCGCTACGCGCCCGTGCCCTCCGACGGGGACCTGGTGCGCTGCGCCGAGATCCTCAACGCGGGCGAGAAGGTGGCCGTCCTGGTCGGCCAGGGCGCGCGGCACGCCCGCCCCGAGGTCGAGCAGCTCGCCCAGACCCTCGGGGCCGGGGTGGCGAAGGCACTGCTCGGCAAGGACGTGCTGCCGGACACGCTCCCGTACGTCACCGGCGCGATCGGCCTGCTCGGCACCCGCGCGTCGTACGAGCTGATGCGTGACTGCGACACCCTGCTGGTGATCGGCTCCAGCTTCCCCTACACGCAGTTCCTGCCCGAGTTCGGCCGGGCCAGGGCGGTGCAGATCGACGTGGACCCGTCGATGGTCGGGCTGCGGTACCCGTTCGAGCTGAACGTGGTGGGGGACGCCGCGGAGACCCTGAGGCGTCTGCTGCCCCTGCTGGAGCGCAAGGAGGACCGGAGCTGGCGGGAGACCGTCGAGGAGAACACCGCCCGGTGGTGGGAGGTGATGGAGCGCCGCGCCGCCGTCACCGCCGACCCGCTCAACCCCGAGCAGGTGGTGCACACCCTGGACGCCCTGCTGCCCGAGGACGCCATGATCGCCGCGGACTCCGGCTCCGCCGCGAACTGGTACGCCCGCCACCTGCGGATGCGCGGCACGATGCGCGGCTCCCTCTCGGGCACCCTGGCCAGCATGGGCCCCGGTGTCCCCTACCTGATCGGGGCCAAGTTCGCGCACCCCGACCGCCCCGCCGTCGCGATCGTCGGGGACGGCGCGATGCAGATGAACGGCCTCGCCGAACTGATCACCGTCGCCAAGTACTACCAGCAGTGGTCGGACCCGCGCCTGATCGTCGCCGTCCTGAACAACCAGGACCTCAACCAGGTCACCTGGGAGATGCGGGCGATGCAGGGCGCCCCGCAGTTCGAGCCCTCGCAGAGCCTCCCGGACGTCCGCTACGCCAACTTCGCCGTCCAGCTCGGGCTCTACGGGACCAGGGTGGAGGACCCGGCCGAGGTGGAGCCGGTGTGGCGGCAGGCGCTCGCCTCGGACCGGCCGTACGTCATCGACTTCCGGACCGACCCGGCGGTGCCGCCGATCCCGCCGCACGCCTCGCTCGCCCAGATCACGGCCGCCGCCTCGGCGGTCGTGCACGGCGACAGCGACCGCGGTTCGATGCTGAAGCAGGGCTTCAAGGCGAAGATCCAGGAGTTCCTGCCGGGGAACGGCAAGGAGTGAGCCGGGTGAGCCGGACAGTCCTCCCGGGGACCGTTCGGGGTCGGAAGCGGGGCTGAACCCGCGAAAGACCCGGGAATCCGCCCGCCGTCGGCGCCCCCGTGCGGTCCGTCCGCCCGGGGGCGCCGACGCCGATTGGCCGGCGGCGTTCCGGAAAGACGCGGGACATGTCCCTTGTGAGAGCCTGTGCCCGCCCGATGCTCGCCTCGGTGTTCCTCTGCAGCGGCGCCGACGCCCTGCTGAACCCCCGGCCGCTGGAACCACTGGCCGAACCCGTCGTCGACACCCTCGCCGGGCACGCACCCGCCGCGCCGGAGCTGACCGACATCGCGATCCGGCTCAACGCCGCCGTCCAGGTCACGGCCGGCGCGCTGCTCGCGACCGGTCACCTCCCCCGCCCGGCCGCCCTGGCCCTGGCCGCCACCCTGGTCCCCGTCACCTGGGCGGGTCACCGCTTCTGGGAGGAGAGGGACGAGGACCGGCGCGCCCAGCAGCGCATCCACTTCCTGAAGAACCTGTCGCTGTTCGGCGGGCTGCTGATCGTGGCCGCCGACACCGGCGCGCAGCCGTCGCTGGCCTGGCGCGCCCGGCACCGCCTGCACCGGGGCTGACGAACACCGTGCCGCCGGGCCGGCGACGGCTGCGAAGGTGCCGCGCCGGCCCTGGCCCCCGTCCGGCGCGGCCGTCCGGCGCCGCGGCAGGCGGCCGGCGGCTCGCGGCTGAAGGAGCTTCAGGCCGCGTGCCGGGCCGGGAGCTGCCCGGTGGGCGTCCCGGGCGTCCCGGGCGCTCCCGGCGTCCCGGGTTCCTGGACGACCAGCCGCAGTTGCGGCCGTTGCGGCAGGGCCGGCAGCTGCGGCGTTTCGGGCCGGGTGAACACCCGCTCCTCGAAGCGGGCCAGCAGGACCACCGCGGCGAGGAGCACCGGAGGTATCAGCAGAGCGAGCACGAGCATGGAAGAACTCCTGGGACGGGGGTGCGTGTCCCGGTGCGCCTGCCCGCACTTCGCGCTCGGATGTCCCGATCGGCGGACCTGAACGGGATCGATCGGGTACGAGCGCCGAGAGGCTGCTCCGCACCCGGACCGGGCCGCGCCGGCGGCCGGCCGCCCGAGTTCCCCACCCCGTCGCGGATCGCATGGATGAAGCGGCCGCACCCGGGCACACGAGGCGCATGACAACAGGGGTACATCACCCGATCCGCCGGATCGCACCGCCGCTGGTCGGCCAGACGATCCTCATGGTGCTGGCCGGTCTCGTCATCACCCACCCCCCGCTGCACCTCTGGCGTCCGGGGGAGAACACGGTGACCGACCGGCTGGCCGCGAGCCGCGTTCCCGCACTGGACACCGTCACCTCCTGGCTCTCGGTGCTGGCCGGCACCGGGGTCGTGGTGACCCTGGCGGCGGTCGCGGTGCTCGTGCTGCTGCTCAGGGCCGGGTGGCGGGAGGCGGCGTTCCTCGGTGGCGCGGTCGCGGCACAGTCCGCGGTGTTCCTGCTGGTCACCCTGTGCGTCAACCGGCCCCGGCCGTCCGCGCCGCACCTGGACGCCGCGCCGCCGACGTCCAGCTTCCCGTCCGGCCACGTCGGCGCGGCCGTCGCGCTGTACGGCGCGCTGGCGGTCCTCGCCGCCCTGCGGCTGCGGGGACCACTGCGGCTGCCCCTGTGCGCCCTGGCGGCGGTCATGCCGATGCTGGTCGCCGCCGGACGGCTGTACCGCGGGATGCACCACCCGACCGACGTCCTGGCGGGCCTGGTGAACGGAGTCGTGGTGCTCCTGGTCATGTGGCGGGCCTTCCTGGCCGACCGGGGGCCGTCCACGGCCGCCGCGGCCGCTCCCCGTCCGTCGGGCGGCCGGGCGGCCGTGGTGGTGTTCAACCCCTTGCTGGTCGACGTCGACACCCTCGACCGGATCGACCGCGTGCTCGCCGAGCACGGCTGGCCGGCGCCGGTCCACGCCGCCACCAGCGCCGAGGACCCCGGCCGCGGAGCCGCCACGGGCGCCGTCGAGGCCGGGGCCGACCTGGTGGTGGCCTGCGGCGGCGACGGCACCGTCACGGCCTGCGCGCACGCCCTCGCCGGGACGGGCGTCGCCCTCGCGATCGTGCCCTGCGGCACCGGGAACCTGCTCGCCCGCAACCTGGGCCTGCCCTCCGACCCGGCGCGGGCCCTGGCGGCGGCGCTCGGCGGCGAGCCCCGGCGGATCGACCTCGCGATGGCCGACGGGGACGGCATCGGCGAGACCGTGGTCAGCGCGATGGCCGGCATCGGCCTCGACGCCGCGACGATGGCGGACACCCGGCGCAGTGCCAAGGACCGCTACGGGTGGCCCGCCTACCTGCCGCCGCTGCTCCGGCACCTGCGCGACCGGCGGATGCGGCTCACCGTCACGCTGGACGAGGCGCCGCCCGTCCACCGGCGGGCCGCGATGGCGGTGATCGGCAACGTCGGCGCGCTCCAGGGCGGGATCAGGCTGCTGCCGGACGCCCGGCCGGACGACGGCGTGCTCGACCTCGTCCTCGTCCACCCCCGCGGTCTGACCGGCTGGCCCGAGGCGGCGGCGCGGCTGCTCACCGGGCGGGTCGGCGGCGGCTCCGCCGACAGCGCGGCGCCGTTCGAGCACTTCCGGGGGCGGCGGATACTCATCACCGCCGACCGGGACCAACCCCGCGAACTGGACGGGGAGTCCCTGCCCGCCGGCCGGACGCTGCGGCTGGCCGTGCGGCCCGCCGCCCTGCTCGTCCACCTGCCGCCGGCCGCCGAGCGGCAGCAGGCGGGCAGCGGGGCGGTCCGCACCCGAGAAGGGGGCAGCTGATGGGAACCGCCACCCGGGTCGGGCGCAGGAACGGCTCCCAGGAGGAGCTCTCCGCCGACGAGGCCGTCACGACCCTGCGCGCGTACGGAGGGTGGCAGCTGCTCAGGGACGCCTTCCTGCGGTTCCGCTACGCCGACGGCTTCAGCCACGCCCGGGCCCTCGCCTTCCAGACCGTGCTGGCCCTCGTGCCCTTCGCGATCGCCGTGGTCGGCCTGTCCTCCGTGCTGCACACCCAGTGGCTCGGCCGGGTGACCGAGCTGACCATCTCCCGGCTCACCGCGGGTCCGAGCTCCGAATTGGTCGGCGAGGTGCTGCGGCGCAGCCGCGAGCGCGCGGGGGACGGCGGCAGCGTCGCCCTGTGGGGCGGCGCACTGTTCTCCCTGGTCAACGTGGCCACCGCGATGTGCCAGATCGAGCGGGGCGCCAACCGGATCTACGGCATCGAGCGCGACCGGCCCTTCCACCGCAAGTACGCGCGCGGGCTGCTGATGGCCGTGCTCGCGGGCCTGCCGCTCGGCCTCGGGTTCGTCCTGCTGGTGGCGGGCGGGGAGATCGCCGCCGCGGTCGCCGAGGCCGGGGGACCTGGCGGTCACCGGGCCGCTCTCGCCTGGGCGGTGCTGCGCTGGCCGGTGGGCATCGTCCTCGCGCTGCTGTCCGCGAGCGTGATCTTCCACCGGGCGCCCCGGCGCGAGCAGCCCGGCCACAGCTGGCTGGCCTTCGGCGCCGTCGTCTACCTGGTGCTCTGGGTCGGACTGACCGGTCTGTTCAGCGTGTACCTGCGGGTCAGCAACTCCATCGACGCGGTGTACGGACCGCTGAGTGTGATCATCTCGCTGCTGATGTGGGCGTACCTGACCGCCGTCGCCCTCCTGCTCGGGATCGCCTTCGCCGCGCAGCTGGAGGCCGACCGGGCGGGCGTCGAGGAGCCGGTACGACCCGACCCGGAGGTGCCGGCAGGACCGGACGACCCCGGGGACGGCCCGGCGGGTCGCGGGTAGGCGGGGCCGATGACATCCGACGAGAAGCCCGGCCGGAAGCCCGGCCACGAGCCCCGTCACGAGCCCCGTCACGAGCCCCGTCACGTCCGCCGTCCCGCGCCGCCCCGCGGTCACCAGCGGCGCCGGTTCCCCCCGCGCCGCGCGGACCGGCGCTTCGGCAGCCGCCTGTTGGCGGCCGTCGTGGCCTTCGCGGTGGCGGCCGTCCCGACCGCCGTCCTGCTGGTGCTGATCGAGTCCGGCTGGGAGCCGCTGCGCGCACTGGACGCCGGCGCGGCGGCAGGCCTCAACGGGAGCGTCCGCCGGCACCCCCTGCTGCTGGAGGCGGCGCGGACCCTCACCGACGGGCCGTGGGACCCGGTCACCATGCGCCTGCTGGTCGCCGCCGCCGTGGGCTGGCTGCTGCTGCGGCGGGCCTGGCGGCTGGCCCTGTGGGCCGCCCTCACCGAAGTGGCCGCCGGCCTGACCGGCCTGCTGGTCAAGGAGGCGGTGGGCCGGGTCCGGCCCCGGCTGCCCGACCCGGTCGCGCACGCCCCCGGTTACTCGTTCCCCTCCGGGCACGCCATGACCGCCATGACCTCGTGCGCGATCCTGCTGCTCGTCCTGCTGCCGCTGGTGCCCCGGCGGGTCCGTCCGGCGGCCTGGACGCTGGCCGCCGTGACCGTCCTCGGGACCGGCCTGACCCGGATCGCCCTCGGCGTGCACTGGGTCAGCGACGTCCTGGGCGGCTGGCTGCTCGGGCTCGCCCTGGTCGCCTCCACCGCCTGGGCCTTCGACGCCTGGCGCCGGGAGAGCGGGCTGCCGGTGCCGGCGCTCCCGGAGGGGCTGGAACCCGAACTCGCCACGGACCAGGACGAGTCACCGGCCCGCGCGGCGGGCGGGCCGGCCCGCCGGTAGCCGGGGAACGCCGCCGGCCGGGGGAGGGGCTCCCGCCGACTGCACCGGCGGCCACGGGGTAGCCGCCAGGAAGGGGCCGAGCTGTGGAGGCCACGGTGGCTGAGGAGCGCGAACACGAACCGGAGACCGCCGGGACGGCCGCCGTGCCCGGGCGCCGCAGCGCGGCCGCCGTCGCCCGCGAGGTCTGGCGGCAGGGCTGCACGGTGGAGCTGCTGCAGCGTTCGATGGCCTTCGCCGCCCTGTTCTTCGTCACCCTGGTGCCCCTGCTGATCGTCATCGCGGCGGCCTCGCCCACCCACGGCAGCGGCATCAGCCAGTGGATCACCGACGGCCTGGGACTGACCGGCCGCGGCGCCGAGGCGACCCGCGGCCTGTTCGCCTCCCGGGGCCAGGTCCTCAGCACCACCACCGGCTTCGGCATCGCCGCCCTGACGGTCTTCGGCATCTCCCTGATGGCCTCCGTCCAGACCGTCTACGAGCGCATCTGGCAGCTCGACCGCAGCCCCTGGCACTCGGTCTGGCGCCAGGGGCTCGGCCTCGCCGGGCTGACCGCCTACATCCTGGTCGCCGCCTGGAGCGGCAGCCCCTGGCGGCACAGCGCCGCGCAGCCCGCGCTGCGCCTCACGGCCACCCTGCTCGGCGGCCTGCTCCTGTTCTGGTGGCTGCAGCACCTGCTGCTCGCCTCGCGCGTGCCCTGGCGCCGGCTGCTGCCGGGAGCGGTGGCCACCATGGCCGCGCTGGCCGGGCTGCGGTACTTCTCGCGCCTGGTGCTCGCACCGCTGCTGGTCTCCAACGCCGTCTCCTACGGGACGGTCGGAGCCGTCCTCGTCGTCCAGTCGTGGCTGATCGGCGTGGGCTACACCATCTACGGCGGGGCGCTGGCCGGCCGCGTGGTCGTGGGACGCACGGCCGGCCCGGCCTCGGACCTACCGCCGCGGTGAGCCCGCGGCGGAGAACAGGCGGAGAACGGGCGGACGAACCTGCGTGGGACGGGCGAAAGCGGGCAGGCGGCCGAGGAGCCGGTTCGGGAGCCACCGGGCGGACACTCCAGGACGGGCGGCCCGACCGCCCCCTTCGCCGGCCCCGCCAGGAGTTCCCCCACCGGCCCCGCCCCTCCCGTCTTCGTCCAGCCCGAGGTGAGAACCCCATGACCGACCTCAAGCGCCTGCCGGGCGCCTTCGACCACCACTGGAACTGGCAGCTCGCCGCGGCCTGCCGCGCCGTCGACACCGGCCTGTTCTTCCACCCCTTCGGCGAGCGCGGCCAGGCCCACGACGACCGGGAGGCGGAGGCGAAGAAGATCTGCGGGGGCTGCCCCGTCCGCGCGCAGTGCCTCCGGCACGCCCTGGAGGTCCGGGAGCCGTACGGCGTGTGGGGCGGACTGTCCGAGGGCGAACGGGCCGAGCTGCTGGGCCGCGCCCGCGCCGTGCGGGCCGCCTGACGGCTGCGCCGCGGCCGGTGGTCCGGCCGGGACGCGCCCCCGCGCGGCCGGGTGATTGGCCGCACCGAAGCGGGGCAGGCGCGCCCTCGACAGTGAATCCGAGCGTGTCGATCCGGAAGGAGACCGTTGTGAGCATGGTGAAGGAGTCCATCGACGTCGACGTCCCGCTGCACAGCGTCTACAACCAGTGGACGCAGTTCGAGGACTTCCCGAGCTTCATGGAAGGGGTGGAGGCGGTCCACCAGACGGACGACCGGCACGCCCAGTGGACGACCAAGGTCGCCGGCGCGCGCCGCGAGTTCTACACCGAGATCGTCGACCAGCTCCCCGACGAGCGGATCTCCTGGCGTACGGTGGGCGGCGACGTCCGGCAGCTGGGCATCGTGACCTTCCAGCGCCTGGACGAGGCCCGCACCAGGGTGAGCCTGGCCATGGACTTCGAGCCGCACGGCGTGGCCGAGAAGGCGGGTGACCTGCTCGGAGTCCTGGACCGGCAGGTCAGGGGCGACCTGAAGCGCTTCAAGGGCTTCATGGAGCAGCGCGGACACGAGAGCGGCGGCTGGCGCGGCCGCCTGGCGCCCGACGGCGGCCCGGCCGCAGCCGTCGGTGGCACCGCGAGCGGCGGCAGCGTGGGCGGCGCCACCTCGGGGGCCGGCGACGCGCCGGTGCGGGAGCGCCCCGAGAGCCGGATGACCGGCGAGGGCGCGCCGCCGCCCGCCGACCCGGACGACATGCGGCACGGCTGACCCGGCCGGGTGCCCGGGCACCGGAGCCCCGAGCCGGGCACCGGTGCCCGGGGCTCGCCCGGGACCGTCTACGAGCCCTTGACCTGCGACGACGGTGCCGGCCACCGCGACCGCGACCGATGTGTTTGCCCTGTGCCGGGTCGGAAAGACGACGACCATGAACGCATCGCAGTACACCGGACGGGTCGTGGTGATCACCGGTGCCAGTGCAGGGATCGGACGCGCCTGCGCACGGGCCTTCGCCGAGCGCGGGGACCGTCTGGCCCTGATCGCCCGGGGCCGGGCCGGCCTGGAGGCCGCGGCCGCCGAGGCCAGGCAGGCCGGCACGACGGCCATCACCATCGAGGCCGACATCGCCGACCCGGCGGCCGTCGAGGCGGCCGCCGAGCGGATCGAGGACGAACTCGGGCCGATCGACGTGTGGGTGAACGGCGCCGTCTCGTCCGTGACCGCGCCCTTCACCGAGATCACGCCCGAGGAGTTCCGCCGCGTCACCGAGGTCAGCTACCTCGGCTACGTCTACACCACCCGGATCGCCCTGCGGCGGATGCTGCCGCGGGGCCACGGCACGCTGGTGCACGTCGGCTCCGCCGGCGCCTACCGCGGGGTCCCGCTGCAGAGCGCCTACAGCGGCGCCGAGCACGCCCTCCAGGGATGGCACGAGGCGCTCCGCTGCGAACTGCTGGCCTCCCGCACCGCCGTGCGTTCCACGATGGTCCAGATGCCGGCGGTGAACACCCCCCAGCTCGACTGGACGCTCTCCCGGCTGCCGAACCGCGGCCGGCCCGTCCCTCCGGTCTACCAACCCGAGGTCGCGGCGCGCGCCGTGCTGCACGCCGCCGACCGTCCGCAGCGGCGCGAGTACTGGGTGGGCGGCAGTACGGCCGCCACCCTGCTGGCCAACGCGGTCGTGCCGGGCCTGCTGGACCGCTACCTCGCCCGGACGGGCCTCGACTCCCAGCAGGCGGACCGCCGGCGGCGCAGCGGTGACCCCGTCAACCTGTGGAAGCCCGTCGACGGTCTGGAGGACCGCGGCGCCCGCGGCCGTTTCGACGACATCGCCAAGGACCGGAGCCTGCAGTTCTGGGCCACCACCCACCGGGCTCCGCTCGCGGCCGCGGTCGTCGCCCTGCTGCTGGGCACCGGTGTCTGCGCGAAGTGGGCGCGGTCCACCGGCGCTCCGGTCCGGCGGGGCCGAGGATCGTGACTTCAGCCACCGCCCGGCCCGGCGCGGCCGGGGCGGACCGAGGCGGGCGGACGCCCGCCGAACCGACCGACGACTCAGGAGGCAGCGATGCCGCGTGGATCGAGTCCCAAGCGGGAACGACAGTACGAGCACATCAAGGAGAGCGCGGAGGAGCGCGGCGAGAGCCCCGAGCGGGCGAAGGAGATCGCCGCCCGGACGGTCAACAAGGAGCGGGCCCGGCACGGCGAGTCCAGGACGGCCAGCCGCTCGTCAGTCGAGGACATCTCCTCGGGCCGCCGCGGCGGACTGCGCTCCCACTCCGGCTCCCAGGGCCCGACCTTCGACCAGCTCTACAACGAGGCCCGGCAGCGCAACGTCAAGGGCCGCTCCAAGATGAACAAGAAGCAGCTCGCCGACGCCCTCGGGCACTGACACCCGTCGTGGGTGCCGGGGCCTGCCGGTACCGTCGTGCCGGGACCTGCCGGGGCCTGCCGGTACCGTCGTGCCGGGACCTGCCGGTGGCGTCGGCGCGCGGCCGGCCGGTTCGCCGGCGTCCGTCAGTCGCCGAAGGCGAGGCGGATGCCGAAGGCGGCGACGACCGTGCCGGTGACGCGGTCCAGCAGGCGGCGCGCCGTCGGCCTGCTCAGCCGACCGCGCAGGGCACGGGCGCAGGCGATCAGCACACTCGACCAGAGCAGGCCCAGCACGATGTGGACCGAGGTCAGCAGGAGACCCGTCGCGACGTGGTTCGATCCCGGCGGGATGAACTGCGGCAGCAGGGCCACGTAGAAGGCGCCCATCTTCGGGTTGAGCAGGTTGGTCAGCGTCCCCTGCCGCCAGCCGCCGCCGGCCGTGTCGGCCGTGGGACGGGAGTCGGACGCGGCCGCCTCCGGCGCGGACCCGCCCCCGGAGGTGGCGCGCAGCATCCGGAACCCCGTCCGCACCAGGTAGGCGGCGCCGGCCCAGCGCAGCGTCTCGTACGCGAGGTGGGAGGCCGTCAGCAGTGCCGTCACGCCCACCGAGGTCAGCGCCCCCCAGAGCAGGGTCCCGGTCTGGATGCCGAGGACCACGCCCCAGGCCCGGCGGCGACGGCCGAGGGCCGAGGTGCGCAGGATCAGCGCGGTGTCGAGGCCGGGAGTCAGGGTCAGCAGTCCCACCACCAGGGCGAAGGACCAGAGTGCGGTGCTCGGTGCCATGGGAGCCCAACCTGTGCCACCGCGCCGGCCCTGCTGCCGCCGCCCCCGGTCGCGGGGGCGGCCCCGGCGGATTCGTCGCGCGGCCCCGGTCAGGAGCAGTCGCAGGTGGGCGAAGGGGCGCCCTCCTGCCGCTCGGCCGGGCTCGGCGGCGCCTCCACCGACGTCCTGACCGCGTCGGCCCGCCGCCGGCGGACGTACGGAGGGATCCCGCCGCACCGCACGGGGGAGCCGGTCGCCGGCCCGCGACCTACCCTGGACCCAGACCCTGGCGGAGGAGCGGCCGAAGGGGTGAGCATGCCGGAGAAGGGCCCGGAGAACGCCGTGCAGGAGGCCACCATCGACCGGCTGCGCGCCGAGGTGGAGGGCCAGCGCCGGGCGATGCGCACCCGCGCCGTGATCGAGCAGGCCAAGGGCATCCTGGTCGAGCGGCTCGCCTGCTCGCCCGAGCAGGCGTTCGAGCACCTCACCCGCCTGTCCCAGGACGCGAACCGCAAGCTGGTCGACCTGGCCGCCGACCTGGTGGGTTCGGTCGCGCCGCCGGAGGCGGACGCGCATCCCCAGGCCGCCGGCGAACCTCCCCCGGTGGTCGGGCCGCCGACCGCCCCGAGGAGTCGGGGCCGCCGGGTGACGGACCACGCCCCCGTGCCCGCCGCACCCGGGCAGCGGGGCCTCTCGGCCGGCGGGTTCGCCGCCCGCTACCACCTGGCGGCCTCGGCGCTGTCCGCCGCCGAGTCCCCCGACGAACTCGCTGCACTCCTGATGGAGACGGCGCTGGCCCCGCTCGGCGTCAGCGCGCTCGCCGTCACCCGGCTGGAGCCGGACGGCGCCCTGCGGCTGGTGGCCAGCCACGGGGTGCCCGCCCATCAGCTCAGCCAGTGGCAGCGGATCCCCCCGCAGATGTCCCTGCCGCTGACCGACGCTGCGCGCCGCGGCGCCACCGTCTGGGTGCATGGCCGGGGCGAGTTCAGCCGGCGGTACCCCGACCTGACCGGCCAGGACCTCGTCCCCGGCGACACCGTCTGCGCGCTGCCCCTGCGCACCGGCGAGCAACTGATCGGCGCGATCAAACTCGGCTGGCCGGGCACCTGCACCCCGACCGCGGACGTCCGGCGGCACCTCTCCGCCCTCGCCCGGCTCTGCGCCGGCGAGTTGCTGCGGGTGCTCGCGCTCGGCCCGGAGGGCGGGGGAGCGCCGTTCCCCGCCGGCGAACCCTGGTTCCAGGCGGTGCTGGACGCCCTGCTCGACCCGGTGCTCATCCTGCACGCCGTCCGGGCGGGTGACGGAGCGGCGACCGACGGTCCGGTGACCGAGGGGCCGGTGACCGACGGGACCGTGACCGACCTGCGGGTGGTGCACGCCAACGCCGCCACCGTCGACCTCGCCGGCCGCACCGGCGCGGCCCTCACCGGCCGGCTGCTCAGCGAGCTGTACCCCGGCATGGTGGCGTCCGGCACCTTCCGGCAGTTGATCGACGTCGCCGTCGGCAGGGAGCCCTACCTCGGCGCCGCCGAACAGTTCGTGGAGGTGGTCGGCGGCGCCGTGCACGGCTCCAGCATGACGCTGCGGGCCACCCCGTTCCTGGACGGCGTACTGGTCAGCTGGCGCGCCCACGACGAGCAGGAGCGCCGGGAGGCCCAACTCGCCCAGGCCCAACGGCTGGCCGGTCTCGGCACCTGGCAGTGGCGGGTGGCAGACGACCGCTTCGACTGCTCGCCCGAGGTGTTCCGGCTGCTCGGGCTGCCCCGGCCGGCCCGGCCCGGCCACCTGACGGCGGCCGAGGCCGAGTCGGCGATCGCGCCCGGGGACCGGCAGGCGGTGCGCCGGGTGGCGCGGAGGCTGCTCGACGGCGAGCGGGCCGCCGCACTGGAGTTCCGGATCGTCCGCCCCGACGGCGTCGGCCGAGGTGTCCGGGCGATGGCCGAGACCGTGCCCGGGCCCACCCCCGGCAGCCCCGTACTCGCGGTGCGCGGGGTGGTCCAGGACGTGACCGCCTGGTGGCGCACCGAGGAGGCCCTGGTCGACGCCCGGTCGCGGCTCGCCGAGCAGGTCCGCCGGACCGCCGACGAGCACCGCGCCGTCCTGGCGCTGCAGCACGCCCTGATGGACGTGCCGGGCGGGCCGCCCACGCCCGGCCTCGAAGTCGCCGCCCGCTACCTGCCGGCCGAGTCCGAGGCCAAGGTCGGCGGCGACTGGTACGACGCCCTGAACCTGCCCGACGGCACGGTGCTGATCGTCGTCGGCGACGTCTCCGGGCACGGCCTGCGCGCCGCCGCCGGCATGGCCCAGCTCCGGGACGCGCTGCGCGGCATGGCCTTCACCGGCGCCGAGCCGGCGCAGTTGCTGGAGCGGCTCAACCAGATGCTCTGCCACCTGGGCGGCGGCTTCATCGCCACCGCGGTCTGCGGCCTGCTCGATCCGGTGAACCGCACCCTGACCTGGGCCCGGGCCGGGCACCTGCCCCCGCTGCTGGTCCACGACGGCACCGCCCGCCACCTGGAGCTGCTTCCCGGCCCGATACTCGGCGCCGTCCCGCGCGGCGTGTACCGCAGCACCGTCCTGCGGCTGGACCCGGAGGACCTGGTGCTGCTCTTCACCGACGGCCTGATCGAGCGGCGGGGCGAGGACCTCGCACTCGGCCTCGACCGCCTCGCCCGGGCCGTGGAGGACTACCGCGTGCCGGGCCTCGACGGCTGCCTGGACCACGTGCTGCGCAGGCTCAAGGCGCCGAACCCCAGCGACGACACCTGTGTCGTCGCCCTGCGGCTGAGCTGACGCCCGCGCCTGGTGCGCTCGCACGTCGGCCCGGATCGTACGGACCGTCACACCGGTCGCCGGCCGCAGCCGGTGACGGTGCGTTCGGACCCGGCAGCCGGCGCGGCCGGCTGCCTCGCCCCGGCCCTACCGGGCGCCCGGCGGGGCGGCCGCGCGCACGGGCCCCGCCCCGGCCGAGGAGTCAGGACAGGCAGACGAAGAGGAGCTGGATCAGGCAGTCCGGCGAGGCGGCGGGGGAGGGGCTGGTGCGCAGGGTCGGGTTCGGGCTCGGGGCGGAGGTCTCGACGGGCGCGGGCGCCGGCGGCCGCGAGGGCGGTGCGGACGGGGGAGGGGTCGGCTCGGGCCGCTTCGCACCCTCCGCGGGGGCGCGCGGGGGCTCGGCGGCCGCGGCGCCGGGCCGTGGAGGCGGGCCCGCCGGTTGCGCCGGGTCACCGGGCGCGGGAGCCCCGGCCGGTTCGGCGGAACCGCTGGGCCGCGTGAGCGGACCGGGGTACGCCGTGGCGGTGTCCGGGCCGGCCGTGACTCCCGCGTCGGTCAGCGGCTCCGCGACGAGCGCCTGTTGAGGTTGCTGCGCGCGCGGGGCGGCAGGTCGGGGCCGGCCCGCGTCACCGCCGATCGGCGCGCTCAGGACGGCCGACCGGGGCGGCGCGGAGCCGGCGCCCGCACCGGTGGTCACCAGCAGGACCACCGCGCCGATGCAGGTGGCCAGCAAGGCCGGCAGCAGGCCCGGCCCACGGGTGGACCGCCGGCCGGGAGAGGCCGGGGTGCCGGCGGGCCCGGGCAGGCCGGGCGGGCGGCGGGTGCCGGCCCGGACCGGGTGGGCGGTGGCGCGCGGAGGCGGCAGTCGGGCCGTCATCGCCGGTGCGGGCTCCGGGGCGGCGTCCGGCAGCGTGCCGGACGCCACCCCGCACCCCGCGCAGGAGAGGGCACCGTTGACGTGGCGTCGGCATGTCGGGCAGTACTTCAAGGGACCCTCCACGTCCGATGGAGCGCGGCTTCGACGCCCCGGGCACCAACCACGCTGGCAGAGGGACGGCCAAGCCCTCGCCACCTCGGCGAAACGGCCCACCCCCGGCGGCGCGGGTTGCTACCCTGCCGCGTTCCGCCGGTCGCCGCGGGGGAGTCAGCAGCCGGGGGCGACCGGCGCGGACGATGTCAGGGCGAGTGCGGCGGCCCGCAACTCGGCGGCCCGCCTCCGCATCTCCAGCCCCGTGGCGTACTCGGGGCAGCACGCGCACGGCGGGATCAGCCGTGCGAACGCTCGCTCCTGCGCGGTTTCGGTCCCCTCCTCCCACCAGTCGTCCGTCGCCAGGTCGGCGGGTTCGATCTCGCCCGCGAGGAGTCCCGCCGCCAGCCGGCGCAAGGCGTGGCGCCGTGCCAGGTCCGGATCCGGCAGCTCGATCCCGCACTCGGCGAGCGCCTGCTCGAAGGCGTGGCGGATGTCGGCGACGTCCGCGTTGCGCGGCAGTCCGGCAAGCTCGCACAGCGTCGGGGTGTCCAGCCCGGCCACGAGCGCCTCGGCGGCGACCATCGGCAGGTCCTCCGGGGGAATCTCGTCCGCCCGGTACCGGCACGCCACCTCACCCAGAGCCGCGAGGCCGCGCCGCGTCGGGGTTTCCGGGTCTGGTGTCGTTCCTGTCCGTCTCATGTTCCTCACCATGCCAGCACGGTGTTCGGCAAGGCTGCCGGGGTCCGCGATCGCGACCGTGCCACGGCCGAGAAGGCGCTGTCGGGGAGTTGGAGCAGGCCCGGACGGAGGTCCGCGCGTCCCTCGTAGCGGATCCGCGAGAACCCTGGTCGGGAGATGCATAAAGGATTCATATAAATCCGCTATGCTTCGGGCATGAGTCGCCGAGACGCCGCGCACAGCGCTTCCTATGCCATCGGGTCAGCCCTCTACGGTCTGGCCACCAGGGCCGTGAGACGCCTTCCCCGCGACCTGAGCCTGACGTCCGCCGCCACCCTGGCCACCCTGGACAGCACCGGCCCGCGACGGATCACCGATCTGGCGGCGGCCGAGGGCGTCACCCAGCCCGCGATGACGGTCCTGGTCCGGGTGATGGAGGAATCCGGACTGGTCGAGCGGAAGGGCGATCCGTCCGACAAGCGGGTCACGCTGGTCTGCCTGACCGAGGCCGGCGCGTCGTACGTCCGGGAGCGACGCCAGGCGGGCGTCGATGCGTACGCGCGGTTGATCGACGAACTCACCGGTGACGAGGTCGAGGCCCTCGCGGTAGCCCTTCCGGCGCTGCTGCACCTGGCGGAGCTCGAAAGCCACGCCCGAGGCGAGTCCGTCCGGTGACCGCGGCCCAGGCTCACGAGCAGCCCATGAGCACTGCCCCGATACGCTCCGAGCTACGTCTGCTGGTCCCCGCCCTGGTGTTCATCGCCCTGGTCGTGGCGGTGGTCGCCAGCCTCGGGACGCCGCTCATCACGAGCGTGGCGACCACGTTCCACGTCTCCCTCGACAGTGCGCAGTGGACGCTGACCATCGCCCTGCTCAGCGGCGCCGTCGCCACGCCCGTCCTCGGCCGGCTCGGAGCCGGCCCGCACCGGCGGGCCACGATTCTCGTCACGCTGGCGATCGTCGTCGTCGGCAGCGCGCT
Source organism: Kitasatospora herbaricolor (assembly GCF_030813695.1). Taxonomy (NCBI): domain Bacteria; kingdom Bacillati; phylum Actinomycetota; class Actinomycetes; order Kitasatosporales; family Streptomycetaceae; genus Kitasatospora; species Kitasatospora herbaricolor. The sequence continues at coordinate 8,671,950 of NZ_JAUSVA010000002.1, forward strand.
CACCGTCCTGCCGCTGCCGTTCGCCTGGCTGCTCGTGGGCAGGGCGGCCCAAGGCGTCGGACTCGGTCTCACGGCGCTGATGATGGGCGTGGCCCGCGACCATCTTCCCGAGGAGCGCAGCGCGGCCACGATCGCCCTGATCTCCGTGGTCTCCGTCATCGGAGCCGGCGTCGGCTACCCGCTGGCCGCGCTGCTCGCCGAGTTCGGCGGACTGCGGGCCGCCTACGGCCTCGGCCTGCTCGTCACCGCCCTCGCCTTCGTGACCGCGTGGCGCTCCATGCCCGCAGCTCCCGAAGGCCGCGGCGCCCACGTGAACGTGGCCGGTGCGCTCGTCCTGGCGGGCGGACTGCTCCTTGTCCTGTTCCTGGCCGGCGAGCGGAGCCTGTGGAGCCGACACCTCGCCGTGGCGGTGACCCTTGCCGTCGTCGCCGTACTCCTGCTCTGCGGCTGGACCGTTTCCGAACTGCGGACCAGGACGCCCCTGGTCGACGTCCGGGCGGTACGGCACCCGGCGGTCGCCGGGGCGAACATCGCCATGTTCGTCGGCGGGAGCGGCATGTACCTCCTGCTCACGCTCATCACCCGCTACGCGCAGACGCCGCACAGCGCCGGCTACGGCTTCGGACTCACCACCTTCGTGGCCGGGCTGGTCCTCGTCCCGTTCTCCGTGCTGGGGTTCGTCGCAGGCAGGCTCACGCCGCGGGTCCGGATCGACGGCCCCCTGCTCCTGGCCGGCAGCGCCGCCGTCGTCGGCGGCGGGTTCGTCCTGTTCGCCACCGCCCGGTCCGATCCGGCCGAACTGCTCGCGGCCATGGGCGTGCTGGGCTTCGGCGTCGGCGGCTTCTCGGCCGCCATGCCCGGCGTCATCCTGGCCGTCACCCCCAAGAGCGAGACGTCGAGCGCCATGAGCTTCAACTACGTCGTCCGCAGCGTCGGGTACTCCCTGGGCAGTGCCCTCGGCGGTCTGATCCTGGCCGCCGGCACCGCCACCGGCCGCACCTTCCCGGACGACGACGCCTACACGACCGCGGCGCTGGTCGGCGTCGCCGCGATGGCGGTCACGACCACGGCCGGCCTCGCCCTCGCCCGCCGTGGAACGGGGCAGGTCTGAAACGGTCAGTCAGGACCGCCTTCTTCGTCGCCGGTGGCGGTGTGCCGAAGGATCGCGGGGACGACCGTCGCCCAGTCGGCTCGCTCGATCCCGTGGCCGGCGTCCCGAAGGGTCAGCAGCTCCGCCCCGGGGATCTGCTCCGCGAGTGCCTCGCCGTGGAGGAGCGGGAACATCGGATCGGCGGTCCCGTGGATCACCAGGGTGGGCACGGCGATCGAGGACAGCGGCGCCTGCGGGGGATCGCCGTCCGGGAGCGAGTCGTGGTTGCGGGCCGCGGCGAAGTCGTGCGCGCGCTCGATGTCGCGGCGGACCAGGCCGCGGGCGGCCGTCCCGTCGAAGGGGCGCCGGCCTCCGGCGAGCACCCGTGCGTAGGCCACCTGGTGCTCGACCACCGCGTCGGCACCCGGGTGGTGGACGGGCGGGGCCGCCACGAAGTGGATGAACTCCTCTGTCGGCGGGGGAAGTTCGCGGTCACCGGGTACGGCGGCGGAGGTACTGATCAGGACGAGCGAGCGGACCCGGTCGGCGTGACCGATCGCGAGCAACTGCGCGAGCGCCCCGCCGGCCGAGACCCCCACGACGTGCGCGGCCGGGACCTCGTAGGCGTCGAGCACCCCCGCGGCGTCCCGGACCAGGTCCGTCGCGGTGTATCCGGGGCGGCCCGGCTTGTAGGTGACCGACCGGCCGGTGTCGCGGTGGTCGTAACGGATCACGAAGCGCCTGCCCTCGGCGAGCAGCCGGCAGAAGCCGTCCTCCCACCAGAGCATCGACGCCCCGGTGCCCATGACGAGCAGGACGGGCGGGGCCGCCGGGTCGCCGAAGGCCTCGGTGCACAGCTCGACGCCGTCCACCTCCACCATGCGCTCGGCCATCGCCGGCTCTCCTCTCCCGCCCGGTGCGGTCGCCGGGGCCGTCGCGTCAGCGGGTGGGGCGCCGTCCGGTCCGGCGCAGGCGGGCGGCCCCGAACAGCAGGGCGCAGAGGAAGACCAGCACGCCGATGACGAGCAGGTAGAACAGGCCCTTGACCGTCGCGCCGAGGATCCCGAGCACGACGGCGGCGAGGACCAGGAACAGCAGCCAGGCCACGGCGGTCCACCTCCCGTCGGTCAGCGGCGGGCGAGTTGGCGTTCGCCACCCGCGCCCGGCGCGTACTCCAGCTTGTAGTGGGCGAACACCTCGGGCTCCTGCTCGGCGGTGAGCACCCCGTCCGTGTCGATCGAGGGCGCGTCCTTCACCAGGGCCTTCCCGAACGCGACCTTGACGTAGCCGGGACCGACGATCGCCCCGGCCAGCGGCACGAACACCAAGCGGTGCCGGGTCGGCAGGCCGACGCTGACGGTCGCGAACGACGGTTCGTCGGTGGACGTGTTCACGTACACCGACTCCAGGACTCCGATCTTCTTTCCGTCCTGGTCGACGACGTCTTGATCACGCCACTCGCGGATGTCGGCGATCTGGATCATGCGTGGCCTCCGATCAACGGGCAGTGCCTTCCATCCTGCGGTCACCTGCGCCTCTCCGGCCACCGAGCGGGGCGGGGGCGGGGCGTCGGACCGGGTGCCGGACCAGGACTCAGGCCGGGTGGCCGGCGTCGATGTCCGCGACGTCCTGCAGGGCCGGCGGGGCGGCGGCCGCCGGTGCGCGGGTGCTGACCGGGGCGAGGAGCAAGCCGACGTGGTCGCCCCAGTCGGCCCGGTCCAGCAGGGTGGTGAAGGTGGTGAACTGGTTTTCCACGGTGCCTCCAGCCTCCAGGGGAGTGGCCACCCCGGCCGGGGGCGGCCACTCCGTCCGGGTCGTCGCACGTCCTTCGTCGCGGACGGACGCACCGCGCCGTCGCCGCGATCCGCCACGGCCCCTACGGGGCCCTGGGGAAGCCGTCCGTGACTCCTCCTCCGCACGCGGTACGCGCCTGCCCGGGTGGGCCGATCCGAAACGGCCGGGGCCGCCGGCAGACCGGCCCTGGCCCGTCCGCCCGGCACCCGGCGCCGGACCGCAAACCGCAAGGTTGGCGGCCGCCGGAGCGGACAGACGCACGGCAGGGCGGCAGCCCCCTTCCGTCGCCGGCACCCGGCCGGGTGCCGGGTGCGTGCCGACGGCTTCCGGGGCGCCCCCGGACCGTCGGACGCCCTCGCCTACGGAGGGTGACCGGAGGAGTAGGACATGACGCTCTCGCACCCCGCCGAACGCGGTGACGGCAAGCGCGGCCGGTTCGAGCGGCTCGCCGAAGCCGCCTCCAACCTCACCGGCTCGCCGGCGTTCTCCGTGTTCTGCGTCCTGCTGGTGGCCGCCTTCTTCGGCGTCCACGCGGCCGGTCTGTCCGCGGAGTGGCAGATCCTGGTGGGCGACACCATGACGGCGGTCACCCTGGTGCTGCTGGCACTGCTCAAGAACGCCGAGCGCCGCGCCGAGCACGCCCTCCAGCGCAAACTCGACGCGATCGCGGCCGCCCTGCTGGAACAGCACGAGGGACACCCGGGGGAGGCGCACGAGGAGCTCCGCGAGGCGATCCGGATGGAGGAGCGGCTCTGAGCGCGGCGGCCCTGCCCCCGCCCACGGCCCGGCGGCGAGCCCGCCGGAGACCCGGGAGGGGCCCCGGCGGCGACCCCGACGGCGACCGCGCGAACGAGCCCACGGACGCCCCCGCGAGCGATCCCTTCTCCGCCCCGGCGGCGGGTTCGGCAGGTGCGGAGAGACCATGGGGGTGGCGGACCGGACGGGTGAGCAACGGCCCGCTCGCCACATCACCGACCTGACGACGCGGATACGCGGGAAAAGGGGCGTGACGGATGAGCGCGGCGGCCGATGCGTCGGGGACCGGCCCGGGGGCGGCCAGGGTCTCCCTGTCCCCGCCCGGCGGGCTGCTGGACGTGCTGGGCGTCGCCGCCGTGGTGCTGGACGACCAGGGCCGGATCACGCTGTGGAGCCCGCAGGCCGAGGAGCTGTTCGGCTGGAGCGCCGAGGAGGCGCTGGGCCGGTTCGCGGCGACGCTGATGGTCGCCGAGGAGGACGTCCCCCAGGTCGTCGAGCTGTTCGCCCGGGTGATGAGCGGCGGCGGCAGCTGGGCCGGGGTCTTCCCGATCCGGCACAAGAGCGGCGGCACCAAGCTGGTGGAGTTCCGCAACATGCGCCTGCTGGACGAGCACGGCGGCCGCTTCGCGCTGGGCATCGCCGCCGACCAGGCCGTCCTGGGCACCGTCGAACGGGACGTCGCGCTGTCGACCCGGCTGGTCGCGCAGTCCCCGATCGGGTTCGCGGTCGTGGACACCGACCTGCGCTACGTGCTGGTCAACCCGGCCCTGGAGCGGATCAACGGCCTGCCCGCCGCGAAGGTCATCGGCCTGGGCATCCGCGAGGCGCTGCCGTTCCTGGACGCCGCGTCCATCGAGTCGGCCATGCGCGAGGTGCTGACCAGCGGCGAGCCCCTGCTGAACGTGAACACCATCGGCCGCACCCCCGCCGACCCCGGGACGGACCACGCCTGGTCGGGCTCGTTCTACCGGCTGGAGGACGCCGCCGGACGGGTGCTCGGCGTGGCCGTCACGGTCGTGGACGTCACCGACCGGCACCGGGCGGCCACCGAGGCCGCCCGGGCACGGCGACGGCTCGCGGTGATCGCGGACGCCTCGGTCCGGATCGGCACCACCCTCGACCTGGAGCGCACCGCCCGCGAACTGGCGGACCTCGTCGTCCCCGAGCTGGCCGACGTGGCCGCGGTGGACGTCCTGGACGCCGCCCTGGGCGGCCGGCCCAGTACGGACGCCCCGACCGGACCGGCGACCTTCCGTGCGCTCGCCGTCACCGCGGACCGGCCCGGGGAGGCGCTCGCCGCCGCCGACCCCGTCGGGGAACTCGCCCGGTACGAGGCCGACCGCCTGGTCACCCGGTGCGTGACCATCGGCCGGCCGATCCTCGTCCCCCAGGTCGGCGACCAGGACCTGCCCCGCATCGCCAGGGACCGGGACGCCGCCGCCCAGCTCGCCAGGGCCGGCCTGCACTCCTATCTCGCGGTGCCGCTGATCGCCCGCGGCGAGGTGCTCGGAGCGCTGGACCTCAAGCGCACCCACAACCCGCTGCCCTTCGACGAGGACGACCTCGCACTGGCCGTCGAGCTGGCCGGCCGCGCCGCCGTGTCCATCGACAACGCCCGCTGGTACCAGAGCGAGCGCGGCGCGGCTCTCGCCCTCCAGCGGCATCTGCTCCCGCAGGTCCCGCCGCGCCTGACCGGCTTGGAGATCGCCTACCGCTACCAGCCGGCCCAGGCCACCCAGGAGGTCGGCGGCGACTGGTTCGACGCCATTCCCGGGGAGGCGGACACCTCCGTCCTGGTGATCGGGGACGTCATGGGCAGCGGCATCAAGGCGGCGGCCACCATGGGGCAGCTGCGCACGGCCGCCCGCACCCTCGCCGACCTCGGCCTCGACCCGAGCCAGGTGATGCGGCACCTGGACCGGATCACCGAGGGGCTGGGCGAAGCCATGGCCACCTGCGTCTACGCCGTGCACGACCCGCGCCGCGCCCGGTGCCGCCTCTGCAACGCCGGCCACCTGCCGCCCGTCCTCGTCCCCCGTCACGGCAGCCCCCGCCTGATCGACCTGCCCACCGGGGCGCCGCTCGGCGTCGGCGGCGTCCCGTTCGAGGCCAGGGACCTCGGCCTGACCGCCGGCGACCTGCTTGTCCTGTACACCGACGGCCTCGTCGAGACCCGGGACCAGCCCATCGACGCCCGCCTCGACCTGCTCCTGCAACTGCTCGACGACCCGCTGCGCTCCCTGGACGACACCTGCGACCGCCTGCTCGGCGCGCTGCGCCGTCCCGACGACCACGACGACGTCGCGCTCCTGGTCGCCCGCGTGCTGCCCCACCCGCCGGGCACGCCGTCCGGCTGAGCCGCCGGGCGGGGGCGGCCCGGGCACCGCACGGAGGGCGTGCGGTGCCCGGCCGGGAGGGTCAGCTCCGCGGGGTCAGGGTGACCTGGTCGACGGTCCAGAAGGCGCTGTTGGTGCCGGTGTAGCGGAACTTCAGCTGGGCCGTGGTGGCGCCCGCCGGGACGCTGACGGTGACGGACTCGAAGGTGTTGGCGTTCGCCCGGTAGGACTTCACCAATTGCGGGGCCCCGCCGTCGAAGGAGATGTAGACGTCACCGGTCTGCGGGCCGTCCACCAGATAGTCGGTGGCGTAGCCGACGACCGCGCTGGTGGCGCCGCCCACCGGGTAGACCGGGCTGACCAGGGTGGAGTCGAACTGGCCGGCGCCGTGCGTGGCGTCGTCCCACTCGTCGGAGTCGGCCACCGCGAAGACGTCGCGGGACCGGACGTTGGTCTCCCGGCCCTGGCCGCGCTCGGCGGCCGTCCAGAACTCATCGGTGGCGAACGACCAGCCGCGCCACTCGGTGACGCCGCCGGTGGGCATCGCCGAGTTGTCGATGCTCCACCCCGCCGGCGGGGTGTGGGTGAAACCGGTGAGGGCGGCGTCGATGCCGCTCTCGTCCACCCGGGTCTGCAGCGAGCCGCGCAGCGCGTCGAAGGCGTCGGGGACCAGAGCGGGGATCGGGGTGCCGTCCAGGTTCCAGGCCGGGTTCACCGCGACGCCCTCGTGCTGGAGCACGGTCGGGGCGATGTCCACCACCTTCACGTCCCGCCGGACCGAGCCGGGGGCGTAACCGGCGCCGTCGGCCACCACGAAGGTCTGCCGCTCGACCGCGGAGTTGCCGCCGTGACCGCCCGCGTCGGTGTGGCCGTGGTCGGTGGTGACGATGATCAGCCAGTCCTCGGAGGCGTACGTCGGACGGGACTTGACGGCGTCGACGACCTGGCCGACGAGGCCGTCCACGTTGTGGATGGCGGCCAGGTACTGGGAGCTGGCCCCGCCGTAGCCGTGCCCCGCCTCGTCGACCTGGTCGAAGTGCAGGAAGGTGGCGTCGGGGTTGCCGTGGGCGAGGTAGTCGGCCGCGTCGGAGGCGGTCTTGGCGTCGTTCTCGCTCTCCGCGATCCGCAGGTCGGCCCCGCCGTTGAAGATGGTGTCGGCGACCGGGTTCCAGGAGGCGACGACCAGGGTGGAGGTCGCCGAGGAGGCGGTCTCCAGCCGCTTGCCCAGGCTCGGGTAGAGGTTGAAGTGCGAGCCGCTGAAGGTGTTCTCCTTCACGCCGTGCTTGTCCGGCCACACACCGGTGGCGATCGTCGACCAGCCCGGTCCGGAGACGGTGGGGGAGAGCGGGTCGGCGTAGAGGCTGCTGGGGGCGGTGAGGCCGTCGGCCATCAGCCCCTTGATCCGGGGGGCGTCGGCGGCCGCCAGACGGTCGTATCTGGTGCCGTCGATGCCGATCACCAGGGTCTTCGCGGTCTTGCTGCCGTTCGGCAGGTTCTTGTAGGTGGTGGGCTTGGGGGCGGCCTGGGCCGGGGCGGCCGCCAGGGCCAGCGGGGCGGTCGCGGCCGTGGCGGTGAGTACCGCGAGGAGGGTGCGAACGGGCCTGGTCATCTTCAAGGGGGACTCCTGGGGAGTTGACGGGGGAGGGATCGCCGGCGCGTCGAGCGGAGCCGACCCGGGTCGCTGAGGACCGGGGTGGCGAGGGTGTTCGGGGCGGCCTGCGGCCTGGTGCGGGCACATCGGCCACCACCGCTTGCCGGAAAGGGAGTTGACGGTCGAGCGGATCCTGCTGCACAGGTGATCAGCGGCGTCGGCCAAGGGCGTGGCTAGGTCCGCGGAGTCGGCCCGGTGGGTCGAAGCGGCGCAGTGTGTCGTCGGGGCGGGCCGCCTTGGGGGCAACCGCCTTCGACGGGCGTCAGTCTCCACGGACTCCGGCTACTGACTCCAGACCGGTTATCGAATCGTTACCGGAGAAAAGCCACGTAGCGTGTCACTTCATCCGATATCGACTCGACAAACTCCTCAGAGTTCCACGCGAAAGAACAGAATCGCGCAGTGATGGCCGGCGTCCGACGGCCACTCGATGGGTCGGATCGAAGCCGTTCGGAGTGGGGGCCGCTGTCCTCCGGTTGGTCGGGTGGGTCATGTCGGGGTGCCCGGGCCGACGGAACGGCAGGTGCCGTGGCCGGGCCGAATACCGGGCTCCGGTGGCGCGAAGAGGTCCGCGGTGTGAAATTTCGCGAACCGCTTGCCCTCGGCGCATTCCGCTCAGGTGAAAAGAGGGTGAACGTGAGTCGGGGATTACCTCGCGGCAGCTTCGGAGCATTCCGCCCGGCCGTCCCGGGGCGGCGCTCCCGGCCGTCTGCCGGCCCCGGAGGCGCCGGGCCCGCGATCGCGGGGCGGTCGGCGGGCGCCCGGGGGTGATCGCTCCGGCCCGTCCGCCGGTGCGGTGTCGAACTCCCCGAGGTGCCGGGCGGGTTAGCTCCGTCGCCGGCCCTCTCCTGGTCGGGCTGCGGCAGGCGCTTGCTGCTTGCACATGCTCTAATCCCCGCACTAGCATGCACGATCAAGCAGTAGAAGCTCGTCGGTAGAGCACTCGGCCCGCCACGACCGAGGTGCCCCAGGGAACCCCCGGGCACCGTAGGATCCGGGGAGGAAGCCGAGAAATCACGTGTGTCGTCCCACGCCCGTATGTTCTCCGAATGCTTCCGGTCCCGGCCGCCGGTGATCGGCAATTTCTCTCGCAATAAGCGTGCGCGTCACGATCGGGTATGCCCCGCCGAAGGGCAGGTCCTTTCCTGCCGCGTCGAGATGTGGGCCTCCCCCCCGCAAGAAGTTGTTCCGCCGGCGAGGACCTGTGGTCGGGTCCGCGCTCCTTCCTCCCGCAGTTGTATTCCCCTCTTCCCCCCGGTCCGGCGCGGTGCCGCACCTTGCCCCAGGGCGGTGCGGTCCGTCCACATGAAGGAGTCATCGATGAGGTTGTTTCGTCGGCGAGGCCCTGGCCTCGCCGCTCTGGGTGCCGTCGCCATTGCGACGTCGCTGCTGTCGGGCACGACGGGGGTGACGGCCGCTCGTGCGGTGTCGGCCCTGCCGGCGATCGTGCCCCAGCCGGTCTCCGAGTCGGCCGGCACCGGCAGCGGGTTCACCCTGGCCGCCGGGACGCAGGTCGACGTGCTGTCCACCGACCCGGCCGCGTTCGGCGTCGGCGGCTACCTGTCGGGGCTCCTGGCGCCCGCGACCGGGTTCACCCTCCCGGTGGTCAGCTCGACCCAGCCGGCGGGCAACGCCGTCGTGCTGGACCCGAACGGCCCGGCCACGCTCGGGGCGGAGGGCTACACCCTCACCTCGAACAGCGGCGGCGTCACCGTGACGGCGCACGGCGCCGAGGGCCTCTTCCGCGGCGTCCAGACCCTGCGCCAACTGCTGCCGGCCGCCGTGGAGTCGCCCACGGTGAAGCCGGGGCCGTGGACGGTCGCGCCCGTGCAGATATCCGACTCGCCCCGGTACTCCTACCGCGGCGCGATGCTCGACGTGGCACGCCGCTTCTACCCCGTGGCGCAGGTCAAGCGCTTCATCGACGAATCCGCCGCGTACAAGATCAACACCCTTCACCTCCACCTGACCGACGATCAGGGCTGGCGGATCGCGATCGGCGCGCTGCCGAACCTGACCACGGTGGGAGCCAGCACCCAGAGCGGCTTCACCGGCGGCACCTCCTGGTACTACACCGCGGCCGAGTACCAGGACCTCGTCGCGTACGCCAAGTCGCGGTTCATGACGCTCGTCCCGGAGATCGACGGCCCGGGCCACACCAGCGCGGCGCTGGCCTCCGTCGCCAACCTGAACTGCAACAACCAGGCGATCGCCCCGTACTCCGGCGTCGACGTGGGCATCAGCCTCTACTGCCTCGGCGACGCGCAGCACGTCGCCAACGTCGGCAGCTTCCTGAGCACCGTGATCAGCACGGTGGCGGCGCTCACCCCGGGCCCCTACCTCCACGTGGGCGGCGACGAGACCCCGCAGGCCACGGCCGCCCAGTACGCCTCGTACGTGTCGGCGGCCGCCTCGGCGACCACCGCCCAGGGCAAGACCCTGATCGGCTGGCACCAGCTCGGCCAGGGCAGCCTCCCGGCGAACAGCCTGCTCCAGTTCTGGGGCGACGCCGCCGACCGGGCCACCGTGGGCACCTCGCAGGAGTCCAAGAGCATCCAGCAGGTCCGCTCCGGGGCCGCGCAGGGCGCCAGGTTCATCATGTCCCCCTCGGACCACGCCTACCTGGACATGAAGTACGACTCCAGCACCCCCTACGGCCTGAGCTGGGAGGGCTACGTCTCGGCCCAGAAGGCCTACGACTGGGACCCGACGACCGTCACCGCCAAGACCAACGGCACCTCCCCGGTCGTGCCGGCCGCCCAGATCGCCGGCGTGGAGGCCGCACTCTGGGCCGACCGCGCCTACTCGCCCAGCACCAGCACGCCGAACTCCGGCAGCCAGTTCCCCGAACCGTCCGTCTACACCGACCACATGAGCTTCCCCCGGCTGCCGGCCGTCGCCGAGATCGGCTGGTCGCCGCAGTCCACCCACGACTGGACCGGCTTCAGCCAGCGCCTCGCCGCCCAGGGCCCGCGCTGGACGGCCGCGGGCATCGCCTTCTACGCCGCCCCCGACATCACCTGGCCGAGCACCCCCGGCACCCTGAACGGCGTGCACACCGTCACCACCGGCGGCCAGGCCCTGGACGACCCGGCCAGCTCCACCAGCAACGGCCTCCAGCTGGACACCTGGGCACTGCACGGCGGCAGCAACCAGAAGTGGACCTTCACCCAGCAGTCCGACGGCTCCTACACGCTCGTCAACGGCGCCTCCGGTCTCTGCCTCGACGTGAACGGCGGCTCGATGTCCGCCGGCGCGGCCGTGATCCAGTACACCTGCAGCGGCGGCCTCAACCAGCGCTGGCAGGCCGTGGCACTGGCCGGCGGCGGCTACACCCTGGCCTCGGCCAAGAGCGGGCTGCTGCTGACCACCGCCTCCACCGCCAACGGCGCCCTGGTGACCCAGCAGAACAACACCAACGCGGCTCTGCAGCACTGGACCATCAGCTGACCTGACCGCATGTGACCTGACCCGACCCGACCCGACCTGACCCGACCCGGGCCTGGTCGGCCCGAAAGGGCGCCCGCTCCGTCCGAGCGGGCGCCCCGCCGGCGTTGCGTCGGGTCGGGGCAGTTGCGTTCACCGTGCAGTCTTCGGCTCGATTTCCGACGGGGCATCCGATGATGTTCCGTCAGATTTTTTCGTTCGTACCGCGGTTGAGCGGCCATCGGCGGCATCGACCCTTCGAGCGGTGGTACAGGCGGGCCCCGCCGTCACCCCGTGGCCCGCACTCCGGAGTGTCCGGAAAAGGTCACGGATGGATAACCGGTCTGGGCCAAAGTTAACAGTCCCGTCACAACCTGCTTGCCTGCCATACATCTTCCGGACCAACTCTGTTCCCCGTGCGAATCATCATTGTTGGAGCAGGCGTCCTGGGCAGCATGCATGCCTGGCACGCAGTCGAACGCGGCCACGAGGTCGTCCACATCGAGCGCGAGTCGCAGGCCCGCGGCGCCTCGGTACGCAACTTCGGCCTGGTCTGGGTCGGCGGCCGGGCGGGCGGGGAGGAGCTGGCGACCGCACTGCGGGCCCGCGAGCTCTGGGAGGAGATCGGCGCCCGCGTCCCCGGGCTCGGCTTCCGCGGCAACGGATCGCTGACCGTCGTCCGGACCGAGGCCGAACTCGCCGTTGCCGAGCAGGCCCTGAAGCTCCCCGACGCCGAGGCCCGCGGTCTGCGGCTGCTGGACGCCGAGGAGACCCGGGCCGCCAACCCCGCGCTGCGCGGCCGGCTGCTCGGCGCCCTGTGGTGCGGCCGCGACGGCGCCGTCGAGCCCAGGGTCGCGCAGCCCGCCCTGCGGGCCGAGCTGGAGCGCTCGGGCCGCTACACCTTCCTGCCCGACCGGGAGGTGCGCGAGGTGGTCGGCCCCGCGGCCGTGCGCGACGACCGGGGCCGGACCCACAGCGGCGACGCCGTGGTGCTCTGCACCGGCGCGTGGCTCGGCGGCCTGGTCCGCGAGCTGGCCCCCGAACTGCCGGTCCGCCGGGTGCGCCTGCAGATGATGCAGACCGACCCGCTCGGCGAGCGGCTGACCACCTCCGTCGCCGACGGAGACAGCTTCCGCTACTACCCCGCCTACGCCGGCAGCGCCCTGGACACCCTCGCCGCCGTCCAGCCGCAGGAGGCCACCGCCGCCGAACACAGGATGCAACTGCTGATGGTGCAGCGCGCCGACGGGGGACTGACCATCGGCGACACCCACGAGTACGAGCATCCCTTCGGCTTCGACGTGGTGGAGGAGCCCTACGAGCACCTCGCCACCGTCGTCGCGGACCTGCTCGGCCGCCCGCTGCCCCGGATCCGCCACCGCTGGGCGGGCGTCTACGCCCAGTGCACCGACACCACCCGGGTCGTCCACCGCCAGCAGGTCGGTGACGGGACCTGGCTGGTCACCGGCCCCGGCGGGCGCGGCATGACCTGTTCCCCGGCCATCGCCGAGACCACCGCCGACATCCTCGGCCTCTGAAACACCACAGGAGCTCAACCATGCACGACATACGACTCGCGGTCCTCGACATGGCCGGTACCACCGTCGCCGACGACGGCCTGGTGGAGCAGGCCTTCGAACGGGCCGCCGCCGGCCAGGGCGTGACGGCGGGCGGCGCCGAGCACGAGCGCATGCTCGCCCACGTCCGGGCCACCATGGGCGAAAGCAAGATCACCGTGTTCCGCCACCTCTTCGGTGACGAAGGCCGTGCCCAGGCCGCCAACCGGGCCTTCGAAGCCGCCTACCACGACCTGGTGGACAGCGGCCGCTGCAACGCGCTGCCCGGCGCCGCCGAAACCGTGGACAAGCTGCGCGGAGCCGGCATCAAGGTCGCCCTGACCACGGGCTTCTCCCGGATCACCCAGGACCGCATCCTCGCCGCCCTCGGCTGGCAGGACCTCGCGGACCTCACCCTCTGCCCCGCCGACGTCGCCCGCGGCCGCCCCTACCCGGACATGGTGCTCACCGCCCTGCTGCGCACCGGGACGGACGCGGTCCAGCAGGTCGCGGTCGTCGGCGACACCGGGTACGACATGCTCACCGGCCGCAACGCCGGGGCCGCCGTCGTCGCCGGGGTCCTCACCGGCGCCCACCGCGAGGACCGGCTGCGCGCCGGCGGCGCCACCCACCTGCTGCCCTCCATCGCCGAACTGCCCGCCCTCCTGTTCGAGGGGGAGCGATGACGGCCGCCGCCGGCGCGAGCCCGGCCCTCACAACGGCGCCCCCTGCCGCGCCCACCCCCGGCGCCGCTCCGGACACCACCGGGACGGCCCGGTCCGGCCTGCGGTTCCAGGACGTCACCGTCGCCTACCACGGCACCACCGTGCTGGACGGCTTCACCCTGGAGGTGGCCCCGGGCGAGGTGGTGGCGCTGCTCGGCCCCAGCGGATCCGGCAAGACCACCGCCCTGCGCACCGCCGCCGGCTTCACCACGCCGCTGCGCGGCCGGGTGCACATCGGCGGCCGCGACGTCACCGACCTGCCGCCGTACCGGCGCGGCATCGGCATGGTGGTGCAGCAGTACGCGCTCTTCCCGCACCTGCGGGTCGAGCAGAACGTGGCCTTCGGCCTGAAGGCGCACAAGACCCCCCGGGCCGAGATCGCCGGGCGGGTGGCCCGCGCCCTGGAGATGACCGGGATGGGCGGCTACGCCCGCCGGTACCCGCGCGAACTCTCCGGCGGCCAGCAGCAGCGGGTGGCCATCGCCCGGGCGCTGGCCATCCGGCCGGACGTCCTGCTGCTCGACGAACCGCTCTCCGCACTGGACGCGCAGCTGCGCTCCGGCATGCTCGCCGAACTGGCCCGGCTGCACCGCGAACTGCCGCACGTCTCCATCCTCTACGTGACCCACGACCAGCTGGAGGCGCTCACCCTGGCCGACCGGATCGCGGTGATGAAGGACGCCCGGCTGGTGGACTGCGACACCCCGCGGCGCTTGTACCGGCGGCCCGGCGACACCTTCACCGCCGCCTTCGTCGGCCAGGCCAACCTGCTGCCGGTGACCGTCGAGTGGCACGACGGCAGCGTCTCGCTGGGCGGCACCGCGCTGCGCGGTACCCCGTCCGCGGGCCTGGCCCCCGGCGACGACGCCGTGCTCTGCATCCGCCCGCACCTGGTACGGCTCGGCGCCGAGGGCGACCCCGGCGCGCCGGCCGGCACCGTCGCCGACGTCCAGTGGCGCGGCGCCGGCCACCGGCTGCTGGTCGACCTGGACGCCGGCCCCCGCCTCACCGCCGACCTCGGCGAGCTGCGCGTGCCGCCGCTGCCCGGCGAGCGGGTGACGCTCCGCTTCGACCCCGAGGACGCCGTGGTGCTCCCCGCCGCCGGAGAGGACCGCAGGGATGGCTAGCGCCCTCTTCGAGGCACCCGTCCAGCCACCCCCGCCGGCCTCCGCCCGGGCGGGCCGCCGGTCGCGGTCCGCACCCGGGTGGCTGTGGGCGCTGCCACCGCTGGTCGGGCTCGGCCTGGTCTTCCTCTACCCCCTGGTGCTGGTCGGCTGGCAGTCCGTCTCGCCCGACACCGGCGGGCACTCGCTGGCGGCCTGGTCGGACGTGCTCGGCTCGACCGCGTTCCACCGGGCGCTGCGGACCACCGTGTGGGTCGCTGCCGGCTCCACCGTCGGCTGCCTGCTGCTGGGCTTCTACCTGGCATGGGTGATCGCCTTCGTGCCGTTCCCCGGTGCCCGGCTGGTCGGCCGGTTCATCGACCTCTTCGTCGCGCTGCCGTCGTTCCTGATCACCCTGTCGCTGGCCTTCATCTACGGCAGCGCGGGCGTCGCCAACGGCGCCTGGACCGGGCTCACCGGCAGCCACCACACCCTCTTCGCCTTCCTCACCACTCCCTGGGGCGTCCTGCTGGCCGAGATCACCTACTTCACCCCCTTCGTCATGCGGCCGCTGCTCGCCGCCTTCTCCCAGCTCGACACCGCGCAGATCGAGGCGGCCGCCTCGCTGGGCGCCCGGCCGGGGCGGATCGTCCGTCAGGTGATCGTGCCCGAGGTGCTGCCCGCGCTGGCGGCCGGCGGCAGCCTGGTGCTGGTGATGTCCCTCAACCAGTTCGGCATCGTGCTCTTCACCGGCGCCAAGGACGTCACCACCCTCACCCTGCTGGTCTACAGCCGAGCCGTGCTGGAGTCCGACTACCCCGCCGCCTGCGTGATCGCGGTCGTCAACGTCGTCCTCTCGGTCACGCTCTACTCGCTCTACCGGCTCTGCCTGCCCCGGGCCGGCAAGGAAGGAGGCAACCGTGCTGGTGCATAGCCGGGCCGCCCGCCTCGCCCACCGGACGCTGTTCCTGCTGCTGGTGGTGCCGGTCTTCGCGCTGCCGCTGCTGATGGTGGTCGGTGCCTCCTTCGCCGACCGGTGGGACGGCGCCCTGCCGTCCGCCTTCACCGCCGCCCACTACGTCGACCTCGGCCGCGGCCAGTCGCTGGACGCCCTGGTCACCAGCCTCAGCACCGCCCTGGTCGCCGGCCTCGCCGCACTGACCGTCGGCGGCTGGGCCGCCCTCGCCGCCCGAGGCACCGGCCGCCGACTGCGGCAGCTGCTGGACGGGCTGTTCATGCTGCCGCTGGCGGTGCCCTCGGTGGTCGTCGGCCTGGCCCTGCTGGTCGCCTTCTCCAAGCCGCCGCTGCTGCTCAACGGCACCACCACCATCGTCCTTCTGGCGCACACCGTGCTGGTGACCTCCTTCGCCTACCAGTCGGTGCGGGCAGCGATCGGCCGTCTCGACCCGGCGCTGGAACAGAGCGCGGCCGGTCTCGGAGCTCCGCCGGCGCAGGTGCTCCGGCGCGTCACCCTGCCGCTGCTGCTGCCCTCGCTGACCGCCGCCTTCGGCCTCTGCTTCGCCCTGTCCATGGGCGAGTTGAGCGCCACCATGATGCTCTACCCGCCGGACTGGCTGCCGCTGCCGGTGCGCATCTTCGCCGCCACCGACCGCGGCGCCCTGTTCACCGGCGCGGCGCTGGCCGTGGCCCTGATCGCCAGCACCCTGGTGGTCCTCGCCGCCACCGCGCGGCTGCGCACCCGGGCCTCGTACCGCTGAGCCGCGGCCCCGCCGCCGATCTCCCGTTCCCGTCCGGTGCCCGGTCACCGGACGCCTCCAGAAATGACACCCCGCCATGAACGCACGTCCCAGACCGCTCACCGCCGCGCTCACCGTCCTCGCCCTCGGCGGGTCGCTCGCCGCCTGCTCCGGGTCCTCCGCGCAGTCCGGCGGCGATGCCAGGGAGGTCACCGTCTACAGCGCCGACGGCCTCAAGGCCGAGGACGGCAAGGGCTTCTACGACCAGGCCTTCAAGGACTTCACCGCCGCCACCGGCATCAAGGTGAACTACGTGGAGGGCGGCTCGGGCGAGATGGTCCAGCGCCTGCTCCGCGAGAAGTCCAACACCAAGGCCGACCTGGTCGTGACGCTGCCGCCGTTCATCCAGTCCGCGGCGGGCCAGGGCCTGCTGGAGAACTACCGCCCGGCCGGCTCGGACAAGGTCGCCGACGGCGACAAGGACCCGGCCGGCGCCTGGACCTCCGTGGTGAAGAACTACCTGTGCTTCATCTACAACAGCAAGGAGGTCGACGCACCGCCGAAGACCTGGGACGACCTGCTCGACGGCAAGTACCGCGACAAGCTGCAGTACTCCACCCCCGGGGTGGCCGGCGACGGCACCGCGGTACTGATCAAGGCCATGCACGACTTCGGCGGCATCCGGGGCGCCACCGACTTCCTGGGGCGGCTGCAGAAGAACAACGTCGGGCCGTCCTCCTCCACCGGCCAGCTCGCCCCCAAGGTCGACAAGGGTGAACTGCTGGTCGCCAACGGCGATGTGCAGATGAACTTCGCCAACCGGTCGGCCATGCCCAACCAGGCCATCTGGTTCCCGGCGGCGAAGGACGGCCGGCCCAGCACCTTCTCGCTGCCCTACGCCGCGGGCGTGGTGAAGAACGGGCCGCACCAGGCGAACGCCCGGAAGCTGCTGGACCACCTGCTCACCCAGGAGGTCCAGCAGCAGGCCACCACCCTCGCCGGCGGCTTCCCCGCCCGTACCGACGTCACCCCCGCAGGTGAGAACGCCGCCGGGCTGAGCCGGCTGCTGGACGGGGTGGAGATCTTCACACCGGACTGGAGCGACATCGACGCCAACCTGAAGTCCTACGTGGGTGCCTGGAAGCAGGCGACCGGCAGCTGACGGCAGGCCGGCCGGCGCACACCGGGGCGTCGGCCGGCCGTCGGCCTGTCGTGTCGTCAGCCGGCCCGTGTGCCTGTCGTGCCGTCAGCCAGCCCGTGAGCCCGTGCCCGTCAGCCCGCCGGCGCCGGGCCGGTGGAGCCGCGGACGACGAGTTCGGTGGCGAGTTCGACGTGCAGGGCCTCCACGGTGTGCCCCTCCATCAGCCGGGTCAGCAGGCTGACGGCCATCCGGCCGAGCTCCTCCAGCGGCTGGCGGACGGTGGTGAGCATCGGGACGGTGCTGCTGCTCAGGTAGACGTCGTCGAAGCCGGTGATCGACAGGTCCTCCGGGACGCGCAGGCCGCGTTCGTGCGCGGCCCGCAGGGCGCCGACGGCCGCCTTGTCGTTGAAGGTGGCCAGCGCGGTGGGCCGGTCGGGCAGGTCGAGCAGCCGGCCGGCAGCGCTGTAGCCCCAGTCGCTGGTCGGCTCGATGCTGCTGACCAGCTCGGGGGAGACCAGGACGCCCACCTCGGCGAGCGCCGAGGCGTGCCCGGCGAACCGGGAACTGCTGGCGAGCCAGTCGCCGGGTCCGTTGATCAGCCCGATCCGCCGGTGGCCGAGGGCCACCAGGTGGGCGGCGACGTTCCGGGCGCCGGTGAAGTGCGAGGCGGAGACGGCGGCGATGTCCCGGGGGACGGGCGTGCGGGGATCGACCACCACGAACGGGAAGTCGCGGGCCCGCAGCGCCTCCAGTTCCTCGCCCTCCTCGGTCGGCAGGATCAGCAGCGCCCCGGCGATCTCGGGCCGGTCCGGCAGGTCGGCCAGCACCCGGCTGTCCTTCGCGGCCCCTCCGGCGTTGAGGATCAGCTGCCGTCCGTGCAGGTCCAGGGTCTCGGCGATCGAGGACACGATGATGCCGAAGTAGTCGGTGAGCAGGTACGGGCAGCGCACGAACACCGCCCCGGGGCGGGCGGGGGTGCGGCCCGCCCCGGGGCGGGCGGGGGTGCGGCTGCGGGTGCCCGGGGCGGCGCCGAGCCGCTCGATCGCCTGCCGGACGGTGTCGCGGGTCCGGTCGGCGACCAGCGCCTGCCCGTTCATGACCCGAACGTCAACTTCAACACGGGCACGAACGTGTCCGACGACCCAGACGCCGCCATGAACTGCCGCCCCGGTGGCGGTGGCTGGTCGTTGGAAGGGCTCGACTCGGCGTTCCGGCCCCTGGGTGGCTGAGCCTGGACCGCAGGCAACCTGTCGCCGACGTCCGCGGCCGCCGCGGGTCGACCGTCCGCCTCGTGCGCCGGTCGACCGCCTCAGCAGAAAAGCCGGTGATCGGACCGGCGTCCAGCGGCAGAATGGCGCCATGACTGAGTCCGATCCCAAGGTTGTCCTCCGCCTCTACCTGCAGTTCGCCCGCGACGCCCTGGTGTGGAAGCTGGACGGGCTCTCGGAGTACGACATCCGCCGCCCGCTGACCCCGACCGGCACCAACCTCCTCGGTCTGGTCAAGCACGCCACCGGGGTGGAACTCGGCTACTTCGGCGCCACCTTCGGACGTCCGGCCGCCGGGCCGCTGCTCTCGGCGGCGGACGACGCCGAGCCGAACGCGGACATGTGGGCCACCGCCGACGAGTCGCGTGCGCAGATCGTCGAGGGGTACCGCCGGGCGTGGGAGCACGCGGACGCGACCTTCGACGCCCTGGAGCTGGACGCGGTGGGCCGGGTCCCCTGGTGGCCGGCCGGGCAGGACGACGTGACCCTGTTCCATGCCCTGGTCCGGGTGATCGGCGACACCCATCGGCACGCCGGCCATGCCGACATCGTGCGCGAACTCATCGACGGCTCTGCCGGGATGAGCCGGAACAACATCGGCCTGGCGTCCGAGGACCCGGCCTGGTGGGAGAGCTACCGGGGCCGGCTGGAGCAGGTGGCCAAGGAGGCCGACGGCCGCGGGTAGCGCTCGCGCGGCCGCCCTCCGACCGGGACCGGGCGGAGGGCGGCGACGGCATCGGCCCGCTCGCGCGGCTGGGCGGTGCGTCAGGTGGCGATGGTGGCGACGGGTTCGAGCCCGTAGGTGCGGGCGTAGCCGTTCTCGGTGCCGACGAGGAGGTCGACGACCTCGAAGTAGCGGTCCCAGAAGGGGGTTTCGCGCAGGGCGTCGATGAGGAGCTGGTAGCCGTGGTGGTCCTCGGCCTCCCACATCCAGACGTCGGTGACCCGTGCGGAGTAGAACTCCGTGTCGAAGAAGCGTGACCGGACACCGCTGGTCCTGGCCTCGATGGCCGGCAGGACCTCGGTGGTGAAGGCGTCCACCCGTTCCTGGACGGTCAGGGCGAGCCATTCGGGTGTGGTCTTGACCAGCATGAACGCCGTGACCGGGGGTGCGGTCAGGTCGGTGGGCATCAGGGTGTCTCCGAACTGGGGCAGTGGTGGACCGGGACAGTGCTCCTGGGCGGCCGGGTGCCGCGTGCGGGGTTTCAGGAGAGGACGGCGGGCTTGAGAGTCCGGGCGCACCACTGCTCGAAGCCGGTCGGCGACCCGGTCTCCGGGGTGCGGGCGACGCCGGCGTCGAGGCCTTCGTCCTTGGCCCGCTTCATGTCGACGATGCCCTGGACGAATTCCGCGTTGAGGCCGTAGCCGACGAGGGTGCTGTACATCTCGTCGAGCGGCCGGCGTTCGTAGCGGACGGGACGGCCGAGCTGTTCGGTCATGATGCGGGCCGATTCGTTGGGGGAGAGGTCCCGCGGCCCGAGGACCGGGACGTCGGCGGCGCCGGTCCACGAGCGGTCCAGCAGCAGGCGGGCGGCGGCGGCCGCGATGTCGGCGACCGCGACGAAGGGGGCCTTGCGGTCGGGGTCGACGACGTCGGTGAAGAGGCCCTGCTCGCGGATCGAGTCGGCCTCCTCCAGGAGGTTCTCGAAGAAGGACGGGTTGGCGAGGGCCCGGTAGGCCACGCCCGCGCCGGCGATGAGGTCGTCCATGGCGAGGGAGGCGGTGACGAGGCCGGCCCGGGCGGCGAGCGGGGTGCCGCGGCCGAGCGCGGAGACGCCGACGACGTGCCCGACGCCGTGGGCGGCGAGCGCCCGGACGGCGGGACGGGTGAAACCGGTCCAGGCGTCCTGCGGGGCGAGGGAGGAGTCCGGGGGGACGAGCCAGAAGACGGCGTCCGCACCCTCGAAGGCCCGGTCGAGGACCTCGGCGTCGCCGTGCGAGCCGGTGACCACCTCGACGCGGCCGCGCGCCGTGTCCGGCAGCCGGGCGGGATCCCGCACGATCACGCGCAGTTCCTCGCCCGCGGCGGGGGCGGATTCCAGCAGCAGGGCGAGCAGGTGGCGGCCGATGTTCCCGGTGGGAGCAGTGATGACGATCATGAAAACCTCTTGGGTCGTGCCGGTTCGGTACGTCCCTCATCCTGCTGAGGACCTCCGCGATGCCACAATGGGAACTTCAGCACGGAATCATTGACTGAAATGGAATGATGCTGGTGAGCAGCCCTGATCCGGTCATCGACGCCAATCTCGCCATCGCGCTGGACGCTCTGCTGACGGAGCACAGCGTGACCCGCGCCGCCGCACGGCTGCACACCTCGCCCGCCGCCATGAGCCGCACCCTCGCCCGCCTGCGCCGCGTCCTCCAGGACCCCCTGCTGGTCCGGGCCGGGCAGGCGATGGTGCCCACCCCGCGCGCCCAGGCCCTGCGCGAGGAGGCCGCCGCGGTGGTACGCAGCCTCGGAGCGCTGCTCAGCCCCGGCGCGAGCGTCGACCCCGCCGGCCTCAGCAGCACCTTCACCCTCCAGGCCGCCGACCTGGTCGGCGCGGCACTGGCCCCCGGACTGCTGCGACTGGCCCGGCGGGAGGCGTCGGGCGTCTCGTTCCGGATCCGGGCCGAGGAGTTGGAGGCCGGCCCCGCCCTGCGCGACGGCCGGATCGACCTGGAGATCGGGTCCATCGACCACGTGGACCCGGAGACCCGGGTCGAGGAGCTGGTCGGCCTCCGCATGGTGGCGGCCGTCCGCCCCGGCCATCCGCTCACCGAGGGGCCGCTGACCCCGGCCCGGCTCGCCGCCGCCGAGCACGTCGCGGTCAGCCGCCGGGGCCGGTTCACCGGCCCCCTCGACACCGCCCTCGCCGCGCAGGGCCTGCACCGGCGGGTCGGCGTCGTCCTCCCCAGCCACCTGGCCGCGATGACCCTCGCCGCCCGCACCGACGTCGTCTGCCTGGTGCCCGCCGCACTCCCCGGCGCCGCCCCCTCACCCCTCACCCACGACGCCGGCGCCCTCGGACTGCGGCTCCTCGACATCCCGCTGGACCTGCCACCACTGACCATCGGGATGGCCTGGCACCCCCGGAACACGGCCGACGGAGCCCACCGCTGGCTCCGCGCCGCCGTCCGCCGCACGCTCCGCACTGCGACCGCGGCCGCGGCAGTCACGGTGGCGGACGCAACCGGCCCCGAGTAGCAGGACAGCCCTCCCGGCGGAGGAGCCCGCGCCGGCCCGGTGCCGGCCGGGCTGCGAAACCCGCATGCGCCGGGCCGGCGGGGTCTGGGATCATCACCGGATGCTCCAGCGTCTCGAATCCATGGTCGTCCGGCACACCCGCCGCGTCCCCGCCCCCGCCGGCCCGGCTGCCCCCGCCGGACCAGCCGCCCGCGCCGGAACCACCGGGGCGGTCGGTCAGGGAGCCACCGCGGCACGGCAGTTCGACGCCGCGCTGATGTCCGTCGGCTTCAAGCTCTCGGCCGACCTGCTGGAGCAACTCGCGGAACTCGACGAGGACACGGTCAGGGACACCGCCACGCGCACCCTGGCCACCGTCCGCGAGATCGTCGGCGACCACGTCGCGCACAACGCCTACTTCGTCGACTTCCCGGCCAACGTCCCGGACACCTTCGACTTCTGGACGCACTGCGTCACCGAGGCGCTCGCCGACGACGCGTCCCGCGCGAGCACCGCCGACCAGCTGCGCACCGGCGTGCTCGACCTGCTGACCCTCCCGGCGTACGGCAACTACCGGCACACCTACGCCGAACTGCTCGCCGCGCACGACGAGCTGATCGCCGCCGCGGGCGACCGTCTGACGGTCCTGCACCCGGGCGGCCCGCCGGAGGAGGAGGTCACCGCCCTCTACCTGGCCCTGGCGGGCAGCACCACCCCGCTCGGTGAGGAGCACCTGCGCGACCTGCGGGTGCTCGCGGAGCACTGTGCGAGCGGTCCCCAGCCCGAGGCGATCCCGATCCGGGAGAACCGCGCGCTCGTCAACCTGGCCCGCCTGGACACCGGCGCGGACCTCCTGCTGGACACCGTCACCGACGTGCTGCGGCTGGCCTGCGCCCTGTCCGACGGCGATGTCACCCTGCTGGAGCGGACCCGGTTCCGGTCGCTGTCCCGCCCCGTCCGCCGCGCCCTGCTCGCCGGGCTCGACGCGGTGGTGGCCGCCGCGCCGGCCAAGCTCGCCGACGTCACCGCGCACCGTGAGGCCTTCAAGCGCCTCGGCGAGCGGCTCCACCCGCACGAGTACCCGCGCTGGCCGCACGCCGCCGAGGTCTTCGCCGTCGCCCGCGGCGAGTCGCAGGCCCGCACCTTCGACAGCCGGGTCGAGGAACTGCTCGGCGCCGGCGACGTCACCGGGGCGACCAGGCTGCTGGCGGGCGCCCCGGGCAAGCTGTTCCGCGCGCTGGACCGCCTGCTGCGCGCCTGCCCGGGCCAGGACGAGCGCGACGCCGTGCTGGCCGCGGCCGAGCAGGCCGCCCCGCAGGTGGCCGGCCGGGTGCTGCTGTCCGTCCGCGAGCACCTCCACAACCGCACCGACGAACCCGGCGGGACCCGCGTCTTCGTCAACCGGCTCGGCCGCGCCTGGGTCGCATCCGACACCCGACCGGCCGTGCCGCCGGACGAGCGCAAGCGCCTGATCACCGCCCTGGACGCCGAGACGCGCCGCCGCCTCCCGGCGCCGGGGCACCTGCTGATCGACCCCGACGTCCTCGACGTGGCGCTGCCGCTCAGCGGCAAAGCGACGGCCGCCGGCCTCGGGGTGCTGCCCCGCGGTTCCCTCTCACCGGTGGAGGGGGACCTGCTCCGCTTCTTCGTCCACTGGAAGCAGGCCGCCCGCACCACCGACTTCGACCTGTCCGCGCTGCTCCTGGACGCCTCGTACGGGACGCTCGGCTGGCTGTCCTACACCGCGCTCACCCAGGTCGAGGGCGAGCACTCGGGGGACATCACCGACGCGCCCGAGGGAGCCTCGGAGTTCATCAACCTGCGCCTGGGGGCCGTCCGCGGCGACTTCATCGTCCCCCAGGTCAACATCTTCTCGGGCGAGGGCTTCGAGGAGGTCGAGGAGTCCTTCTTCGGGTTCATGCTGCGCGACGGCGACCAGCAGGGGCGTCCCTTCGAGGCGCGCACCGTCCGGATGAAGTCGGAGCTGCGCGGACAGGGCCGGGTGGCTCTGCCGCTGGCGTTCCTGCGCGGCCCGGACGGCGGCTGGCGGGCGAAGTGGCTGCACCTCCACCTGAAGGGCAGCCCCAGCTCCAACCGGGTCGAGGGGAACCGGGTGTCGGTCGCCACGCTGCTGCGCGGCATCGTCGAGCGGGAGTACCTGACGGTCCGCCATCTCGCGGACCTGATGGCCGGCGCCGGCACCGTCGTCACCCGCTGGGACGGCGCGTCCGTTCCGGACGGCCCGGTCACCTACATCGGGTTGGAGCGGCCGGCGGGTCTGCCCCCGGGCTCCGTGGTCGTCACTCCGGAGAATCTCCGCGACCTGATCCCCGGCTGACTGCTACCGTAGGACCCGGCGAGGCCATGAAGGGGCTTCCTTCTCACACCTCCAACGTTAGTCCCTTCGCTTTCCTCGCCCTCGACTTCGCGCCGGGGCGCCGTTACGGCACCCCGGCGTCGTCGTTGCCGGGGCCGGGGAAGGCACCTCTCGATCCCCGTGGGTTTTCCCCGCCGGTCGGGCCGTGGGAGCAGGGCCGGCCCTGCGATGTCAGGCGAGACGCTCGGCGGTCATCAGTTCCGTCAGGTAGCGCTTGGTGATGCTGCCGCCGTAGCGGTGGTCGATGAGGTCGGCGATGCCCGCCAGCAGCCCGGTGCGGGCCGGCGCGGGCAGGGCCCGGTGCCCCGAGTAGGTGCGCAGCACGTCCAGGTACTCCCGGCTGGAGTAGGTCAGGTCCCACTCGTAGCGCCGGACCTCCACCGGACCGAAGCGCCCCGAGCCGGCCAGTTCGGCGTCGTCCGGGGCGATGTCCGCCGCCGGGGACAGCCGCAGGCCGGGCGGCGTCGCCGGATCGAAGTGCTCGTAGAGCGGCTGGACGTCGGCGAAGAACTCCTCACTGCCGCCCTTGACGTGACGGGTGGAGACGACGGCCAGGAGGCCGCGGGGCCGCAGCGCGTCGGCCGCCCTGGCCGCCCGTACCGCGGGATCGATCCAGTGGAAGGACGTCGCCGCGAACACCAGGTCGAAGGGGTCCGGCGGCAGCGGCCAGTCCTCGAAGGCACCGACCACGACCTGCGCGCGCGGATACGGCGTCAGGTTCCGCCGAGCCACCCCCGCCATCTCGGGGCCGAGTTCGACGGCGGTGAGTCGGGAGCCGGTCGCCGCCAGCGGGACGGTCGCCTGGCCGGTGCCGCACCCCAGCTCCAGGATCCGGCACTCCGGGCCGAGCGTCACGAGGCCGGAGAGGTCCTCGTACATCCGGTTCGGGTAGCCGGGGCGGGCCCGGTCGTAGAGCTCGGCATCTTCGGTGAACGTGGCGCGGAGCCGTTCCCGGCTGGTCTCGGTCATGAATCGTGGACCCTACCTTCGGGACGCCGGATTGTCGCCGGTATGCCGGGCGGAGGCGGGAGCGCCGGACTGACGTCATGTCATTTCCGTTGCGCATCAAAGGCAACGGTTCGGTGGCTCCGGAGCATGTGGAGAGTGGGCGGGCTTCCGTCCGCCCGTCCTGATCCAATTGATCCGAGGAGTCCCGGATGTCCCACCCGATCCATCCTGCCCGGCGGTCGGCCGCGAAGCTCAGCAGGAAGCTGGCCGGCGCCGCCGCGATACTCACCGTCGTGGCCGGCAGCCTGGTCGGGGCGGCCGGCCCGGCCAGCGCCGGCAGCAACGGACAGCAGATCGTCTTCCGCGACAGCCTCGGCATCGCGGACTCGATCAGGATCTGGGGCTACAACAACTACGGCTCCTACGTCGGGGTCTGCCAGAGCACGCCGGTCCACGACAACTACATCAGCGGCTACTGGTGGAGGGGCTCGGTGTCGATCTACGGGTACAAGGGCGTCGGCTGCCCCACGAACGGCGCCGTCATCTACGGCACGGCCACCATTCCGACCAGCCAGTCGGGCAGCGACTGGACGGTCGTCAGCGACGCAGGCTGGGGGATCGGCGTCGGCTGACCGGTAGTGGCCGGCGGGGGCGGCCGGGACCGGGTCCGCGGATCCGGCTGCCTGCGGGAACCGCCGGCGGGGTCGCAGGCGGTGACCCGGCGCCGGCCGGTGCGGGCCAGCACCCCCCGCCGTTCCGGCCGACGGGTGAGATCCCGTCCGGATCCCGGCGCGTCCCGGGGATCCGCCCGCCGGCCCGGCTACCGTCCGAGGGCGGGCGTTGCTGCGCCCTGCTTCCCGGCCCGGTCGCTTCTCCTCGTCGCGGCCGGGCCGCGCCCTGCTCCAGGGGGAACGGGGGACGTGTCCGGGCCGCAGCGCCGCTGCCCGGACACGTCCGCCGTGCCGGTTCAGGCCGGGGCCGCGGCGACGCAGAACTCGTTGCCCTCCGGGTCGGCCATCACCACGTGGTGTCCGGTGAACTCCTCCAGGACGGTCCCGCCCGCCCGCACCAGCCGGTCGGCCTCCGCCCTGACCCGCGCCCACCGCTCGTCGGTGCTGCCGTGCCCGGGCACCCGGATGTCGAGATGCAGCCGGTTCTTCGCCCTCTTGGGCTCCGGGACCTTGAGGATGGAGAGCCTGGGGCCGTCACCTCCGGGGTCGCAGAGCCAGGCACCGTCGTCGGCGGACTCGTCCGCCGGCAGGTCGAACTGCGCGAGCCACTCCTCCCGCGTCCGGAAGGGAGCCGGCGGTGGTTCGTCGACATAGCCCAGCGCAGTCCTCCAGAACTCGGCGAGGAGCTGTGCGTCCGTGCAGTCGAGGGTCAGGTCGATTCTTGCTGCCATGACAGGACCGTACTGCGCGCCCGGCCGGCGAGGCGCCGGCTCGGCCAGGTCCTTCTCGGTGGCGAGGGTCTCGACGTGGTCGGGGCCGAGCACCCGGATCCGGTCGGCG
Source organism: Kitasatospora herbaricolor (assembly GCF_030813695.1). NCBI lineage: Bacteria > Bacillati > Actinomycetota > Actinomycetes > Kitasatosporales > Streptomycetaceae > Kitasatospora > Kitasatospora herbaricolor. The sequence continues at coordinate 8,698,495 of NZ_JAUSVA010000002.1, forward strand.
AGCAGTTCGGTGAGGGCGGTGGCGGCGCCGCCGGCGTCCCCCGAGGCCGCCAGCCACCGGGAGAGCCGGTGCCGGCCGGTCAGGGTGTCCGGGTGGTCGGGGCCCAGCAGCCGGATCTGGTCCTCGACGATCCCGGCGAGTGCGGCGGCGGCCGCCGACGGGTCCCCTGCGGCTCCTCGCCAGTGGGCGAGGTTGCACCGGCCAGCCAGGGTGTCCGGGTGGTCCGGGCCCAGCAGCCGGATCTGGTCCTGGAGCACCTTCGCGGCGTCGTCGACGGCGCCCGCGAAGTCCCCCGACTCTCCTCGCCAGTGGGCGAGGTTGTACCGGGTGGCCAGGGTGTCCCGGTGGTCCGGGCCCAGCACCCGGTGCTGGTCCTCGACCAGCCCACCGAGTGCGACGACGGCCCCCGCGGCGTCCCCCGCGGCCCCGCGCCAGACGGCCAGGTGGTACCGGGCGGTCAAGGAGTCGGCGTGCTCCGGACCCAGCCGCAGGCGGGTTTCGGCCGCCAGACGCTGGGCATGGTCGCGGGCGGCCACCGCCTGGCCGGATCCTCCCAGACTGCGGTCGGCACGGAACAGCACCGGGTGGGCGCCGGATCGGTAGAGGGCGTCCTGGTTCTGGCCGGCCAGGGCGGCGGTGTTGGCCCGCAGAGCCTGGGCCGGCGCGGTGTCGCGTTCGATCTCGGGCCACGCGTCCAGCAGGGCGTCGGCTGCGGTGCGGGTCAGCCGGTCGTGCTCGTCGGGGGTGAGGGCCTCGCGGGTGGCTCGTTGGACGAGCCGGTGGACGCGCACCGCCGGACGCGCGTCCCGGGGATCGTGGTCGATCAGGTTCAGGCGGTGCAGGGCGCGCAGCGCCTGGACCGCGTCGTCGGCCGTGACCGGGGCCGATCCCCTGCTGATCCGGGCGCGGTGCCGGGTGAGGTGGGCGAGGACGGGGGCGCTCGTCAGGACGGCCGAGGGGATGCCGTTGGGGTCGAGCATCGCGGTGAGCTGCAGCATCGGTCGGGCCAGTCCGGCCGGGTGGAGCCGGTCGGCGCGGTCGACGGACAGCGACCATGCGGCGGCCACGGTGGTGGACTGATCGTCCGGCAGCGCGTCGGGTTCGGGCAGCAGGTGGGCCAGCTTCTTCGCTCTGCGGGCCAGCAGACGGCGGTAGGCACCGCAGTCGAGTCCGGCGTCGACGAGGTAGGCGGCGGACTGGGACAGGGCCAGCGGTAGCCGGCCGAGGTCGGCGGCGAGACCCTGCAGCTGGTCGCCGGCCTCGCGACGGCCGTGCGCGGCCAGCACGCGGGTGAGGTAGGCGTGGGCCTCGTCGGGGGTGAACAGCTCCACGGGCAGGAGGCGACGGCCCGCGCCGGTCAGGGCCGCGTCGCGGCGCCGGGTGGTGGTCAGGGTGCGGCCGTGCGGGTGGGCCGGCGGCCACAGGCCACGCAGGTCGGCCGGGTCGGCGACATCGTCCAGGACCACCAGCCATCGGCAGGGCCTCGAAGCGGCCTTGGGTTCCAGCCAGGCCAGGAACGCCTTCGCGGCCTGCCCGGGGTCGCCCGGATCGGTACCGAGGATCTCGGTGGCGGCCTGCGCGTATCCGGCCACGGTCGCCGACCGGTTGTTCGCGGTGATCCACACCAGTACGTCCACCTCGCCGCGCTCCCAGGCGGTGCGGGCGTAGTCGGCGGCCAGCTGGGTCTTGCCCACCCCGCCGGTGCCGGTCAGTACCTGGGACGGCACCGCGGAGCCGTCCAACGCGGCCCGCAGCCGCTGGACCGCGGCGCGGTGCTGGAAGGACAGGGCCCGGTGCGGAATCACACCGACCTGGTGCGGCCGGCCGGCGGCCGGCCGGGGCGCAGCCTGCTGGACCACGGTGAGGCCGCCGACCGCCAGGTATCCGCTGTTGGCGACGGCGCCTGCCGAGGCGGTCGCGGGCGCCGTACGGGACACCTCCACCGAACCGGCTGCGCGGGCCGGTCCGCGGTGGCCGGTCACCGAGGTGCCGGCATCGCGGGCCGTGGCCCGCCCGCTCTCCGTGACGGTCACCCCCGGCACGCCGGTCCCGGGTCCGTCGCCGTCGTCCCCGGCGCCGGGGGCGCGCTCCGGGCCGGGGTCCGGCGGGCGTCTGCGCCAGCGCGTCATCGCGGCCGTCCCCCTTCCAACGGGCCGGTGGAGCCGGGGTCGGCCGGGGTCAGCCGTGGTCGATGCCGGTGGTGGCACTGCTGTCGGAGCCGTCCGCGGACGCGTCCCCGGTCCGCTCCGCCCGGGCGGAGCCGGTTCCCGCGCCGCCGGGGCGCCGCACGCCGGAGACCGCCCTGCCGCCGGAGGTGGCCTTCGCCTTTCCCGTGCCGGCGGCCACATCCGTCGGTCCGGTCACCGTCGGTCCGGTCACCGTCGGTCCGGTCACCGACGGCCGGAACCAGGCCCAGGCCAGGGCGGTGATCCCGGCGGCCCCCTGGACCGAGGCACCGACCAGCTGGCCGGTGTCCGCACCGTCGAGCAGCCAGACCAACGGCGTCGACACGATCGCCGCGCCGGCGACGGTCAGCAGCGTGATCCTCCATCCTGGCGACACGTCCTCCCCCTTGTTCGCGCGCTGTGGCCGACAGAGCGTCAAAGCACGGCCCTCAGGGCCCGTTCCTCATCGGTAGCAGGAACGTGTTCCCCTGGCCACCGGTTCGGCCGAACTCGTTCCCCTCGCCGCAGGCTCAACCGGAGGCGGGTGGGCCGGCGCCGAGATCGCCGGCACGCGTGGCTCTCCGCGGCTGGGGCGGGGATCGGGGGGCACAGAGCACGGAGGTGGGGAAGCGGGGGTATAGAAGAAAGCTGGACCCTGCCAGAGAACTGCGGCATTCCGCGAGCACCCCGCCCGCTGCGAGCCTCCAAGGGTGAGCCCTTCCCGAATCCCCGCACTCGCCCCCGTCCCCACCCCCCCCGGGCGGCACGCCCGGCAGTGGTGGCCTCGTCGGCACCGTGTCCCCCCAGCACGCCGCGCCCTACGCGGACGCCGTCCTTCGCACCGCCGGCCAGGACTGGCAACGCCTCAACGTCCCCGGCCACGCGGCCGGCACCGGCGGGTCGACCGATCTGGCCGGGCTGTTCGGCGACGCCCCGCTGCGGCTGGACGTACCGCCGCTGCTGGAGGGGATCGACCTGGGCGCCGGCAGTCCGCTGGACCAGTCGCTGGGCCTCGCCGCCGAGGCCTGGGGCGCGCGCCGCACCTGGTTCCTCACCAACGGCGCGTCGCAGGGCAACCGGATGGCCGTGCTGGCGGCCCGGGCCCTCGGCGACACGCTCGTGGTGCAGCGCAGCGTGCACTCCAGCGTGATCGACGGGCTGGTGCTCTCCGGGCTGCGAGCCGCCTTCGTCCACCCCTCCGTGGACCTGGACCTCGGGATCGCCCACGGCGTCACCCCGGCGGCCCTCGCGGCGGCGCTCTCCGTCAACCCCGGCGCGGCGGCCGCCTACGTGGTGACGCCCAGTTACTTCGGCGCGGTGGCGGACGTCCGGGCCCTGGCGGAGGTCGCGCACCGGGCCGGCGTGCCGCTGTTCGTGGACGAGGCCTGGGGCGCGCACTTCGGCTTCCACCCGGGCCTGCCCGGCGGCGCCCTCGCCCGCGGCGCCGACGTGGTGGTCTCCAGCACCCACAAGCTGGGCGGCAGCCTGACCCAGTCGGCGATGCTGCACCTGGGCGAGGGACCGTACGCCGACGTGCTGGAACCGCAGCTCCGGCGGATCTTCCACCTGACCCAGTCGACCAGCGCGAGCGCCCTGTTGCTGGCCTCGCTCGACCTCGCCCGCCGCACCCTGGTGACCGGGCGGGAGGCGATCGGCACCTCCCTCGCCGCCGCCGACGCGATGCGCGCCGCCGTCCGGGCGGGGGGCCGGTTCGGCGTCGTCAGCGACGGCTTCGGCCGGTTCGCCGACATCGTGGCCGCCGATCCGCTGCGGGTGGCGGTCGACACCCGGGCCGGCGGAGTCTCCGGCCACGAGGCCAGGCGCCGCCTGCTGAACGAGCACCGGATCATGGTCGAGGTCGCCACCGACTCCGCGATCGTCGCGGTGGTCGGCGCCGGCGCGGCACCGGACCCGAAGCGCTTCACCGAGGCCCTGCACGCGCTGCCCGCGCCGCCGGGCGCGCAGGCCGCACCCGTCCGGATCCCGCTGCCGGCCCCCGGTCCGGTCCGGTCCACGGCCCGGGCGGCGTTCCTCGCGCGGAGCACGGTGGTGCCCGCCGCCCGGGCGGTCGGCCGGGTGTCGGCCGACACCCTGGCCGCCTACCCGCCGGGCATCCCCAACGTCCTCCCGGGCGAGGTGATCACCCAGGAGCTGGTCGACTTCTTCCGGCGGACCGCGGCGACCCCGGGCGGCCACGTCCGGGGCGCGGCCGACCTCGCCGTCAGCACCCTGCGGGTGGTCGACGAGGGGGAGTAGCCGCAGCAGGGCGCGGGTGCGGGTGCGGGCGTGGGCGTGGGCGTGGGCGTGGCGCCGGCGCGGGTGCGGGTGCGGCAGCCCGCCGGGGCCACCGGGACGGGTCAGACCGGTCCGGCCAGCACCTGCGCCTGCCGGCGGAGTGCGGCGAGCAGGTCCAGCGCCGCGGGCGACACCCCTGACCTGGGCATCGCCACCCCGATCTGGCGGGCCAGCACCAGGCCCACCAGCTCGCGCACCACGATGTCCTCCCGGGGCCGGCCGAGGCCGAGACGGGGGACCAGCGCCACCCCGATGCCGGCCGCGACGAAGCCCTGCATCACGCCGTAGTCGTCGGTGCGCAGCGCGTGCACCGGCTCGAACCCCTCCCGCGCGCAGGCCCGGCCGAGCAGCCGGTCGCACGGGTCGGCGTCGGTGGTGCCGACGATCCAGGCCTCGTCACGCAGCGCGGCCAGCGGGACGCGGTCCACCCCGGCCTGCGGGTGGCCGGCGGGCAGGACGAGCAGCAGCGGGTCCTCCATCAGCGGATGGACCACGAAGTCCTCGTCCAGCCCGAGCCGGTCGCCGGGCTGCGAGAACACCAGGGCCAGGTGGAGCTCCCGGCTGCGCAGCCCGGCCAGCAGCTCGGGCGGCTCGCCCTCGGTCAGCGACACCCGCACCCCGTGCCCGTGCACCCGCCGGACGGCCGGCGGCAGCAGCAGTGCCCCCGCGGTCGGGAAGGTGCCGACCCGCAGCGCGACCGACCCCTCTTCGACCAGGCCGCGGACCTCCCGCTCGGCCAGCGCGATCCGGGCCAGCACGGCCTCGGCGTGCGTCAGCAGCGCCTCCCCGGCCTCGGTGAGGACGGCGCCGCGCGGCCCCCGCTCGACCAGCTTGGTCCGGAAGTGCGCCTCCAGGGTGCCGAGATGGTGCGTGACGGTGGGCTGGCTGTGCCGCAGCGCCCGGGCGGCCCCGGCGAGCGAGCCCTCGCGGGCGATCGCGCGCAGCACGTGCAGATGGCGCAGTTCGAGCATGGATCGCCTTGCTGTGGACGCGATGACGGCGGGCCCGCCCGCGGGACGGCGGGGTGATCCGGGCGGTCAGGAGGACGGCTGCTCGATCAGCCGGGCCGCGTCCAGCGGTGCGCCGAGCTGTTCCAGCAGTGCCGACCGGGTGTCGGGGTAGTCGATGTGCTCCTCCTCGTCCGCCCGTCGAGGAAGTCCAGGACCTCGGCGTCCCCTCGCACGGCGGGTCTCCGTTCGCCGGTGCCGGGGCCGGACGGCCGGTGCGGAGGGCCCTTCACCATTGCAGCGCAGGTCGCTCCGGGCGGCCACCGTGGGCCGGACGGGTGGCCGCGGGACGGTGGGTCAGGACTGCCGGCGGTGGTCGGTGCCCGTGCCCGGCCCGGTGTCCGTGTCCGTGCCGGCGCCGCCCTTGGCGCCGGCCACCGGGCCGGCGGGCCTGGCCGCGGGCCGCCGCAGGAAGAAGTAGAGCGTCGGGACGAGGTACGCCACCCAGACGACGACCTGCAGCACGGTGGGGTCGGGCTGGAAGTTCAGGACGCCCTTGAGCAGGGTTCCGTACCAGCTGTCCTTCGGGACGGTGCCGCTGATGTCGAAGGCCAGGTTGTCCAGGCCGGGCAGCCAGCCGGCCTCCTGGAGGTCGTGCACGCCGTAGGCGAGCACGCCGGCCGCGACGACGATCAGCAGGGCGCCGGTCCAGGTGAAGAACTTGGCGAGGTTGATCCGCAGGGCTCCCCGGTAGAACAGCCAGCCGAGCAGGGCGGCGGTCAGCAGGCCGAGCGCGGCGCCGATCAGCGGGCGGACGCCGTCCCCGGTGGCCTGGACGGCGCTCCAGATGAACAGGGCCGTCTCCAGCCCTTCCCGTCCGACGGCCAGGAAGGCGGTGGTGACCAGGGCGACGGTGCCCAGGGCGATGGCCTCGTCCAGCTTGCCGTGCAGTTCGGACCTGAGGTGGCGGGCCGTGCGGCGCATCCAGAAGACCATCCAGGTCACCAGGCAGACTGCGGCGATCGACAAGGTCCCGCCCAGCGCCTCCTGGGCCTCGAAGCTCAGTTGGGCGGAGCCGTACTGGAGCAGCGCCCCGAAGGCCATGCTGAGGACGACCGCGGCCGTGATCCCGGCCCACACCGGCAGGAGCTTGTCCCGCCGGTCGGTCCTGACCAGGTAGGCGATCAGGATGCAGACGATCAGGCTCGCTTCGAGGCCTTCGCGGAGGCCGATCAGGTAGTTGGCGAACACGCGTTCTCCTCGGATGGTGGTCCGGTCGGGGACAGCCCTACTCGAGCAGGGAGCGACCCCACGAGTCGCCCGGCCCGCGGAGCCCGGGCCGGCAGGCGAAGGGGGCGGAGCCGACGTGCCGGATGCACTCGTCGAGGGCGTCGTCCGAGGAGAGGCGGTGGCTCTCGGCGACCGGTTCCGTGCGGTCCCGGCCGACCTGGGACGGCGCGAACAGTGCCTGCGCCCGCGCGAGGTCGCCGGTCTTCACCGCCGCGGCGAACTGCTGGACCACCGGGAGGGTGGCGTCCGCCTGGTGCTGGACGTGGCCGCGGTAGGTCGCGACCGCGGCGCCCGGCCGGCGGCCCGCGGCGACGGTGGCGCTCGCGTCGCCACCGGTCACGGTGATCTTCTGTCGGATGCCGTCCCCGGTCATGCCGGGCTTGCAGGCGATCTCGTAGGAGCCGGGCTCGAGCTCGGTGGTGACGGTCGCCCTGGTGCCGGGGCCGATGTTCTCCCGCTCGGTGAAGATCCGGTTCCCCGGTGCGTAGACGTACACCTCGGTGACCTTCGAGCCGGTGTTGCTGACGGCGATGCTCACCGGCCCGGCGGCCAGCGTGTTCACCGACACCCGGCAGGCGGTGTCGGAGGCGTCCACCCGCAGCGTCGTCCCGGAACCCGGCGAGCCGCCCCCGGAACTCGAACAGCCTGCCAGGACCGACGCGGCGGTGGCGGCGACCAGGGCGCCGACGGGCACCAGCGGGCGGCTGCGGCAGGCGGCAGGCATGGGGCTCCCTCGACCGGAACAGGGCCCCCACGCGGGCGTCGTGCGGGGCGAGGGCCACCCCCCTTGCAAGCTGAGGCATACCTTAGTTAGCGGGTCGGATTCCGGCCACACGACCGGCGGCACGACCGGTCGCGCGTCGTGTCACCCGGATGGCCCCGCAGCCCCGGATGGCCTCGCCGCCTCGCCGCCCCGCCGCCCCGCCGCTCCGCCGCTCCGCCGCCCCGCCGCCACGACGGCGGAGCCGGGCGGCCCTGGGCAGGGCCGCCCGGCTCCGGGGTCCGGAACGCTGCTTCCAGCTCTCGTTCAGGCTGAGCGACCCGGCGGAGCCGCTGTTCGCGGTGCGGTTGGCGCCGGACTCCCAGGTGACCTTCCCCGGGGCGTCCTTGACGACGTACTCGTACTCGAACGCGGTGTCGGCGGGCAGGGTCACCGAGCCGGTCCGGTTCGGGTAGTTCGCGGAGGAGAGCGGGACGGCCGAGGCCGGGGCCCGGCTGCCGAGGCTGTCGAGGCCGTACGATACCGGCTGGTAGACCTCCCACCAGGGGTGGGCGCCGCTCGGTTTGATCCAGTCGGCGGGCGGCGCGACCTGGACGGCGCCGTAGCCCTTGGGGCCGAGCAATCGCCCTCGGCCGGGTGCGCGTCCGGCCGGGCACGCGCCGCACACACCACACGCACCACGCGCCACGCGGGTACGCCGCTCCGGACGCCGCCCGGACCAGCGGTCCCCGGGCCGCGTTCCGTACCCTGTCCCCGTGCCCGCCTCCCGCCTGAACCGCGTAGCCGTCCTGGTGCTCGACGGCGCCAAGCCGCTCGACGTCGGCATCCCCGCGCAGGTGTTCACCACCCGGGCGAGCATGCCGTACGAGGTACGGGTCTGCGGTGCCGCGCCGGGGCTGGTGGCCGGTGGTGACGGCCTGTCGTACCACGTGGCCCACGGTCTCGACGCGCTCGGCTGGGCGGACATCGTCTTCGTCCCCGGCTACCGGCTCCCCGACCGCGAAGCCCCCTCGCCGGCCGTGCTCGACGCGCTGGTGGCCGCCCACGACCGGGGCGCGCGGCTCGCGGCGATCTCCACGGGTGCGTTCGCGCTGGCCGCCACCGGTCTGCTCGACGGCAGGCGCGCGACCACGCACTGGCACTACACCCGGGCGCTCGCCGCGAGGTACCCGCTGGTCCGCGTCGACGAGAACGTCCTCTTCGTCGACGAAGGCAGCGTGCTGACCTCGGCCGGCGCCGCTTCGGGCATCGACCTGTGCCTGCACGTCCTGCGCGGCGACCTCGGCGTGGCCGCCTCCAACCACGCGGCCCGGCGGCTGGTCGCCGCCCCCTATCGGAGCGGCGGTCAGGCGCAGTACGTGCCGCGCAGTGTGCCGGAGCCGGTCGGCGAGCGGTTCGCCGCCACCCGGGAGTGGGCGTTGCACCGGCTGGGCGAGCCCCTGACGCTGGAGATGCTCGCCCGGCACGCGGCGGTGTCGCCGCGCACCTTCTCGCGGCGCTTCGTCGAGGACACCGGCTACACGCCGATGCAGTGGGTCATGCGCGCCCGCGTCGACATGGCCCGGGAGCTGCTGGAGCGCTCGGAGCGGGGCGTCGAGCAGATCGCCGCCGACACGGGCCTCGGCACCGGCGCCAACCTCCGGCTGCACTTCCAGAGCATCCTCGGCACCACGCCGAGCGAGTACCGGCGCACCTTCGCCCAGGGCGAGTAGCGCGCCGCCGGGGCCCGGGGCCCTCCGCGCCCGGGCACCCCGTCCCGTCCCGCCCTGTTCCGTCCCGTCCCGGATCGCCTGGCGCGGTCCTCGGAGGGCGCATCCGCGGTTGGCGCGATCCTTGCGAACCGTGGCACTCACGCCGCTGCCACGGGCGGGCGCCGCGCGCGAGTCTGGTGTCGACAGATCTGGTGATCGGTGGAAGGGACACCACTCATGACTCGTATCGCTATCAACGGATTCGGCCGCATCGGGCGCAATGTGCTGCGTGCCCTGCTGGAGCGCGACAGCAAGCTCGACGTGGTCGCCGTCAACGACCTCTCCGAGCCCGCCACCCTTGCCCGGCTGCTCGCCTACGACACCACGGCCGGCCGGCTGGGCCGCCCGGTGACCGTCGACGGGGACACCCTCGTCGTCGACGGACGCCGCATCAAGGTGCTCGCCGAGCGGGAGCCGGCGCAGCTGCCGTGGGCCGAACTCGAGGTCGACATCGTGCTGGAGGCGACCGGCCGCTTCACCTCGGCCTCGGCCGCCGGCGCCCACCTCACCGCGGGGGCGCGGAAGGTGCTGGTCTGCGCGCCCTCGGACGGTGCGGACGTCACGCTCGCCTACGGTGTGAACACCCGTGCCTACGACCCCGCCCTGCACACCATCGTGTCGAACGCCTCCTGCACCACCAACGCGCTCGCGCCGCTGGCCTCGGTGCTCGACGACCTCGCCGGCATCGAGCACGGGTTCATGACCACCGTGCACGCCTACACCCAGGAGCAGAACCTGCAGGACGGTCCGCACCGCGACCCGCGCCGGGCCCGTGCCGCCGCCGTCAACATCGTGCCCACCACGACCGGCGCCGCCAAGGCGATCGGCCTGGTGCTGCCGGGCCTCGACGGCAAGCTGTCGGGCGACTCGATCCGGGTGCCGGTACCGGTGGGATCGATCGTCGAGCTCAACACCACGGTGGCCCGCGAGGTGACCCGGGCCGAGGTGCTGGCGGCCTACCGCGCGGCGGCGGAGGGCCCGCTGGCCGGCATCCTGGAGTACTCGGAGGACCCGCTGGTCTCCTCCGACATCACCGGCAACCCGGCCTCGTCGATCTTCGACTCGGCCCTGACCCGGGTCGAGGGCCGTCACGTCAAGGTCGTCGCCTGGTACGACAACGAGTGGGGCTTCTCGAACCGCGTGATCGACACGGTCGGACTGCTCGCGGCCGGCTGACCCGGTACGAGGCGGGCCCGGGCCGGCTCGACTGGCCCGGGCCCGTCGTCGCCCGGGCCCGTCGGCGCCCGGGCTTCTCGCCGCCCGGGCCGCGCCTCGCGCCCGGGCCGCCCGTCGGCGCCCGGTGCCGACGGCCTACCGCGTGACCATCCATCTCAACGCACTCCGCAGGCAGCACTTCTGAGGCCATGTCGCCGAAGGACGAGGGCGGGAAATCGGCCTCCGCCCGTCGGGCCCGGCCCTGGACGGCCCTGGGCGGCCGTCCCCGGTGGCCGCGGCTGCTCCCGCGCCCGGCCCGCGCCCGGCCCGCGCCCGGCCCGCGCCCGGCCCGCGCCCGGCCCGCGCCCGGCCCGCGCCCGGCCCGCGCCCGGCCCGCGCCCGGCCCGCGCCCGGCCCGCGCCCGGCCCGCGCCCGGCCCGCGCCCGGCCCGCGCCCGGCCCGCGCCCGGCCCGCGCCCGGCCCGCGCCCGGCCCGCGCCCGGCCCGCGCCCGGCCCGCGCCCGGCCCGCGCCCGGCCCGCGCCCGGCCTCCCATGCGGCCGATCCACCCCACTCGCCTCATGCACCCCATGCGTCACCGCCCCCGTCCGGCCGCCTCGGTGCCCCGGGCGCGAGGGTCACCGAAGGTGTTCGCATCGGCGCGGTGCGTCCTTGCAGGTGAAAGCGGGGACGTTCGACCGATTTCTATTAGCTCAAATGTTCGAACAGGCTCTAGGGTGGGTGTCAGGTGGGGGCACCGGAGATCAGGGCATGGGGGTCGTGGAGCTGGGAGGCGACCACCGTTGTTCACGCATCTGCACGTCGCCTCGGGGTACTCCGTCCGCTACGGGGCCTCCCTGCCCGACCGGCTGGTCGAGCGGGCCGCCGAGCAGCGGATGGACGCGCTGGCACTGACCGACCGCGACACCGTCGCCGGGGCGGTGCGCTTCGCCAAGGCCTGCCTCCGGGCCGGGGTGCGGCCGGTGTTCGGCGCGGACCTCGCCGTCCCCCTGCTGGAGCCGCCCTCCACCGCGACGCCCGCCCGTCGCAGGACCCCGGCGCGCGGGGGAGCGTTCGTCGACGAGTCCGCCCCGCGGATCACCCTGCTGGCCCGCGACCGCGCCGGCTGGGCCAACCTGTGCGCGCTGATCACCGCCGCCTGGGCCGCCCGCGCCGAGGCCGGCGGCGGCCAGCCGATCGTCCCCTGGGCCGCGCTGCGGCAGCACACCGAAGGCCTCACCGCCCTGCTCGGCCCCGCCTCCGAACCCGTCCGGGCCCTCGCCGCCGGCCGCCCCGACCGGGCCACCGAACTCCTCGCCCCCTGGCGCGAGGCCTACGGCCCGCACCTGCGCCTGGAGGCCGTCCACCACCGCCGCACCGGCACCGGACCGGGCTCGCTGCGCCTCGCCGCCCGCACCGTCGGCCTGGCCGCCGACCTCGACCTGCTCGCCGTCCTCACCAACGCCGTCCGCTACGCCGACCGCGCGCAGGCGCCGGTCGCGGACGTGCTGGACGCCGCCCGGCTGCTCGTCCCCGTCCGGGCCGGGCGGACCTGCAACGGCGAGCGTTCGCTGAAGGACAAGCCCGAGATGGCCGCCCTGGCGGAGGAGGTCGCCCGGGCGGCCGGCCAGGAGAACGGCGGCGCGGCCCACCTGCTCGCCACCACCGAGCGCACCGCCGGCGACTGCCGCCTCGACCCGGAGTCCGACCTCGGCATCGGCCGGGTGCACTTCCCGGAGGAACACGTGATCGGCGCGGCGCCGGGCACCTCGGCCCGCACGCTGCGGCAGCGGTGCGAGGCGGCGATGGTCCGCCACGGCTACGACCGCTCCGCCACCATGCGCGGCCGCCTGGAGGAGGAGCTGCGGGTGATCCAGACCCTCGGCTGGCCGACCTACTTCCTGACCGTCGCCCAGGTCGTCGACGACGTGAAGGAGATGGGCATCCGGGTGCAGGCCCGCGGTTCGGGCGCCGGCTCGCTGGTCGTCCACCTGCTCGGCATCTCGTTCGCCAACCCGCTGGACCACGAACTGATCATGGAGCGGTTCCTGAACCTGCGCCGCAAGTCGCTGCCGGACATCGACATCGACGTCGAATCGGCCCGGCGCCTGGACGTCTACCGGCGGATCATGGAGCGGTTCGGCACCGACCGGGTCTGCACCCTCTCCATGCCCGAGACCTACCGGGTCCGCTGGGCGATCCGCGACGCCGGTCTCGCGCTCGGCCTGCCGCCCGACGAGACCGGAACCCTGGCGAAGGCCTTCCCGCACCTCACCGCCCGCTCCGCGAAGACCGCCCTCGCCGAACTCCCCGAGCTGCGGCAGCTCGCCGAGCACGCCCACCGCTACGGCCGGCTCTGGGACCTCGTCGAGGGCCTGGACGCGCTGCCCCGCGGCACCGCCATGCACCCCTGCGGCGTCATCCTCTCCGACGACACCCTCCTGCGGCGCACCCCCGTCTTCCCCACGGCCGGCGAGGGCTTCCCTGCCTCCCAGTTCGACAAGGAGGACGTCGAGGACCTGGGCCTGCTCAAACTCGACGTCCTCGGGGTCCGGATGCAGTCCTCCATGGCCTACGCCGTCCAGGAGATCGAACGCACCACCGGCCGCAGGATCGACCTCGACGACCGCACCCAGGTGCCCCTCACCGACCCCGAGGCCTACCGGCTGCTCCGCGAGGGCGAGAGCCTCGGCGTCTTCCAGCTCGAATCGCCGGGGCAGAAGGACCTGCTCGGCCGCCTGCAGCCGGAGACCTTCGAGGACCTGGTCGCCGAGATCAGCCTGTTCCGGCCCGGCCCGGTCCAGGCCGACATGATCAAACCGTTCCTGCTCGGCCGGCACGGGAAGAAGCCGGTCAGCTACCCGCACCCCGACCTGGAGCCGTGGCTGCGCAGCACGTACGGGGTGGTCATCTTCAACGAGCAGGTGGCCGGGGTCTTCGCGACCATGACCCGCTCCGACCTGGCGATGGGCGAGGAGGCCCGCCGCGCGCTCGCCAAGCCGGAGCGGATCGCGGCCCTGGAGTCCTGGTACCGCAGGGCCAGTGCTTCGGCCGGCCGCCGGCCCGAGGTGATCGACCGGGTCTGGACGATGCTCAAGAACATGGGCGCCTACGGCTTCGCCCGCTCGCACGGGGTGGCGTTCGCCCTGCCCACCCTGCAAAGTGCCTGGCTGAAGGCCCACTACCCGGCGCCGTTCTACGCCGGGCTGCTGGAGCACGACCCCGGCATGTACCCCAAGCGTCTCGTCCTCGCGGACGCGCGCCGGCGCGGTGTACCGGTGCTGCCCGTCGACGTCCAGCACTCCGGTACCGACTACCGCACCGAACAGCTCCCCGACGGCCGCCTGGGCCTGCGCATCCCGCTCGCCGACGTCCGCGGCATCACCGACGAGGAGGCCGCCCGGATCGCCGCGGAGCGCCCCTACACCGACATCCCCGACTTCTGGGCCCGGGCCCGCCCCAGCCAGCCGGTCGCCGACCGCCTGGTCCGCATCGGCGCCCTGGACGCCCTCGCCCCCGGCGCCCACCGCCGCGAACTCCTGCTCCAGATCGACGAACTGCACCGCCAGCACCGCACCGCCCAGATCCCCGCCCAACTCGTCCTCGCCCCGCCCGCCGCGCCGGCGGCCGGCAGCACCGGCCTGCCCGCGATGACCCCGGACGAGGAACTGCAGGCCGAACTGGAGGTCATCGGCATGGACGCCTCCCGCCACCTGATGCAGCCCTTCCACCCGCTGCTCGCCGAACTCGGTGTCACCCCCTCCCACCAGCTGGGGGAGCGGACGGCGGGGGAGACCGTCCTGGTGGCCGGGGCGAAGGTCGCCATCCAGACCCCGCCGATGCGCTCCGGCCGCCGTACGATCTTCGTCTCGCTGGACGACGGCTCGGAAGGTGGGCAGGTCGACCTCACCTACTTCGACGACACCCACGCCCAGGCCGCCCACCCGCTGTTCCACCACTTCCTGATCCTGGGCCGGGGCACCGTCTCGCGCCGGGGCAGGTCGGTCACCGTCATCGGCACCCACGCCTGGAACCTGCAGGACATCGCCGACGCCCACGCGAGCGGCGGCACCGCCGCCGTCCGTGCCGTCCTCGCCGCCACCCCGCCGGGCGACGCCGACAGCCAGGACCCCGAGAACGGGCGCCCGGCCCGCCGCCGCCCGGGCGCCGGCCCGGGCCGGCTCTGGCACGCCTCGCCGGGTTCTCCAGGCTGAGACGTGTCTCATGAGACCACCGGCTCCAGGCACGAGGCGGGGAAGCAGTACGCCGGGCGCCGGCGCCGCGCCGGCCGCCAAGGACCAGGCTCAGCCGCTGCCCGTGCCGCACGGGACAGAAGGGGGCAGAAGGGGGCAGGACCGCTTCCCCAGACGGTCAGCGTGTCGGAGCCGGCCGTGCAGTTCGTGCTCGGTCGGCCTTCTCTCCGGGACGACGTGCCGGACTCCGCGTCTGCGCAGGAGAGCGGCCGGAGCACGTACCCGTGGGAGCTCGCACCGGCGGCGGTCGAGCGGCCTGGGCCGCGGCACGGCGTGACAACCCTGGCAGCAGGTCATCCCACGTATAGTGCAGGCGTTTTGGGAATCTGACGACCACGTCGCCGAGGAGGCCGTTGCATGGAGCCCGTCACGCTGATCACTGGTGGATCGACCGGAATCGGTGCCGCCACCGCCCGCACCCTCCTCAAGCAGGGCCACCGGGTGGCGGTCACCGGACGTGACGCGGGCAAGCTGGCCGCCTTCGCCGCTTCGGCCGGAGCCGGTGAGCGGCTGCTCACGATCACAGGCGACGCCGCCGAGGCGGAGGACGTCGCCACCGCCGTGCGCCGCGTGGTTCAGGCGTGGGGCCGACTGGACAACGTCATTGCCAACGCCGGTTTCTCGCTGCCCGGCAACCTGGAGAGCCATGCCCCCGAGGACATGCGCGCCATGGTCCTCACCAACGTTCTGGGCCCGGCCCTGCTGGTGCGCGAGACCCTGCCGCAGTTGAGGGCGTCCAAGGGCCGGATCGTGATCATCGGGTCCGTCGCCGGGGTGCGCAACACGCCCGGCAACCTGTACTCGGTCACCAAGTGGGCCGCGCACGCGCTGGCCGAGAACACCAGGCTGCTGGTCGGCAAGGACGGAGTCGGCGTGACCGTCGTCGCTCCCGGAGTGGTGGACACCGCGTTCTGGGCCGAGCGCGGCGGCACCCCTGAGGAGGCGATGACCCCCGAGCAGATCGCGGCCACGATCGCCTTCGCGCTCAACCAGCCTGCGGGCGTGGACATCAACCAGATCACCATGCGGCCGACCGGGCAGCTCGGCTGACCGGGTACGGCGGTCGAAGCGGAGCTGAAAGCCGTCGTCCGCGATGCCGAGGGCGTCGTGGCGCACTTGGAGGAGGCGTACGGCCTCGGGCCGTCACGCGTGCGCCGACAGCTGCCGCCGGGGCCGTCGGCGTCTGGGGAAGGGGAGCACGGCAGTGAATCCCGGCTCCGTGGGCTGAACTGCGCGCCCCCGGTGGTCAGATGACGCGACGGCGAGCAGGCCGAGCAGGCCGAGCGGTAGGAGTGGTTCGGGAAGCGGGCAGGCGGCGGCCGGAGGCCGAGTGGCCTACCCCGGCGCGCCGGCCGGTGGGAAGCCGGGCCGGGGCACGCCCCG
The DNA here is from genome assembly GCF_030813695.1 of Kitasatospora herbaricolor. Lineage (NCBI taxonomy): Bacteria > Bacillati > Actinomycetota > Actinomycetes > Kitasatosporales > Streptomycetaceae > Kitasatospora > Kitasatospora herbaricolor. Next base: position 8,714,453 of record NZ_JAUSVA010000002.1, read on the forward strand.
GGCCAGGGCGCGGGCCTTTTCGAGCACCTCGGCCGGGGCCTTGGCCACCGAGCCGGTGTCGAACGGGGGCTGCGGGTCGTACTCGGTGTAGAGCTGGATCGCCTGCGCGGTGGTCCGGTCGCTGAGCAGGGCGGCCAGCCGGATCGCCATGTCGATGCCCGAGGACACCCCGGCCGAGGTGATGATCCGGTCATGACGGACGACCCGTTCGGGGGTGTAGACGGCGCCGTACGACTCCAGTTCGGCGACCGCGCCCCAGTGGGTGGTGGCGGTCAGGCCGTTCAGCAGGCCGGCCGCCGCGAGCACCAGGGCTCCGGTGCAGACCGAGGTGGTGAAGCGGGTCCCGGCGTGAACGCGGCGGACCCAGTCGAGGAAATCGGGGTCGCTCGCCACCGTCCGGGAGCCCGCCCCGCCGGGGACCAGCAGGACGTCGCAGCGCTCCACCTCGGAGTACCTGGTCGGGACGTGCACCGGCAGCGCGCCCAGCACGTCCTGCACCCGGCCGGGTTCCGGCGCGACGAAGCGCACGGTGGCGCCAGGCACGTGGGCCAGGACCTCGTACGGTCCGATCGCGTCGAGCGGCTCGAAGCGGTCGAAGAGCGGGATCACGATGTCCATGCGCCGCATCGTAGGCCTCGCCGGCGGCGGGCGTCCGGGGGCGCGCGGGGCCGGCCCCGTCCCCGGTGGGTCGCCGTACCGCCGGGCCGCCCGCTACCGCGGCGGTACCGTACTGGAACACCGCACCCGGCGCGGAGGTGTTCCCGTGCCGGAAGCCGTAGGTGAGCAGCTCCTGCGGGTGAAGGTGCGACTCGGGTCGCCCTCCAGCGCCTGGACGAAGTCCGGGTCGGAGCTGTAGGGGAAGAGGCCGCTGCGCATCCCGGCGAGCTGACGCAGCGTGATGCCCTCGCCGCCGGGCACGCCGTCGACGTAGTCGGGGATCGGGTCGTCCAGCCCGATCCGGCGGTCGTCGACGAGCCTGAGCAGCGCGGTGACCGTCAAGGTCTTGGTCTCGCTGCCGATCCGCATGAAGAGGTCGGTGGTCATCGGCTCGCCGGTGACGGTGTCGGCGACACCGGTGGCACGGACGTAGCTCCCCCTGCCGGGCATCCAGAGTCCGGCGATCACGCCAGGGATGCCGGCCTGCCGGCGGACGTCCTCGACGGCCCGGGCGCTCCTCGCGGCCGGTTCCCCCGAGCGCAGTAGGGTCCAGGGACCGCGGAAGGGGGATCAGGTGGCGAAGGCGCGGATCCTGTTGGTGGACGCGGCTCCCGGCGAGCTGCTCGACCGGGAGCTGGAACGCCTGCTCGGCCACGGGCTGGCCGTCACGCTGAACCTTCGGCGGGTGGCCGACCGGGCGGGGGCCCGGGCCGCCTGGGCCGGCCGGGTGGACTTCACCGATTTCGACGGGTTCGACGAGCCGGCGCTGATCGCCGAGACCGTCCGGGGCGGGACCGGTCATCACGCGGTGAAGTCCCGCGCGGGCGTCCCGCTGCGGGCGGCCTTCCTCGCGGCGGCGACCGATCCCGACCTGGCCCACCCGCTGCGGGTGGTCGGCCGGGCCGGTGCCGGCACCGACCATGTCGAGCTGGCCGCCGCCGCCCGCCACGGCGTTGCCGTCACCCACACGCCGGGCTCCAACGCGAACGCGGTCGCCGAGTTCGCCCTGGCCCAGCTGCTCGCCTTGCTCCGGAACCTCCCGGCGCACAACGAGGCCGCGCACCGGGGCCGCTGGAGCGCGCCGGCCGCCCCCGCGCGGGAGCTGTCGGAACTGACCTTGGGCATCGTCGGGTTGGGCCGGGTCGGCCTGGCCCTGGCCGAGCGGGCGACGGCCCTGGGCATGACGGTCCTGGGCCACTCCCGGGGCCCGGCCGGGGCTCCGGTGCCACGGGCGGATTCCCTCAGGGCCCTGCTGGCGACCGCTGACGTGGTCTCCCTGCACCTGCCGCTGACCCCGCTGACCCGGGGGACGATCGGCCGGGCGGAGCTGGCGCTGATGCGGCCGGGGTCGGTCCTGCTGAACACCGCCCGGGGCGGGATCGTCGACGAGCAGGCCCTGGCGGACGCGCTGGCCGACCCGGCGCACCCGCTCGCCGCGGCCGCCGTCGACACCTTCGAGCACGAGCACGCCGCCTTCGCCTCGCCGCTCTTCGGCCTGCCGAACGCCCTGCTGACCCCGCATCTCGCCGGGATGACCAGGAGCGCGATGGCCACGGCGGCGATCCGCTGCGCGGACCACATCGCGGCGCTGCTCGCCGGCCGCCCGGAGGGCGTGCCCGTGGTGACCCTCTGACGGCTGCTCAGCGCACCCCGTCAGCCGTCCGCCGGGCGGCGGACGGCTGAAGCGGATGGCCCTCAAGCGGACCCGGCACCCTCGGTCGGACCCGGACCCGGACCCGGGTCCGGGTCCGGGTCCGTCGGCCGACTGCGGGCCGGTGCCGAGATGCCGGCGGAAGAACTGGCCGAGCAGGCCGGTTCGAACCCGGCCGCAGCACCGGGTGCACTCCGTACGGTGGACGCCGCCGGCCGGTTCCCGGCAGGCTGCCCGAGACCCGGGAGAACCTTCGCGGGCTCACCCGCACGAGCGATCCGGCCGGGAAGCCGGGCGCCGGCCCGGCGTGTCCTGCCGCACCCCGTCACCGGCGACCTACCGTCGAGGAGCGGGCGTTGCCGCGTCCTGCTTCCGGCCCGGCCGCTCCCCCCGCAGTGGCCGGGCCGCGCCGTGCCGTCCGGGCGCGGGTTCTCTGCGCCGGCCGTTCGCGGGCGTCGCCCGTGCGGACGCTCAGGCGGCCGGGGCGGCGAAGTAGTGGCCCTGGTCGAGGTCCTCGACGAGCCCGGGCCCGGTCGGCCGCCAGCCCAGCAGTTCGCGGGTGTGCGCGGCGGAGGCGGGGGCGTCCGCGCCGAGGAAGCCGGCCAGCCAGCCGAAGTGTCCGGCCGCGTCCTCGGGGGCGACCGGAGCCACCGGCAGGCCGAGGTGGTGTCCGATCACCTCGGCGAGGGTGCGGACCGGTACGCCCTCCTCGGCGACCGCGTGCAGGATGGAGCCCGCCGGGGCGCCCTCCAGTGCCAGGCGGAAGAGCCGTGCGGCGTCGGAGCGGTGCACGGCGGGCCAGCGGTTGGACCCGTCACCGGGGTGGCCGCTGACGCCCTTCTCGCGGGCGACGGCCACGAGGGCGGCGAGGAAGCCGTGGTCCCCGTCGCCGTGCACGGTCGGCGGAAGCCGGACGACCGAGGAGCGGACGCCGTGGCCGGCGAGGGCGAGCGTCGCCCGCGCGTTGGCCAGCCGCTTGGCCGGGCCCCCGGGCAGGTGGGCCGTGAGCGGGCCGTCGGCCCGGCCGTCCTCCTCGGTCGCGACCCGGCCCGGTGCCAGCCCGAGCGTCCCCGAGGCGATCAGGAACGGGCGGTCGGAGCCGGCGAGCGCCTCGCCGAAGGTGTCGATGGCCCGCCGGTCCGCTTCGGCCGCGCTCTCGAAGCCGCCGCTGAACGCGAGGTCGTGCTTGAACGCGAGGTGGATCACGCCGTCGGACTCGCCGGCCGCGTCGCGCAGGGCCGGGAGGTCGTCGAGTGTGCCGCGGCGCACCTCGGCGCCGGCCCGGACGAGGGCGGCCGCCGCGGCGTCCGAGCGGGCGAGCCCGACCACCTGGTGGCCGGCGTCGATGAGTTCCGGGACGACGGCTGAACCGATCCAGCCGGACGCGCCGGTGACGAACACGCGCATGAGGAGAACCTCCGGGTAGGTCGACGGCGCCCGCCGCGGGTGCCGGGGCACCGGAGGCGCGGCGGACGGAGTCGATGTCAGTGACTGTCATCGACCGTAGCACCTGATGTCAGGGACTGTCATCGCGTAGGATCTGCGCATGGGTCGATGGGAGCCGAACGCGCGCGGGCGCCTGGAGCAAGCAGCGCTTGACCTCTACCGGGAGCGTGGGTTCGAGCAGACCACCGCCGCGCAGATCGCCGAACGCGCCGGGCTCACCGAGCGGACGTTCTTCCGGCACTACGCCGACAAGCGCGAGGTGCTGTTCGGGGGCTCGCAGGCGCTGGAGCAGGTCTTCGTGGACACCCTCGCCGGCACCCCGGAGGCGGCCGCGCCGATCGACGCGATGGCCGCGACGCTGGAGGCCGTCGCGGCCTTCTTCCTGGACCGCCACGAGTTCGCCCGGCGGCGCCAGGCCGTCATCACGGCCAACGCGGAGCTGCGGGAGCGCGAACTCGTCAAGCTGGCCTCGCTGTCCGCGGCGCTCGCCGCCACCCTGCGCCGGCGCGGCGTCGAGGAGCCGGCGGCGAGCCTGGCCGCGGAGGCCGGCATCGCCGTCTTCAAGGTCGGCTTCGAGCGCTGGGTCGGCGACGACGGGGGCCGCAGCCTCGCGGACCACCTGCGGGAGGCGCTCGGTGAGCTCAAACGCGTGACCGCGGGCGTGACCGCGGAGGCGTGACCGTGGGGGAGTGGCCGCCGGCGCGTGACCGCAGGCGCCCGGTCGGGGTCGCGGTCCGGTGCCCCCCGGTGCCCGGGGAGGGACCGGATCGCCGGTCCCGGGCGGCGTCGGCGCTCCCCGCCTGCGGGGTTCGGCCGGGCCGCGCCACGTGACCTACGCCTCTTGTCCGGACGTGCCTGTCATGGTTTGATCACGATGCTTCTGTGGGTGGCCGCCGGGGGCGGGGTGCCGGGCAGGCTGTGCCGGCCGGTCCCGTGCGCGGTGGTGGTGTCGAGAAGGGGGTGGAGGGCTTGTTCACGGATGCTGATGCCGACCCCGTCGGCGGCGGTGAGCCGACTCCGGCGGAGCTGCGGGATCTCCAGGCACGTGCGGACGCACTGGCGCGGGACGTCGCCGCGATGCGGGAACGGCTGAGACAGCAGCCGGACCTGCCCCGCGGCGTGCGGGGAGCGTTGCCGGGCGCGCTGGACGAGTCCCTCGGGCAGGCGGCCCGGCGGCTCGGGGGAGCGGCCGAGAAACTGGCGCGGGTGCGGGCCGCCCAGCAACCGGGGTCGTGCACGGCGTGGTGGGGGATCTGCCCGCGCTGCGGGCCGACGCTGCGGACGGAGGACGGCCGCTCCTGGTGCCAGGAGTGCGGCGCCGGATGGGGCTACGACCGCTCCCAGGGGCCGTGCGGCGAGGCGGCGACCTTCCTGGCGATGGACGCGCAGGGCGGGACGGTCATCGTCTGCGCCGCGCACGGCCGGCACATGCAGGAACGCCTCGACGGCGGGCTGCTGCTGGCGATCCCCACGTTGTAGAGAGCCGCGCGCCGGTAGAGATCCGCGTGCCGGCCGGGTCGTGACCGCCTGCGTCACGACCCGGCCGCGCCGTGACCTGCCCGCGCCGTGACCACGCCACGACCCGCCCGCGCCGTCACCCGGCCGCGCCGTGCCCACCTCCGGCGCGCCGCCGGTCCTCCTGCTGTCCGCAGGCCTGGCCGGCCGGTGTTCCCCCCGTCCCGCCTCGCGGTCCGTCCGAGCCGCCGTGCTGTGCGCCCCAGCGGCGGCAAAGGCCCGTCGCTGCACAAGGGTTGACAGTGGTCAGTCGTACCCCGAGTCTCCCGGGAGAGTGCTCTCCCATGCTCGATGTGCGACCTGTTGCGACCTGCTGCGAGTGGCCGGTCCTGCCCGGCGCACGGGCGCCCTCGTCCCCATCGCGGCGGGGGCGCCCCGCGCCGCCCCCGCCGTCCCCGCCGTCCCCGCCGTCCCCGCCGTCCCCGCCGTCCCCGCCGTCCCCGCCGTCCGCGCCGGTCAGCGCGTCGCCCGGTTCCGCAGCAGGGCGTCGAGCGAATCCAGGACCCACTCCCAGGACTCCTGCGAGTCGACGGCGGTGTGGCTGAAGCCGCCGGCCGCCTCCAGGCTGACGTAGCCGTGGAAGACGCTGCCGAGCATCCGGACGGCATGCGTCTGGTCCGGTTCCGCCAGGTCGTAGCCGCGCAGGATCGCCCGGGTCATCTGCGCGTGCCGGACGTCGGCGCTGGCGGCCGCCGTCTCGGGGTCGAGCCTGAGCCGGGCGGCGTCGTAGCGGCCGGGGTGCTCCCGGGCGTAGTCGCGGTAGGCGTCGGCGAAGGCGGCCAGCGCGTCCTTGCCGGCCCGCCCGGCCACGGAGGCGGTGACCCGGTCGGCGAGTTCCTCCAGTGCGAACAGGGCGATCCGGGTCTTGAGCTCCTGGGAGCTCTTGAGGTGCGAGTACAGACTCGCGACCTTGACGTCGAACCGCCGGGCGAGCGCCGAGAGGGTCACCTGGTCGAAGCCGACCTCGTCGGCCAGTTCCGCCCCCGCCCGGGTCAGGCGCTCCGGTGTCAGTCCCGCTCGAACCATGACCTGCCTCCCATGACCGTCATTCCATGACCTTCATCCCGATCGCCGATAGCCATTATGCATTTGCCTAAAGCCTATAGGCAAATTAGCGTGGTGCTCATGAAGCCGCTGACCGAGCAAGACATCCGTACCGCGTTCGTGAACTGCACCAAGGGCGAGGCGAAGCGCCTGTCCGTCCCCCGGGACCTGGCCGAGCAGCCCTGGGAGGATCTGGACTTCCTGGGCTGGCGGGACCCTCAGTCCCCCGGCCGGGCCTACCTCGCCACCGAGCTGGACGGCCGTCCGGTGGCGCTCGCCCTGCGCAGCCCCGGTGCCGCCGCCTGGCAGCCGCGGCGCAGCATGTGCTCGATCTGCCTGACCACCCACACCGGTGGCGTCTCGCTGATGGTCGCCGCCAAGGCCGGCCGGGCCGGGCAGCAGGGCAACTCCGTGGGTGCCTACATCTGCAGCGACCTCGCCTGCCCGCTCTACGTGCGGGGCAAGGGGGTGGAGGGCGTCGGCGCGCGGCTCCCCGAGTCGCTCACCGTGGAGGAGAAGATGCGGCGGGCCGTCGCCAACCTCGCCGCGTTCATCGCCAAGGTCACCGCCTGAGGCGGTCGGCCGCGGGCGGCGCGTGCGCCGTGCCCGCCCGGGCCGGTCGGTCCGCGCTCCCGGCGGCTCCGGCCCGTGGGGTCACAGAGCGTGTTCGAATCAGGTCGATGCGTCCTTGCAGGTGAAAGCAGGGACGTTCGATCGATTTCTATTAGCTCAAATGTTCGAACAGGCTCTAGGGTGGGTGTCAGGTGGGGGCACCGGAGACAGGGCATGGGGGTCGTGGAGCTGGGAGGCGACCACCGTTGTTCACGCATCCGCGCATCGCCGTGCGCAACCTCCCCGCCACCGCTCCCGGGGGTGCGCGATGACCGGCAGCACGTCCCGGGCGATCCTGCAGGTGCGTGTCGCGGGAGTGTCCTTCGAGCGCTACCAGGAGCTGTTCGCCGTCCTCGCCGACATCACCCCCGTCGTGCAGGCCCTGCCGCCGGACGGCGCGCTGCTGGACGTCACCGGCGCGCTGAAGTTCTTCCGGCGCACCCCGGAGGGCCTGGCCGACCTGCTGCAGACACGGCTCGCCGCCCGGTACGGCGTCCAGGCCGCGATCGGCGGCGGCGGGACCCGCCAGCTCGCCGCGATGGCCTGCGGCACCTGTCGCCCGGGGGAGACCCGCATCCTCGACCCGCGGGACCCGCACGCCGCCCGGGCCTTCCTGCGCTCCCGGCCGGTCGAGGCGCTGCCCGGCGTCGGCCCGGCGCTCGCCCGCGGCCTGCAGCGCTACGGGGTCCGCAGCGTCGGCGACCTCGCCGACCTGCCGCTCGCCACCGTGCAGCGGATCGCCGGGGCCGGCACCGGACGGCTCCTGCACGACCGCGCCCAGGGACGCGACCCGCGCCCCGTCGCCGCCGGCGGCCCACCCGCCGGCATCGCCGCCACCCGCCGCTTCGAGCAGGACGTCCTCGACCCCGACCAGGCCCGCCGGGCGCTGCTCGCCCTCGCGGTCGACCTGGGTGCCCGGCTGCGGGTCGGCGGCAAGATCGCCCGCGGGATCGAGCTGCAGGTCACCTACGCCGACCGCTCCCACACCTCCCGCTCACGGACCCTGCGGGAGCCCACCGCGCACACCCCGGCGATCACGGAGGTCCTGTACGCGATGTTCGCCTCGCTGGGCCTGCAGCGGGCGAGGATCCGCGCGGTCACCGCCCGCGTCGGCGCTCTCGCCGCCGCCGAGCGGGGCCACGTCCAGCTCACCTTCGACGCCGCCACCGAGGACCGCCGCCGCCTGGAGCCGGTCCTCGACAAGGCCGACCTGCGCTTCGGCACCGGCGCCGTCCGGCCCGCCGCGCTGGCCGGCCCGCTCCCGCACCGGCCCGGGAGGCGCAGGGCGGGCCGAAGCGGCGCGCTCCCGTCGGTCACGGACAGCGGCTATCCTCGCCCGGGCGCCCCGCCGGGGGCGGTCTACGGACGGGACGGGCATGGCCAGAATCACCTATGACGCCACGACAGCGACCTCTTTCCGGGCCGTTCGCGAGATCCCGCGCGACGGGCTGGCGGCCTGGGAGGACGCCGTGCGACGGCATCTGGACCCGTCCCCGGGCATGACCGTCGTGGACATCGGCGCGGGCACCGGAGCCTTCGCCACGGCCTTCTGCGACTGGTTCGGCGCGCACGTGGTCGCGGTCGAGCCCTCGGAGGCGATGCGGGCCCTGATCCCGGGCCGCCCGGACATCCAGGTCCGGGCGGGACACGCCGCGTCCCTGCCACTGCCGGACGCGGGCGCCGACGCGGCCTGGCTGTCCACGGTGACCCATCACGTCCCCGACCTGCCGGCGGCCGCGCGCGAGATCCGCCGCGTGCTGCGGCCGGGGGCGCCGGTCCTCGTCCGCAACGCGTTCGCGGGCCGCTACGAGCGCCTCCGCATCGTGCGCTGGTTCCCCGAGACGGCCAGGGTGCTGGACACCTACCCGTCCGTCGAGGAGACCTGCGCCGCCTTCGCCGAGGCGGGCTTCGCACCGGCCGCCCTGGAGCCCGTCCCGCAGGCCGACATCGCGAGCCTGGCCGAACTCCTGGAGCGGGCGGATGCTCTCCGGGACGCCGACACGCTGATGCGCAGCCTTTCGGAGGAGGAGTTCACCCGCGGCAAGGAGCGGCTGCGCGAGGCTGTGCGGGCTCAGGACCCGGCCGCGGTGGACCTGACCTCGTCGCTCGATCTGCTCGTGCTGCGCTGACTCCGATCCCGTCCCGCGCGGCGGCGGTGTCCCGGACCGCGAGCGGACGACGGGGCGTCAACCGCCCAGCAGGCGCCGGATGATCCCGCTCGCCGATCCGTCCGCGTCGGTGCCCGCCTCCGACACCGCGCACCGGACGTCGAACTCCGTGTCCCTGGCCCTGCTCCAGGCGGCGGCGTCCCGGCTCCGGTCCAGGAACGACGACCTGTTCGGGCCCAGGTGCATCAGTACCGGGGTGTCGTCCCAGCCGGCGGTGACCGTCACCAGTCCCGTGTCCTCGTCGGCCATGAACGCGGCCATACCGCGCAGGGTCGAGAACGCCCAGATGAGCGAGGGGAGTTGGAAGTCGACGCGGAGGTCGAACCCGATCGTGAGCGAGCCGCCTGCCCGGTCGAACCCGAGCGTGAGGCTGCCGTCCTCGTCGTCGAGGCCGCGCAACAGGCCGGCGTGGTCGCCGTCGGTCCAGCCGTCGCACGCCTCGACGGCACCGACCAGCTCCTCGCGGTACCGGCGTCGCAGGGCGCCGTCGCGCCACGGCTCGCAGACGCCGGCCCACTCCTCCACGGGCCACGTGGAGGCGGGTGCGGCGGGCGCCCGCAGGTACGCCACCAGGCGCGGCCTCGCCATCACCACCGCCGCCGCCACCTCGACGAATTGCGCCATGCCCGGCTCCCCGTCCCCTCGACCGTCGGAGGAGGCACGGTAGCAAGAAGGGCGATCGAAGCCGTCACAAGCCCACCGGAGTGATCAGTTGTCAGGCGCCCGTCCGGTGGGGAAGTCCCTCGGACGCGGCGGACCGGGCCGTCCGCAGGCACGCGGCCGGCCGCGCGGTGCCCGACCGCTTCGAGCGCCGTGCCGGCCCGCGTGGTCGCCCGGCCTCGTGCGCACGCCGGTGGGCCGGGCGACCATCGGCGCTCCGCATCCGGTCACCGCGCCGCGGGTCGGCCACCGCTCGAAGTGGCCAGGCCGCCGGGCCGTGGTGGCCATGGCGGCGGGGCTGGGCCTGAACACCCGTCGGCCCACAAGGGAGTCCCCCTCCAACGGAGTTGATGCGGTGTGCCGTATGCGAGAACGTCACGGAAAGGCCTTCTCCCGGTTACACGGTCGGCGCCTTGCACATGTCATGCTCCCGGTAACCAACAGTCAACACGCGTAGATCGCGGCCCTGTGGAGCGTGGGGCCGCGCTCCGGCGCGTGTCGTCCCCCCGGGAAGGGGCACCCCCATGTCCGTTGCGCAGAAAGGCAGATGGAAGACGTTGGCGGCCACCGTGGCCGCCGTCCTGGTCGGCCTGGCCCTCCCGACGGCCGCCGCGACCCCCGCGAGCGCCACGACCACCGCGTACGACAGCACGTACTACAAGAACGCGATGGGCAAGACCGGTACGAGCCTGAAGGCCTCGCTGCACACGATCATCAGCAGCCAGAGCAAGATCTCGTACGACGCGGTCTGGAACGCGCTGAAGACCACCGACCAGGACCCGAACAACACCAACAACGTGGTCCTGCTGTACAGCGGGGTCTCGCGCAGCAAGTCCCTCAACGGCGGTGCCCTGGGCGACTGGAACCGCGAGCACGTGTGGGCCAAGTCGCACGGCAACTTCGGCGAGGTCACCGGCCCCGGCACCGACCTGCACCACCTGCGCGCGGCGGACGTCCAGGTCAACAGCATCCGCGGCAACCTGGACTTCGACAAGGGCGGCAGCGCGGTCGGCAACGGCGGCGGCAGCCTGGTCGACTCCGACTCCTTCGAGCCGCGTGACGCGGACAAGGGCGACGTGGCCCGCATGATCCTCTACATGGCGGTCCGCTACGACGGCGGCGACGGCTTCGCCGACCTTGAGCCCAACGAGAAGGTCAACAACGGCAGCAACCCGTACATCGGCAAGCTCTCCGTCCTGAAGCAGTGGAACGAGCAGGACCCGCCGAGCGCCTTCGAGGAGCGCCGCAACCAGGTCATCTACGACACCTACCAGCACAACCGCAACCCGTTCATCGACCACCCGGAGTGGGTCGAGGCGATCTGGTGACCCGCTCTCACGCGGCGTGATCCCCGCGGGCCGGGTGGTGCTGCCCCGCCCCGCGGTGACGGGGGAACGTCCGTAGGTACCGGCTCCCCCGGTCACGCCCTGCCCCCGGCCACCCCACCGGACCACCGCCCCGCCGGCCCCGATCCCGCACCGGGACCGGGGCCGGCGGGGCGCCGCCGGCCGAGGATTTTGCCGAACGGTCGACCAACGCAAGGTCGTCCACGGCTAGCGTTGCGGTCATCCACCCCGACGTGAACAAGGTGGTCCGGTGCACCCGCCGGGCCGCCGGAACGAGGTATGCCATGACGCTCGTCGACCTGGCGGCGGTCGCCGCCGCCCTCCCCGACCCCTGGTCATCCCGGCCGCTCGCCGAGGTCGGCGACGCGCGGGTGAAGGTGCTGCGGATGTCCGGGGCCGGGCTGCCGCAGGAGCGCCACCCCACGGCGGAGGTCCTGCTGGTCCTCGACGGCCGGCTCGAACTGGAGGTGGCCGGCCGGCACGTCCCCGTCCCGGCCGGGCAGCTGTACGTGGTGCCGGCGGACACCCCGCACGCCGTCCGGGCCGGCAGCCGCGGCACCCTGCTGATCGTCGAACGCGGCTGAGGCATTCCCATTGCCGGTCCGCCGGGTTACAGTCCGAAAGCAGGAAAGATCATCAGGAGGGGCCATGGCCGACATCAGCAACCCGGCGGGAACGGGGCCCGGCCGGCCGCGCGGAGTCCGGGCCGGCGACGACGGGCTCACCGACCGCCAGCGGGCGATCGTGCTGGCCATCCGCTCGGCCGTCGCGCGTCAGGGGTACCCCCCGAGCATGCGCGAGATCGGCGCGGCGGTCGGCCTGACCAGCACCTCCTCGGTGGCCCACCAGATCCGGTCGCTGGAGAAGAAGGGCGTGCTCTACCAGGACCCGCACCGACCGCGTGCCTACCGCCTGTGGGAGGACGAAGTCCCGGCGCCCGCCCCGGCCCGGGCCTCCGGCAGCGGCGTCCAGGTGCCGCTGGTCGGCCGGATCGCCGCCGGTGCCCCGATCACCGCCGAGCAGACCACCGAGGACCTGCTGTCGCTGCCGCGCCTGCTGGTCGGCGAGGGTGACCTGTTCGCCCTCACCGTGCACGGCGACTCGATGGTCGGGGCCGCCATCTGCGACGGCGACATCGTGGCCGTCCGCCGGCAGCCGGTGGCCGAGAACGGCGACATCGTCGCCGCCATGATCGACGGCGAGGCCACGGTCAAGCGCCTCAGGAACAGCGACGGCCGCAGCTGGCTCGTCCCGCACAACCCCGCGTACGAGCCGATCCCGGCCGACGAGGCCACCATCCTCGGCAAGGTCGTGGCCGTGCTCCGCAGTCTCTGACGGGGCGACCGGCCGGGGGAGCCGCACCGACGGCGCGGCCGCCCGTGGGCAGGCCGCGCCGTCGTGGGCTCCCGCTGACCGTCCGGCTCAGGCCCGGACGGTCAGCCACGCGCCCAGACCGCTGCACCCGCGGGCGTCGTAGCTGGTACTTCGGTAGCCGGCCGGGATCGGCGAGTACGGGCAGGTCCAGATGCCGTTGCGGACGAGCTGGTGGTACCAGGCGCCGACGCCGCCGCAGCCCCGGGAGTCGTAGTTCGTCAGGACGTACCCGGGGACGACCGGTGAGCCCGAGCAGGTCCAGATACCGTCCCGGACGGGCTGCTGGAGCCAGGCGCCGTACCCGTTGCAGCCGGAGATGTCGAACATGGTGATGACGTATCCGGCCGGTACGGCCACGCCGGGGCAGGTCCACCCGCCGACGGCGGCCGCGAGCGCGGCGGGTGCCGTCGCCGGCGCCGGAACCCCTGCCGCGGGCTGCGCCGTCACAGGTGCCACCGCCCGTACCGGCGCAGGTACCGCCGCCTGCGCCACGGCGGCTGCCGCAGCCGGCACCGGAACGGGCCGGCCGCGGCCGTCGCGGTGGCCGTCCCGGTGAGGGCGGCCACGAGCAGGGCCACCGTGCCGGCCGCACGGGCGAGCCGGCGGTGAGGGGCGGCCACCCGCGCGCGGGGCCGCGGCTGGCGGAAGTTGCTGGTCATTTCACACCGGTCCGATCGGCTGGCCCCGTCGGCGGGCAGGACCGCCGACGAGTACGAAACAGCGGGACGAACCGCACTCTGGACCGGCTGGTCCGGCGGCCGGACCTCCCGGCCGGATCACGGATCAACATGACCGGAAAGCACTGTGACGCGCCGTCGTCACCGGTGCCGCCGGACCTGCCGGCCGCCCGTCCGGGGACGAAAGGGCCCGGGCACCTGGCAGGCCGCGCCCGGGCCCTGACGGTCGGTGTTCTAGACCGCGGCCGCCGTGCGCTCCACGGAGGGGGCGCCGGGGCCGTCGTCCGGCCCGTCCGAGGCCGCGTCGGCCCGGACGGCGGGGATGACGGCCGCCACCGCGGCGGCGACCAGGGCCACCCCGAGCCCCACCAGCAGGCCGGTGCGGAAGCCGCTCTCGGAGGCGAAGGTGTGGCCGCCCGTGGTGGTGGTCAGCTGGGAGAGGACGGTACCGATGACGGCGGCGCCGACCGAGGTGCCGAGCGCGCGCATGAGCGTGTTGAAGCCGTTGGCCGCGGCGGTCTCGGCGGGCGGGATCGAGCTCATGATCAGGGCGGGCATCGCGCCGTAGGCGAGGCCCACGCCGCTGCTGGTGACCATGGTGACCACCATCAGGCCCCAGGCCGAGCCCATCAGCGCCTGCGACAACCCGTAGCCGGCGGCGATCACCAGGACGCCGCTGATCAGGGTGAACTTCGGGCCGCGGGCATTGGTGAGCTTCCCGCCGAAGGGGGAGACGATCATCATCATGATGCCGCCGGGCGCCATCCACAGGCCCGCCGCGAGCATCGACTGGCCCAGGCCGTAGCCGGTGGCCGCCGGGAACTGCAGCAGCTGGGGGACGATCAGCATGCTGGCGTACATGCCGAAGCCGACGAAGACCGACGCCAGGTTGGTGAACAGCACCCGCGGACGGGCCGTGGTGCGCAGGTCGACCAGCGGGTCCTTGGTGCGGACCTCCCACACGCCCCAGCCGGCCAGCACGAGGACGGCGGCGGCGAACAGGCCGATGGTGGTCGCGGAGGCCCAGCCCCAGTCGGCGCCCTTGGAGACCGCGAGGAGCAGGCTGACCAGGCCGACGCCGAGGCCGATCGCGCCGGGCAGGTCGAACCGCTGGCCCTTGGCGGTGGCCGGGACCTCGGGGACCAGGAACCAGATCAGCGCGGACACCACCAGGGCCAGGACGGCCGCGCCCCAGAAGAGCACCCGCCAGTTCGCGTACTGGGCGACGGCCGCGGCGATCGGCAGGCCGAGGCCGCCGCCGATCCCCATCGAGGCGCTGACCAGCGCGATCGAGGAGCTGAGCTTCTCCGCCGGGACGACGTCCCGGAGCAGGGCGATGCCGAGCGGCACCATGCCCATGCCGACGCCCTGGAGCCCGCGTCCGACGATCATCGGGACGACGGAGGAGGCGAGCGCGCAGACCACCGAGCCGGCCACCAGCGGCACCGAGCAGACCAGCAGCATCCGGCGCTTGCCCAGCATGTCGCCGAGGCGCCCGGAGACCGGGACGCAGACCGCCGAGACGAGCAGGGTGACGGTGATCACCCAGGCCGCGTCGGAGGGCGCGGTGTGCAGGAGCTGCGGCAGCTCCGCGATGAGCGGGGTGACCAGGGTCTGCATGATCGCGGCGACGGTGCCGGCGAAGGCCAGGGTGGCGACGACGCCGCCTGATGATGCTGCTCGTTGAGGGGCGGCCATGGGAGGCACTCCTGACTGTCGGTCGAAGGCAGAGGAGTGCAGCATACATGCGACGTGCATCATGCATATGGCGTGCCTGATGCATAATGGCGGAGGGGGCGGCGGACGCGAGCGGATCGGGGCGGTGCGCGCCGCTCACCGGCGAGGAGGCGGCAGGATCATGGTCAGACCCACCCATGAGGTCGAGTACGAGCAGATGCTCCTGAGCCGCCACGGCCTGCCCGGGCAGGGCGGCGGTCGTCGCCGCGACGGCCTGCTGGAGCGCAGCGCCTACATCCTGCTGAGTCGGATCCGGGTGCAGGGGCCGATGTCGATCGGCGAACTGAGCGAGGCCTTCGACCTCGACGTCTCCACCCTCAACCGCCAGACCACCGCCGCCCGGCGGGCCGGTCTGGTGGAGCGCATCCCCGATCCGGCGGGCGGTATGGCCCGGAAGTTCCGGATCACCGAGGAAGGCGTCCGGATGCTCGACGAGGAGCGGGCCTGGACGATCCGGGCGCTGGACCGGGTGATGGCCGACTGGACGGACGAGGACATCGCCGTCTTCGCCGCCTGCCTCAGGCGCTTCAACGCGGGCATCGAACGGCTGGGCGGCCGCCCCTGGCCGCGCCCCTGAAGCGGCCCCCGCCGACCTGCGCGCGGGCACCGCGCCCCGACGGGCCCGGAGGGTGCCGGCCGGGTCGCGGGTGGGCGGAGGCCGTCGCCGGGCCTGGCATGATCGATGCATGGTCGAACGAGTCATCGCAGCCTGTGACGGAGCTGCCAAGGGGAACCCCGGTCCAGCGGCATGGGCCTACGTGGTCGCCGACAGCGCCGGGGCCCCCACCCGCTGGGAGGCCGGCCCGCTGGGGCACAGCACCAACAACATCGGTGAGCTGACCGCGCTGGAGCGGCTGCTTGCCGCGACGGATCCCGCGGTGCCGCTGGAGGTCCGGCTGGACAGCACGTACACCCGGGACGCGGCGACCAAGTGGCTGGTGGCCTGGAAGCGCAACGGCTGGAAGACCGCCGCGGGCAAGCCGGTGGCCAACCGCGAGCTGATCCAGCGCATCGACGCGCTGCTGGAGGGCCGCGAGGTCACCTTCGTGTACGTCCCCGCGCACCAGGTGGACGGGGACCCGCTGAACGCGGTCGCCGACAAGGCGGCCAGCGACGCCGCCCGTACCCAGGAGGCAGCCGCCGGCACCGCTGCCGACCTGCCCGTGCCGGACCCGGTGTCCGCCTCGGCCTCGCGCAGCAGCCGCCCGGCGGCCGCGTCCGGCGCCGCGCGCAAGACCTCCGCCGGCGCGGCGCGGGGAGCCTCCTCCGGCGGCGGGCGGACGCTGTCCGCGCGGTTCGCCGGCACCTGCCCGTGCTCCCGTCCGTACGCCAAGGGCGACAAGATCACCAAGGTCGGCGGCAGCTGGGGTCACCCGCAGTGCGCGGGGGCGGCGGTCTGAGCCGGTAGCCGCCGGCAGTCGTCGGCAGCGGCCCGGCGCCGGCCGTCGGCGGCGGTGCGGCCGGGACGGGAGTGCCCCCTGATGCGGGCTCCTGCCCCGGCCGCCGCCCGTTCCCGACGGGTCATCAGGTCATTTGTCCCGGACTATTGACTCGGATTACAACAGTCGGGATTCTCGTCACATCGTGGACGCGGGACATGACAGGCGCCCGGGCGGCCGTGCCGGAGCCCGGGCGGTCTGCCGCCTCGACCGCGTCGTCCGCCGACGGGAGACGTGAGTGGTGACCATGGCCCGACCCTCGCACAGCAGGCACAGGCTCATCGCGGTGCTGTCCTTACTGCTCGCCCTGGTGGCGATGGCGCTCGCACCCGCGCCCCGCGCCTCCGCCGAAACCGGCTGGTGGACCCCGTCCGCCCGGCCGGCCCCCGACTCCGGGATCAACGTCACGGGGGAGCCCTTCAAGGGCACGGACGCCCAGGGGCACGTCCGCGGCTTCGTCGACGCGCACGACCACCTGATGGCCGACGAGGGCTTCGGCGGCCGGCTGATCTGCGGCAAGCCGTTCTCCGAACTCGGCGTCGCCGACGCGCTCAAGGACTGTCCCGAGCACTACCCGGACGGCACGCTGGCGATCTTCGACTTCATCACCAAGGGCGGGGACGGCAAGCACGACCCGGTGGGTTGGCCGACCTTCCAGGACTGGCCCGCCCACGACTCGCTCACCCACCAGCAGAACTACTACGCCTGGGTCGAGCGGGCCTGGCGCGGCGGTGAGCGGGTGCTCGTCAACGACCTCGTCACCAACGGCGTGATCTGCTCGGTCTACTTCTTCAAGGACCGCGGCTGCGACGAGATGACCGCGATCCGCCTGGAGGCGCAGAAGACCTACGACATGCAGGCCTACATCGACAGGATGTACGGCGGCCCCGGCAAGGGCTGGTTCCGGATCGTCACCGACTCCGGGCAGGCCCGCGAGGTGATCCGGCAGGGCAAGCTGGCGGTGGTGCTGGGCGTGGAGACCTCCGAGCCGTTCGGCTGCAAGCAGATCCTGGACGTGGCGCAGTGCAGCAAGGCCGACATCGACCGCGGCCTGGACGAGCTGTACGGGCTGGGCGTGCGCAGCATGTTCCTCTGCCACAAGTTCGACAACGCCCTGTGCGGGGTCCGGTTCGACGAGGGCGCGCTCGGGACCGCGATCAACGTGGGCCAGTTCCTCTCCACCGGGACGTTCTGGCAGACCGAGGCCTGCGCCGGCCCGCAGCACGACAACCCGATCGGCCTGGCGGCGGCGCCCGCGGCCGAGCAGCAGCTCCCGCAGGGCGTGGCCGTGCCCGCGTACGCCGGCGGCGCGCAGTGCAACACCCGGGGCCTCACCGACCTGGGCGAGTACGCCGTGCGCGGCATGATGCAGCGCAAGATGATGCTGGAGGTCGACCACATGAGCGTCAAGGCCGCCGGGCGGGCCTTCGACATCCTGGAGTCCGCCTCGTACCCCGGTGTCCTGTCCTCGCACAGCTGGATGGACAGCGCCTGGACCGAGCGGCTCTACAAGCTCGGCGGGTTCGCCGCCCAGTACATGAGCGGGGCGGAGGCGTTCAGCGCCGAGGCCCGGCGCACCGACGCGCTGCGCGACAAGTACCAGGTCGGGTACGGCTACGGCACCGACATGAACGGCGTCGGCGGCTGGCCCGGGCCCCGCGGCGCGGACACCCCCAACCCGGTGAAGTACCCCTTCCGCAGCACCGACGGCGGCTCGCTGATCGACCGGCAGACCGCCGGGCAGCGCACCTGGGACCTCAACACCGACGGCGCCGCGCACTACGGCCTGGTCCCGGACTGGATCGAGGACATCCGGCTGGTCGGCGGCCAGGACGTGGTGGACGACCTGTTCCGCGGCGCCGAGTCCTACCTCCACACCTGGGGGGCCTCCGAGAACCACCGGGCCGGCGTCAACCTCGCGGCCGGCGCGTCCGCCTCGGCGTCCACCACGGAGTGGTGGAACCCGTTCGTGAGCTTCGCGCCGGGCAGGGCCGTGGACGGCGACCCGGGCACCCGCTGGGCGAGCGAGTGGAGCGACGACCAGTGGCTCCGGATCGACCTCGGGTCCTCGCAGCTGGTCCGGCGGGTCACCCTCGACTGGGAGCGCGCGTACGGCAGGGCGTACCGGGTCGAGCTCTCCGCCGACGGGGTGAACTGGACGACCGCCTGGTCCACCGACGCGGGTGACGGCGGACTGGACACCGTCCGGTTCGCCGGGGCGCCGGCCCACTATGTGCGTGTCCACGGGCTGCAACGCGGTACCCAATGGGGGTACTCGCTGCGCGAGGTGGGCATCTACAGCACCTGACGGTGCCGGCTCCGACCCCGGCCGGGTCGGGCGGCCCGGTTCGCCGGCCGCCCGCCCCGGCCGTCCCACTGCTCCCGCCGACCGCGGGGGAGCGGTACGGGCACCGCACCGACCGGAAGGAAGGGAGCCCATGGCACGGATGCCGTCGGCCGAGCGGCGCAGACAGCTCACCGAGGCCGCGATTCGCGCGATGACCCGTGACGGTGTCGCCCGGACCACGACCCGCTCCATCGCCGCCGAGGCGGGCGTCTCGCTGAGCGTCTTCCACTACTGCTTCGACTCCAAGCAGGCCCTGCTGGAGTCCGTCATCGCCACGCTCACCGAGCACTACGTCGGCGTGGTCAAGGAGGCGATCCGGCCCAGGGAGACCCTCCGGGAGACCGTCCGGGCCGGCTTCCAGGCGTACTGGGACCACGTGGCCGCCAACCCGGGCGAGCACATGCTCACCTACGAGCTCACCCAGTACGCCCTGCGCCAGCCGGGGTTCGAGCCGCTGGCCAGGCGGCAGTACGAGCGGTACTCCGCCACCTACGCCGAACTCCTCGAACAGCTCCGCCGCGCGATGGGCTTCGAACTGCGCGTCCCCGTCCCGGTGCTGGCCCGCCACCTGGCCGCCATGACGGACGGGCTGACCCTGAACTTCCTGGTCCTCGGCGACCAGACGGCCGCGGCGGAGATCCTCGACATGATCACCGACCATGTGACCGGACTCGTCCTCGACGAGCGGCCGGGCGAGGGCGCCCCGCCGCCCTGACGGTGCCGGGCCCGACCCGGGCCGGCGCCCGACCGCGCTCCGCCCGGCCCGGACCGCCCCGCCGATGCCCCGCCCGGGAGGCGGTACCGGGCCCCGCGGGCAGAGAATCGGTGGTGAGCGAGAGGTGGAGCGCAGTCCGGGGCACCGCCGACGTGAGCGGCGGCCGGCACAGGCAGGGGACAGCGATGGCGGAGAGCGGCGAGGCGCCGAGAACGGTGATCCTCACCGTCGACGACGACCCCGGGGTGTCCCGGGCCGTCGCCCGGGACCTGCGCCGCCGCTACGGGGGCTCGCACCGGGTGGTCCGGGCCGAGACGGCGAGCGCCGCCCTGGAGGCGCTGCAGGAGATGAAACTCCGCGGCGACCTGGTCGCGGTGATCGTCGCCGACTACCGGATGCCCCAGATGAACGGCATCGAGTTCCTGGAACGCGCGATGGACGTCTTCCCCGGGGCCCGCCGGGTGCTGCTCACGGCCTACGCCGACACCGGCGCCGCGATCGACGCGATCAACCTGGTGGACCTCGACCACTACCTGCTCAAGCCGTGGGACCCGCCGGAGGAGAAGCTCTACCCGGTGGTCGACGACCTGCTGGACAGCTGGCTGGCCTCCGACCACCGCCCGGTGCCGGAGACCAAGGTCGTCGGGCACCGGTGGTCCGCCCACTCCTCCGAGGTCCGCGAGTTCCTCGCCCGCAACCAGGTGCCCTACCGCTGGTACCCGTCCGACGAGCCCGAGGGGCAGCGCCTGCTGGCCGCCGCCGGCGAGGACGGGCTGCGGCTGCCCCTGGTGATCACCCCGGACGGCCGGGTGCTGGTCGAACCGGACGCCCGGGAGCTGGCCGGGCGGGTGGGGCTGGCCACCGCGCCGTCCGCGGACTTCTACGACCTGATCGTGGTCGGCGGCGGCCCCGCGGGTCTCGGCGCGGCCGTCTACGGCGCCTCCGAGGGCCTGCGGACCGTGCTGGTCGAACGCACCGCGACCGGCGGCCAGGCCGGCCAGAGCTCCCGGATCGAGAACTACCTGGGCTTCCCCGACGGTGTCTCCGGCGCGCAGCTGACCGACCGGGCCAGGCGGCAGGCCGCCCGGTTCGGCGCCGAGATGCTGACCGCCCGCGAGGTGGTCGGCCTGGAGGTGAACGGCCCGTCCCGGACGGTGCGCTTCGCCGACGGCTCGGCGATCGCCGCGCACACGGTGATCCTGGCGACCGGCGTCACCTACCGTCAGCTGGACGCGCCGGGCGTCGCCGGCCTGACCGGGCGCGGCGTCTTCTACGGCGCGGCGCTGACCGAGGCGGCGGGGTGCGCCGGCAAGGACGTCTACATCGTCGGTGGCGCGAACTCGGCCGGCCAGGCCGCCGTGTACCTCGCCAAGGGCGCCCGGTCGGTGACCGTCCTGGTCCGCGCCGACGACCTGACCCGGTCGATGTCCCACTACCTCGTCCAGCAGATCGCCGAGCTGCCGTCCGTCACCGTCCGCGCCCGCACCGAGGTGGCGCGGGCGCAGGGGAGCGACCACCTGGAGCGGCTCACCCTGCGGGACACCGCCACCGGCGCCACCGATGAGGTGGACGCCCAGTGGCTGTTCGTCTTCATCGGCGCCGCGCCCCTGACCGGCTGGCTGGAGGGCGTGGTGGTCCGCGACGAGCGCGGCTTCGTGGTCGCCGGGCCCGACCTGGCGCCGGGCGGCGAACCACCGAAGGGCTGGCCGCTGGACCGCGTCCCCTACCACCTGGAGACCAGCGTGCCCGGCGTGTTCGTGGCCGGCGACGCGCGGTCCGAGTCCGCCAAGCGGGTCGCCTCGGCGGTCGGCGAGGGCGCGATGGCCGTCATGCTGGTGCACCGCTACCTGGAGAGGCTGTGAGGGCATGACCCGACCGGTGGTCCTCTGCAGCCCGGACGAACTCCGCACGCTGTTCCTGTTCGAGCGGCTGACCCCCGAGCAACTCGGCTGGCTCTGCCGCGAGGGCCGGGTCGAGCGCTACGATCCCGGCCCGGTGTACGCCGAGGGGGACCCGGCGACCTGCTTCTACGTGCTGCTCGACGGCTCCATCGTGCTCTCCCGGCGGGTCGGCGTCGACGACGTGGAGGTCAACCGGACCTCGCAGCGCGGTGTGTACTCCGGTGCCTTCCAGGCCTACCTGGGGGACCGGGTGCCGCAGGTGTACAACAGCTCGCTGCGGGCGGTCGAGCCCTCGCGCTTCTTCGTCCTGTCGGCGGAGAACTTCGCGGGGCTGATGCGGGACTGGTTCCCGATGGCGGTGCACCTGCTCGAAGGGCTCTTCCTCGGCGCGCAGGTGGCCAAGGAGGCGATCGGCCAGCGGGAGCGGCTGCTCGCCCTGGGATCGCTGTCCGCCGGCCTGACCCACGAGCTGAACAACCCGGCCGCCGCCGCGCTGCGGGCCACCGCCGCCCTGCGCGAGCGGGTCGCCGGAATGCGGCACAAGCTCGGCAAGATCGCCGCCGGCCCCTACCCGCAGGACGGCCTGGACGCCCTGATCACCCTCCAGGACGCCGCCGTCGACCAGGTGGCGGCCACCAAGTCCGTCTCGCTCGGCCCGCTGGAGGCGGCCGACCGCGAGGACGCGGTGGACGAGTGGCTGGAGGAGAAGGGCATCGCCGAGGGGTGGGAGCTGGGACCGGCCTTCGTCCAGGCCGGCCTCGGCCTCGACTGGCTGCGCCGGGTCGAGGACACCGTCGGCCCGCAGAGCCTGGAGGGCGCCCTGCGGTGGCTGCACTACACGGTCGAGACCGAACTGCTGATGAACGAGATCGAGGACTCCACCACCCGGATCTCCGACCTGGTGGGCGCGGCGAAGCAGTACTCGCAGCTGGACCGGGCCCCGCACCGGGTGGTCGACGTCCACGAGCTGCTGGACAGCACCCTGATGATGCTCTCCGGGAAGATCCCGGCGGAGGTGACGGTGGTCCGCGACTACGACCGGGAGCTGCCCAGCGTGCCGGCCTACCCGGGCGAGCTGAACCAGGTCTGGACGAATCTGATCGACAACGCGCTGTCGGCGATGGCCGGTTCCGGCCGGCTCACCGTCCGCACCGCGGTCGACCACGAGAACGTGCTGGTGGAGTTCGGCGACACCGGGCCGGGCGTACCGGAGGAGATCCGCGACCGGATCTTCGAGCCGTTCTTCACCACCAAGCCGGTCGGCGAGGGAACGGGCCTCGGTCTGGACATCTCCTGGCGCATCGTGGTCAACCGGCACCACGGCGACCTCCGGGTCGAGTCGGTGCCGGGCGACACCCGCTTCCGGGTGCTGCTGCCGAGCACCGACCGCGAGGCGTCGCCCGCCGGCTGACCCGCGACCGGCCGCCCGGGACCGCGTCCAGGACCGGGAAACCACGCCGGTCCGGAGGGGCACGGGCGCCGTCCGGATCAGATTTCGGCCAGTTGGCCCGAGCACCGCCTGACCGGCACCGCACCATGGTTGGATGCGAGCACAAAATCACACCACGCGCATGCGCGGTCCGGAATCCGAAACTGTGCGGCGGACAACGGGAGGTCGGCACGTGACCAACACGGAGGATCCAGCAGCCAACGAGAGCGCCGGGCCACTCCTCTACCAGTGGTTACGGGCGAACGACGCGGGCAGCCTCGCCCAGGCGGCCACCGCGCTCGGCCTCGACCCGCGCGAAGCGGCAGCGGCCTGGGCCGAACTGCGGACGCTCCGGCTCGTCCGCTCCGGCTCCTCGATCGGCGAGAGCGACCTGGTGGACCCGGACACGGCACTGCTGAACCTGCTGCGCCACAAACAGGGGATGCTCCGCGCCCAGTACGAGGAGCTGACCTCGATCGTCGCCGCCACCGAGTCCCTGTTGGACCGCTACCGGCCGGCCGCGGCCGGGCCCACCGAACAGGTCCGGGTGGAGGTCGTCGTCGGTGCCCGCAACCAGCGGCGGGTGATCCGCGACTTCTCCGACCTCCCCCGGACCGAGAGCCTGACCCTGCACGCCGACCGGGTCCCGTCCCGGACGGTCAGCCAGGCCCTGAACAGCTTCCTGACCGAGAAGAGCCGGATGGTCCGGCGCGGGGTCACCGTCCGCGCCATCTACCCGCAGGGCTTCAACTCGGCACGCTGGCAGTGCAAGTACCTCGCCGAGGTGCAGCGGGTCGGGGTCGAGCTGAGGCTCGCCCCGCAGGTACCCTTCAGCCTCATCGTCGGTGATCACGACGTCGCCCTCCTCCCGCCCTACTCGGACCAGCCGGACGACGCCTTGATCGTGATCCGCGGCGCCTCCCTCGTCCGCACCTACGTCGCCCTGTACGAGGACTACTGGCTGCGCTCCTTCCCGTACCAGGGGCCCGCGCCCTGCGCCGGCGAGGCCGGGACCGACTGGCTCACCGAGCAGCACCGCACCTCGCTGCGGCTGCTCGCCAACGGGCTGACGGACGAACGGATCGCCCGGTCGATGGGCGTGTCCGTCCGAACCGTCAGCCGGCTGGTGTCCGAGGTGGCCCGGCACCTGGGGGCGCACAGTCGCTTCCAGGCCGGGGTGCTGGCCTGCGCCCAGGGCCTGGTCTGAGCCCCGGGCCCGGTCCGGAGCGGCGCCCCGGCCCGGCCCGGTCGCTCAGTGCTGCAGGGCGAGCCGGATGCCGAAGGCGATGAGCAGTGCCCCGGTGGACCGTTCGATCCGCTGCCGCACCACCGGACGGCGCAGGAACGCCCCGAAGCGGTCCACCGTGACGGTGTAGAGGCTGAACCACATCAGGTAGAGCAGCACGAAGACGACGGAGAACTTCAGCGCGCTGCCCAGCGTCCGGCCCGTCTCGGGCAGGAACTGCGGGAGGAAGGTGACGAAGAACAGCGCCACCTTGGGATTCAGGGCGTTCGACAGGAACCCCTGCCGCAGGCACTGCCCCCAGGAGAGCGACTGGGCCGGGGCGGCGCCCTCGCCCTGCCGCGCCCGCTGCCGGGCGCTGCGCAGCGTCGCGATCCCCATCCACACCAGGTACAGCGTGCCGATCACCTTGAGCGCCGTGAAAGCCGTCGCGGAGGCCACCAGCAGGGCCGAGACCCCCAGCGAGGCCGCGCTCACGTGCACGCTCAGGCCGAGCATGCCGCCCACCATGGTGAACAGCCCGGCGGACCGGCCGCCGACCAGGGCGTTGCGCGTGATCAGCGCCTGGTCGGGGCCGGGGATCATGATCAGCAGCAGGGCCGCCGCCGCGAAGGTCAGCACGCGGCCCCCTCAATCGTCCGCAGCACCGCCGCGCGCTGTCGCTCGCGGAAGTAGAAGTGGCCGCCGGCGAAGGTGCGTTGCTGGATCGGGCCGCGCGTGGTGTGCGCGGCCCAGGCCGCCGACTGCTCCTCGGACACCACGTCCTGCCGGCCGCGCAGCACCGTCATCGGCACCGGCAGCGGTGGCCGCGGGAGCCAGCTGTAGGTCTCCAGCACCCGGTAGTCCGAACGGACGCAGACCGCCGTCATCCGGCACAGCTCGGGATTGCCCAGCACCTCCTCCGGGATGCCCCCGTGCAGGCGGGCGACCTCCGCCAGCAACTCGTCGTCGGGCAGCCGGTGCAGCCGGCTCCGCTCCCGCGGCAGGTGCGGCGCCGGGTAGCTGGACAGGATCAGCCGCTCGGGCAGGACCCGCCCGGCCGCGTGCAGGGCCTGGGTCAGCTCGTAGGCCAGCAGCGCCCCGAAGCTGTGCCCGAACAGCACGTACGGCGGGGTGAGTTCGAGCTCGTCGAGCAGGGCGCCGACCAGTTCCGCCATCCCGGTGTACGGCGGCTCCTCGTACCGGGAGCCGCGACCCGGCAGCTGGACCGCGCAGACCGCGACCTTGCGCAGGTCCCGGGCCCAGCGGACGTACTCCGCGGCCGAACCCCCGCCGTGCGGAAGGCAGTAGAGCGTCCGGGTGGCGTCGTCCGCACCGGGCGCGCGGATGGTCCAGCGCGGCGGGGCGGAGGTGTCGGAGAGGGCGTCCACCGCGCTCACCCGACCTGGGCCGGCTCGTCGGAGCCGCTGAGGTGGGCGGCGAGCCGCTCGATGGTGGGGTGGTCGAGGATCTCGCCCGGCCGGGTCTCCCGGCCGGTCCGCGCGCTCAGGTCCGCGCTGAGCACCAGGGTGGTGGCCGAGTCGACCCCGAGGTACTCCAGCGGGATGTCGGTGCCCACCTCCTCGGGCGTGACGTCCAGCAGGTCCGCCAGGTAGTCCCGCAACCAGTCGGTGAGTTGCTGCCGGTTCATGCGCTGACCTCGCCTTCGACGGTGCCGGTGCCGGTGGCCGGCTGGTCGTCCAGTGCCGTGGCCGGGCCGAGGATCGGCTCCAGCCAGCTGTCCAGGGCCGCCACGGTGGGGTGCTGCAGGATGATCCCCACCGGCACCTCGGTGCCGAAGGCCCGCTGCAGCGCGGCCGAGATGCGGGCGGCGAGCAGCGAGTCGCCGCCGGCCTCCAGGAAGTCGTCGGCGAGGTCCACCTGGTTGAGGCCGAGCACCGCGCGGTAGATCTCGACCAGCTTCAACTGGCGGTCCGTCTGCGGAGGTTGCACCGCCCGGCTGCGTCCGACCCGGCGCGCCCCGGCCTTGGCGAGGGTGCCGCGGTCGACCTTCCCGGTGCGGCTGAGCGGGAGCCGGTCCAGGGCCAGCAGCCGGGTGGGGACCATGTGCTTGGGCAGTCGCTCGGCGGCGTACTCGCGCAGCGCCTCGCGGTCGAACCGGCGCCTGGTCAGCGGCCCCTCGGCGGCGATGACGTCGAAGCCGACCGAGGCCGGGCCGTCCTCCTCCCGGGTGAGGACCGCGCTGCCGCCGAAGCCGGTGGCGTCGAGCAGGTCCGCCCACTGCGACCGGTCGAGCAACGGGTGCCCCCAGCCGCGCAGTTCGGTGTCCTCGTAGCCGTCGAAGCCCTGCTGCAGGCCCATCGTGAGGTCGAACCAGGGGTGGAAGGCGGTCTGTTCGACCATCAGCAGGGTGCCGCCGGGGGCGAGTGCGGAGCGGAGGGTGTCGAGCCCCGGGCCGATCCGGCGGATGTCGTGCAGCACGCTGGCCGCGATCACCAGATCGGCGGACAGGCCTTCGTGGCCCTGGAGCTCCGGCGACTGGTCGAGGTTGAACAGTCCCGGCCGGAGGAACCCGTACTCGCCGAAGACCTCCCGGGCCCGGTCGGTGAAGTACGGCGAGATGTCGGTGAAGAGGTAGTCCGTGCGGTCGGCCGGCAGCAGCGGCAGCAGGTGCCGGGTGAGGGTGCCGTAGCCGCCGCCCACCTCCAGGATGCGCAGCGGGCGGTCCTCGGGCCAGTCGGCCACGAAGCGGCGGACGGCCTCGGTGGCGACGTGGTAGGCGGGCCCGAACAGCCGGGCGTAGACCTCGGGGGTGCGGTCGGAGGCGTACAGCTCCGCCGAGTGCATCGACTGGGTGAGGATGTCGGCGAGGCCGCCGGCCAGTGACAGCATCCAGTCGATCAGGTCGTCCGGGACGCCGAGGGTGGTCCGCAGGGCCTGCCGGGCGCTCTCGGCGACCGGTTCGGCGATCAGCGCGGGGAAGGTCCGGGCCACCTCCAGGCCGTCCGCCGACCGTCGCAGCAGGCCGCGGTCGCAGAGCACCCCGACCGCGCGGGCCACCCAGCGCTCGTACCGCGGGGCGACCCCGGCGGCCAGCGCGGCGGCCGGGTCGAAGCGCTCACCGGGGGTGTGCGGCAGGCCAAGCGCCCGGAAGGCGGTCGCGGCGGCGGCGACGTACACGTCGTCCATGGCGGCCCAGGCGGTCCGCAGTTCCGCGACTCCGGGGCCGGGCGCGGGCAGCTCGGCGGCGTCGCGCAGTGCCTGGCGACATCGGGCGGTCTCGGCCGGGTCGGCGGTCTCGGTGTGCAGCAGGGAGCCGTCGGAGCGGTCGGGGACGACGAAGCCGAGCAGTTTGGCGGCGGCTCCCTCCTCAACGGACTTGACCACCACGGCGGACTCCACGCCGGGGTGCCTGGCGAGCACCGCCTCCACCTCGCCGCACTCGATCCGGTGTCCGCCGATCTTGACCTGGCCGTCCCGGCGCCCGAGGAACTGCAGCGCGCCGTCCGGCAGGTAGCGGCCGAAGTCGCCGGTGCGGTAGAGCCGTTCGCCGGTGACGGGGTGCTGGACGAAACTCGCCGCGGTGCGCTCGGGGTCACGCCAGTACCCGCGGGCCAGGCCGGCGCCCTCGATGTACAGCTCGCCGGCCACCCAGACCGGGCAGGGCCGCATCGCGGCGTCCAGGACGTGGAAGGCCTGGTTCCGCAGCGGCTTGCCGTACGGGATGCTCGGCGCGTCCGGGGCCACGTCGTCGGCCGGGTGCCAGTTGGACCAGATCGAGGCCTCGGTGGCGCCGCCCAGGCTGATCACCTCGGCGTCCGGCCAGAGCGCGAGGATCCGGTCGGGCAGGTCGAGGGGGATCCAGTCGCCGCTGAGCATGACCAGCCGCAGCTCGGCGGGCACGCTCTCGGCGGGTGCGTCCTCCAGGTGCTCGACGAGCATCTGCATCTGCGCCGGCACCGAGTTCCAGACGGTCACGCCGTGCCGGGCCATCAACTCGGCCCAGTGCGACGGCTCGCGGCGCTTGTCCTCGTCGGGCAGGACCAGGGCGGCGCCGGCCGCCATGCTGCCGAAGAGGTCGTACACCGACAGGTCGAAGCCGAGGTCGGCGAGCCCGAACAGCCGGTCGTCCGGGCCGACGCCGAACCGCTCGTTGATGTCGACGACGGTGTTGAGCGCGGCCCGGTGCTCGATCATCACGCCCTTGGGGCGGCCGGTCGAGCCGGAGGTGTACAGCACGTAGGCGAGGTCGGCGGGGTCGGCGGCCGCCCGCACCCCGGCGGACCGGGCGTCCAGGACGCCGTCCCCGGCGGCGGAGCGGATCCGGGGGAGCCCGGCCGGCCACTCCAGCCGGTCGTCGTGCTCCTGGTCGGTGACCACGGCGAGCGCCTCGCCGCTCTCGAACAGCTCCGCCCGGCGGCGGGCCGGCAGGGCCGGGCCCACCGGGAGGTAGGCGGCGGAGGCCAGCAGCACACCGTGCGCGGCCGCCACCTGGCCGGGGCCCTTGGGCAGGGTGATGCCGACCAGCCGGTCGCGCAGCGGCTCGTCGGTCAGCCGGCCTATCCCCTCGGCGACGGCGGCCGCCTGGTCGGCCAGTTCGCGGTAGCTGACGGAGCCGGTGCCGTGCAGCACGGCGGGCCGGTCGGGGTGCGCCAGCGCGCCCTGGAACAGGGCCTCGTGCAGCAGACCCTCGGGGGCCGGGCCCTCGGTGCTGTTGGCTGCCTCGCGCAGGGCGAGCTGGTGCGCCGGCAGCGGGATGTCCAGCCGGTCGTCCCAGGCGGCGGCCCGGGTGAGCCGCTGGACGGTGCCGCAGTAGGCGGCGAACATGTCGTCCAGGACGCCCTCGGGGAACAGTTCCTCGACCGCGTCCCAGGTGAGGTCGAGCGAGCCGGTGACGTCCAGCACCTGGTGGTCGAGCCAGATCTGCGGGGTCTGGCTGAGCCGGTAGGTGATGTCGCCGAAGTAGGCCATCGGGCCGGAGGCGTCCGAGACGGTGCCGAGTCCGCTGGTGAAGACCACCGGCATGCCCTCGAAGCCGGTCTGCAGGCCGCGCCGGCGGCGCTCGCGCAGGGTGTGCAGGGCACTGACGTAACGGTGGCGCAGGTCGTGCTGGAGCTGGGTCTGGGTCCGGGCGGCCAGGTCGGCGACCGGCAGGTCACCGGTGGTGTCCATCTCCAGCAGGCAGATCGAGGTGAAGTCCCCGACCACGCGCCGCAGATGGGGGTGGACGGTGCGGTGACCGCGCTCGTTCCCGGCGAGCAGCAGCGGCAGCCGGTTGAAGATGGTGAGGTTCAGGCTGAACCGCGGGGTGCCGCTCCAGGCCGCCAGGACCTCGGCGAAGACGGTCGCCAGCACGGCGGTGGGCGTCAGGCCGCGTTCCTCGGCGAGCTGCTGGAAGCGCTGCCACTCGTCCGGCGGCAGGTGGAACTCGCGGTGGGTGAACCGCGGCTTGTGGATCTGCACCGGTGGCCGGGCGAGCGGGAGTTCGGGGGGCGGGGCCAGCGTCTCGGCCCGCGAGGCCCAGTAGTCCAGGGACCGCTTGTAGCGGGGTGCGTCGGTGCCCGCCTCCAGGGCCGTCACGTAGTCACGGAAGGTCACGTCGATCGGCGGCAGTTCGACGCTCTCGTCCTGGCAGAGCGCGCTCCACTCGGTGAACAGCAGGGTGATGCTGGCCAGGTCGACCATCAGCAGGTCGAGGCTGACGTGCAGGCGGTCGTGGTCCGGGAGCCGGCTGATCCGGATGTCGAAGAGCGGCCAGACGGCGGGGTCGTAGACCCGTTCGGACATGTCGGCCCGGATCTCGGCGAGCCGCGCGGTCATCGCGGCCGGATCGGCGTCCGAGAGGTCCTCGAACCCGATCTCGAAGGGTGGCGCCTCGGGCATCACCTGCTGCCGGCCGTCCTTGTGGACCACCGCCCGGAGCATGCCGTGCCGCTCCAGCAGGCGGCGCCAGCCGCGGGTGAGCAGTGCGTGGTCGAGGCGCCTGCCCTCCATCTCGAAGTAGGCGTGCGGGGCGACGTTCCCGAGTACGAAGTTGGGGCCGCGGCCTACCCAGTACGCGTACTGGATCTCCGTCAAAGGGAAGGCCTCGTGGGCGTCTGCTGCTGTCATGCGGTGGCCCGCCTCCAATGATCAGTGATTGGACACAGTCAAGTGAAGCAACCCGCTGGTTGCGGTTCAACGGATCGAATCTGCAGGAACGCGCCATGTCGGAAGCACGCCAACAGCGGCCCGACGGCGGTGGGAGGGGCTCTGCGGGGGGATCGGCGCCGTCTCGGAGCTGCTGCTCCACCCTCCGGGCGGGGAGGTGCGGCGGCCGTAGGCCCACCTGTTCGCGGACCCGTCGGCCGACCGGCCCGGGCGGTACCGCCCACGGCCGGCCCTCGGCGCGACCCGCCGTCCGGCCCGGTGCCGGACGGGGCCCGGTGGCCCGGTCGGCCGATCGGCGCGCCCACGGACGGGTGACGCGAGGGCATCCGATGATCCGCCCCTGCTAGAAGTCTGGCAGCGGAGGAACGTCATGCAACGGATCGAGGCCGCAGTGAACGCCCTTGCCGAGGCCAACCTGCGGCTGGACGCCGGGCCGGTCGACTACGCCCTGCTCGCCGTCTACTTCGCCCTGGTGCTCGGCATCGGCTCGCTCGCCCGCAGGTCGGTCTCCTCCAGCCTGGACTTCTTCCTGGCCGGGCGGTCGCTGCCCGCCTGGGTCACCGGGCTGGCGTTCATCTCGGCCAACCTCGGGGCGGTGGAGATCTTCGGGATGACCGCCAACGGCGCGCAGTTCGGCATCCCGACCGTGCACTACTACTGGATCGGCGCGATTCCGGCCATGGTGTTCCTGGGCCTGGTGATGATGCCGTTCTACTACGGTTCCAAGGTGCGCAGCGTCCCGGAGTTCCTGCGGCTGCGCTTCGGCCGTTTCGCGCACCTGGTGAACGCGCTCAGCTTCGCGCTGGCCCAGGTGCTGATCGCCGGGGTCAATCTCTACGCCCTCAGTACGGTGGTCAACGCGCTGCTCGGCTGGCCGCTGTGGTCATCCGTCCTGGTCGCGGCAGTGATCGTGCTGGTGTACACGACGCTCGGCGGGCTCTCCGCCGCGGTCTACAACGAGGTGATGCAGTTCTTCCTGATCGTCGCCATGCTGGTGCCGATCACCCTGGTGGGGCTGCACAAGGTGGGCGGCTGGAGCGGGCTGAGCGACCGGATCCGGGCGGTTAACCCCGATGCGGCGGAGCAGTTGAACGCCTGGCCGGCCAGCAACCTCACCGGCATCTCCAACGCCACCCTGTCCGTGCTGGGCATCGTGTTCGGCCTCGGGTTCGTGCTCTCCTTCGGCTACTGGACGACCAACTTCGCCGAGGTGCAGCGCGCCCTCGCCGCGAGGAACATGTCGGCGGCCCGCCGAACGCCGCTGATCGGCGCGTACCCGAAGGCGCTGATCGCGCTGGTGATCGTGATCCCCGGGATGCTGGCGGCGGTCCTCTCGCCGGAGCTGGCGGCGTACAAGGCCGCCGGCGGGACGTCGACCGAAGGGGTGACGTACAACAACGCGATCGAACTGCTCATCCGCGACCTGCTGCCCAACGGCATGCTGGGGGTGGTGATCACCGGCCTGCTGGCCGCGTTCATGGCGGGCATGGCGGCCAACGTCAGCTCGTTCAACACGGTCTTCACCTACGACCTCTGGCAGGCGTACGTGGTGAAGGGCCGGCCGGACGACTACTACCTGCGGGTGGGCCGGGCCGTCACCGTGCTCGGCTGCGTGTTCGCGGTCGGCACCGCCTTCATCGCCAGTGGCTACAACAACATCATGGACTACCTGCAGACGCTGTTCTCCTTCTTCAACGCTCCGCTGTTCGCCACGTTCATCCTGGGGATGTTCTGGAAGCGGACGACGCCGCTGGCCGGCGGGGTGGGGCTGATCGTGGGGACGGCGGCCGCCGTGACGGTGGACCAGCTCGTCCGCCATGACGTCCTGCACCTGGCGGGTCAGGGGCCGAGCTTCGTCGCCGCCAGTGCGGCCTTCGTGCTGGACATCCTGGTCAGCGTCGGTGTCTCGCTGGTCACCCGACCCAAGCCGGACAGTGAACTGGTCGGCCTGGTTTGGGCGTTGACGCCGAGGGACCAGCTCAAGGCGGACGACACCGCCGAGGACGCGGGGTGGTACCGCAACCCGGCGATCCTCGGCGGCGGGGCCCTGCTGCTGGCCACCGTGCTCAATGTGATCTTCTGGTGAGAGGGGTGAGGGCGTGACGGACCCGGAGTCGGGCGCGGACGCGGGGGCGGAGCCGGCGGCGAAGGTGGGGCTCTTCGATCTGCGCCGGATCCTGGCCCTGCTGTTCGGCGTCTACGGCGCCGTGCTGACGGTGATGGGTGCCACCGTCACCTCGCAGGCCGACCTCGACCGGGCGGGCGGGGTGAACGTGAACCTCTGGGTGGGCATCGCCATGCTGCTCGGATCGGCGGCCTTCGCCGGCTGGGCGGCACTGCGGCCGATCCGGCTGCCACCGGCGGTGTCGGACCCGGCAGGGCCGGAGCCGCGGTGACCGGACGCGCGCCGGCCGGACCTCTGACGGCCCGATCCTTACCGGCCCGATCCGTGCCGGCCCGATCCGTACGGCGGGGGCCGGTCGCGAGGTGGTGCTACCACCAGGCCGGGCGCCGCCAGGGCTCCACGGTCACCTGGTCGGCGAGCACGACCACGGCGTTCCGGCGGTGGCGCAGCGCGTCCGGGGTACCGGCCTTTCGGATGGCCTCCTCCCGGGCCTGGCCCCGGCTGTCGGCCCACTCGACGAAGGTCTGGGTGCCGGTCCGGCCGTCGGGCAGGGTCACCGGAACGGTGACGTACCAGGGACTGCTGATCCGCCTGGTCCAGCCGGCGACCGGGCCGGCGCCCGGGTCGGCGCGGAGCGTCCCGGACACGGGGCCGGACTCCAGGGACTGGGCGAAGGCGGACGTGTACATGGCTCTCTCCGGGTGTGGCGTGCCCGCGGAAGCCGTACTGCCTTCCGGGTGGCGGGTTCCGTCGCCGAGCGGTGTTCCGGGCCGGTGCTGCCGGGACGCTGCTGCGGTGGGTGAGGGTGAGGGTGCGGATGTGGGTGTGGGTGCGGTGGCGCGGACGGTCCTCCGGGTCGGTGTGTCGGAGTGCGTCGACGGGTGGTCCCGGTGGAGTGGCTCGGTTCTCATGGGGAACCTCCGAGCTTCGGGGCCGTCCGGCTTGCGCCGACGGGCCGGGGCGGGTGCGGACGGGTGGGGTCCGCGGACCGGTGGGTGGCTCCGCCGACGTCCGCCGCGGGAGCGGGACAGGAGACCGGGTGGGGCCTGGGATCGCGAGGGCCGATCGGGCCCGCCCGGAATCGGCGGGTGATGCACTGTCGGCTCCATCGCGTTTCAACATGTTCAAACGCTTATAAGCAACATAAAACGCCTATTGCGCGCGAGCGTCAAGACCCGACCGGTGGAAATGTTCGATTGTGCGACGGTCTGCCCGGGGTGTGCCGAATCGATCGGAAAGGCGTGTCGGAGGGTGCCGGCGCGATCACCGGGGGAGTCGCCGCGAGGGGCGGCGCGGCCCGCTGTCCGGTGGCCGTGCAGGGGGTGAGGGGGCGGTCGGGGTCGCCCGGGCAATCAGGAGGCGACGTCGCGCAGGCGCCGGGCGGCGGCCTCGGGCAGCACGTCGTTGACGAATGCGTCCTGGCCGGATTCGACGCCGGCGAGGAATTTGAATTTGTTTGCCGCGCGTCTGATCGTGAAGAGTTCCAGGTGCAGCGAAAGTTCCTCGCCGCCGGCCCGGGGTGCCTGGTGCCAGGCCGCGATGTAGGGGGTCGGTGCGGACGGCTGCGGCCCGTCCGTGTCCTCTGCGTCGTCCCCGTCCGCCGGGGTGTCGAAGAGGCGGTCGAAGCGGCGCAGCAGTTCGAGGTAGACCAGCGGGAGTTCCGCCCGCTCGGCCGGGCCGAGCGCGGGCAGGTCCGGGACCCGCCGGTGGGGGTACAGGTGCACCTCGTAGGGCCAGCGCGCCGCGAAGGGGACGAACGCCGTCCAGTGCCTGCCGGAGAGCACCAGTCGCCGGCCGTCCAGACGCTCGGCGGCGAGCAGGTCCTCGGCGAGGTTGCGGCCGGTCCCGGCCCGGTACTCGGCGGCGCGGGCGATCATCTTCCCGGTGCGCGGCGTGAGGAAGGGGTAGGCGTAGATCTGCCCGTGCGGGTGCGGCAGCGTCACGCCGATCTCGGCGCCCCGGTTCTCGAAGCAGTAGACCTGCCGGACGCCGGGCAGCGCGCTCAGCTCCGTGGTGCGGTCGATCCAGGCGTCCAGCACCAGCGCGGCCCGCGACTGCGGGAGGTCGGCGAAGGAGGCGTCGTGGTCGGAGGTGAAGCAGACGACCTCGCAGCGGCCGGTGCCGGCCTCGGCCCGGAAGAGCGGTGGGTGGGAGTCCGGTGCGCGGCCGGCACCCGTGGCGGAGAGTGAGGGGAAGCGGTTCTCGAACACCACGACGTTGTAGTCGGCCGCCGGGATCTCGGTGGACCGCCCGTCCCGTGACGGGCAGAGCGGGCAGTCGCCGGCCGGCGGCCGGTAGGGCCGCCCCTGGCGGTGCGCGGCCACCGTGATCCAGTCGCCGAGCACGGGGTCGAGGCGGATCTCCGGTCGGACGGCGGCCGGCTCCGGTGTGCGCAGGTCGGTGGCGTCCCGGATCACGTCGCCGTCCGGGTCGTAGTAGACCAGTTCCCGGCCGTCCGCGAGTTCGGTCACCGTCTTCTGCACCGTGGCACCTCCCTTGTGCCGGGCCGCCGGTGCGGCGCGCCGGGAGGGCCCTGTGCGGCGCCGGGGCAGCGGCCCCTACGGGACGGCGGCCTCGGCCGGGCGGCAGCCTTCGCCGGGTGCGGGCCTTCGCCGAGCACGTGTCCTCGTCGGGCGGCAGCCTTCGTCGGGAAACACGGGGTCGGGCAACAGCCTCAACAGAACCGCACACTCGATATCATGATAGTGGACGGGTTCCCACGTCGCGGTGTCGTGGCGGCGCGGCCGTCCGCACATCCCACCACGCGTGCCGGCCCCGATCGTCGCCCCGCCGTACCGCAGGCCGGCTGCCATGATGAAGGTACGCGGGGCGGTCGCGAGCGGGGGCACGGACAGCCGGAGGACGCCGGATGACAGAGAACTCCCAGCCGCTGGCACCGCAGCGGCGAGCCCTGATCCTGGAACGGGTCCGCCAGTACGGCGGGGTGCGGGTGAACGAACTCACCCGGGAGTTCGGTGTCTCCGACATGACCATCCGCCGCGACCTGGACGCGCTGGCGGGGCAGGGGCTGGTCGACAAGGTCCACGGCGGTGCGGTGTCCGCCGAGGAGACCCGGATCCTTGAGCCCGGCTTCGAGGCCAAGCTCGCCTGGGAGCTGGCCGCGAAGGAGGCCATCGCGGCGGCCGCGGCAGAGTTGGTCCGGCCCGGTGCGGTGGTGGCCCTCGGGGCCGGCACCACCACGTACGCGGTGGCCAAGGCGCTGGTGAAGGTGGAGCGGCTGACCATCGTCACCAACTCGATCCGGATCGCCGAGGTGTTCGAGCAGGTCGGCGACCACCAGCGGATCCCGCCGACGGTGATGCTGACCGGCGGGATCCGCACCCCCTCCGACGCCTTGGTCGGGCCGCTCGCCGACCAGGCGATCCGGGCGCTGCACGTGGACATCCTGTTCCTCGGCTGCCACGGCCTCACGGCGGAGGCCGGCCTCACCTCCCCCAACCTGGGCGAGGCGGCGACCAACCGGGCCTTCGTCCGGTCCGCCGCCCAGGTGGTGGCCGTCGTCGACCACACCAAGTGGAACGTCGTGGGCCTCTCCACCTTCGCCACGTTGGACGAACTGGATTGTCTGATCACCGACCGGGCGGTGCCGGAGTCGGAGGCCGCCGCCGAGCGGGTGGGGCGGGTCGTGGTCGCGGAGGGCATCCGCCGGTCGCCGTAGGGCGCGGCCGGCCGGTCCGTCGGTCGAGATCGGACGGTCCGCGCGGAACAGCCCGGCCTCGCGCAGGGGCGACCCGGACTGCGGGCCGCCCCGCGTTCGGGGGACGCCGAGGTCGGGGCCCGAAGAGGCTCGGGTGGCTGATGCCCCGTTCCTGCTCGAAGCGCCGGGGGTCGGCGACCTAGTGGTCCCGGGGGTGGGGCCCGAGGACGGGGCGCCCGGGCCCCGGTGCTTCTCCCAGGCCCGCTGGAAGCCCGGGGCTCGGAGGACGCCGCTTGCTGTTCCTAGGGGTCCTAGGTTATACCTAGGACCCCTAGGAACAGTGGGAGGGCGCATGGCGCGGGCCGGGCTGACGGCGGAACGGGTGACGGTCGCGGGCGCCGAACTGGCGGACGAGATCGGGCTCGACCAGGTGACCATGTCGAGGGTGGCACGGAGACTCGGGGTGAAGGACCCGAGCCTCTACACGCACGTCCGCGGCCTGGAGGACCTGCGCGGGCGGATCGCCCTGCTGGCGGCGGACGAGAAGACCATCCGGATCGCCGAGGCGACCGCCGGACTCTCGGGCAAGGACGCGCTGGTCGCCTTCGCCGACGCCTGGCGGGCCTACGCCCACGCGCATCCGGGCCGCTACACGGCCACGCAGACCCCCATCCGGATCGACCCGGCGCTCGCCGCCGACGCGCCCGGGCCGCGGCGGGCGGTCGAACTGACCTACGGCATGTTGCGCGGCTACGGGCTGGCCGAGCCCGACCTGACGGACGCCGTCCGGCTGCTGCGCAGCACCTTCCACGGGTTCGTCGCCCTGGAGGCCGCGGGCGGGTTCGCGCACCGGCGTCCGCCGCAGGACTCCTGGCTGCGTGCCCTCGACGCCCTGCACGTCCTGCTGGAGCACTGGCCCACCTCCGGAGAAGGAGACCCCTCATGAACGGACCGACCGTCGGCACCCTGCGGGTGCCCGGCGCGACCCTGCACCACGAGGTGCGCGGCCACGGCCCGCTCCTGCTGCTGATTCCGGGCGGGACGGGTGGCGCGGCCGCCATGGCCGGCATCGCCGACGACCTCGCCACCGAGTACACCGTCGCTACCTACGACCCGCGCGGCATGTCCCGCAGCACGCTGGACGATCCCGAGGCCGAGCAGACCGTGGCGGAGCACGCCGACGACGCGTTCCGGCTGCTGGAACTGCTCTCGCCCGGCGAGCCCGCCCGGGTGTTCGGCGCCAGCTCGGGCGCCGTCGCCGCCCTGCACCTGCTCGTCACCCGCCCCGAGCGCGTGGCACTCCTGGTGGCGCACGAGCCGCCGGTGGTGGAGGTCCTGCCCGACGCCGCCGAACACCGTGCGCTGCTCGCGCGGGTGCGGGCGGCCTTCCGCGAGCAGGGGCTGATGCCGGCGATGGCCGTGTTCGCCGCCGGCCTGCGGAAGGACGGCGACACCGCCGCGCCAAGGGCCGAGGTCGCGCTCCCGCCGCAGGCGGCGGCGCGGGCCGAGCAGACGATGGCCGGCCTGCCGTTCTTCGTCGGACGGATCGTGCCGGCCTTCATGTCCTACGCCCCGGACGTCGACCGACTGGCGGCCCTGTCCGACCGCCTGCTGCTCGCCTGCGGCGAGGACTCACGCGGCGAGCTGCCGTACCGTCCGGCCGCCCTGCTGGCCGAACGGTTCGGCACCGAGCTGCTGCACTTCCCCGGCGGGCACACCGGCTTGACCACCCGTCCGGCCGAGTTCGCCGACCGCCTGCGCGAGGCCCTCCGGGCCGGGAGCCGGGCCGGGAGCCGGGCCGGGGGTCGGGCCGGGCTCGTCCCGGCCGGTCCTGCCGGGGACGGCGACTGAAAGGACCTCGTTGCCTGTCCGGCTCCGGTGCGGACGGTCTCAGGTTCGGGCGCGCAGTCGCTGCGCCACGGCGAGTCCGGGCCGTACCGGCGGAGAGACGGACCAGGTCCGGACGGTGAGGGCGACGGTCCCGCCCGGGGAGGTGCCCGGTCGGGGCGGGCACCGCTCACCTGCCGGGCCTGCCCCGCGGCCGTGGTGCCCGGCGGGAAGGGAGCCCCGGGGTGGCCGGGGGCCGTGACGTGGAGGCGTGACAGACTTTCGGTTCCTGCTTCCCGGCCGATCGGGGCGGGGGCACGACGGGAGGACGAGACGTGGCACTTTTCGGCAACGCGCACCAGGTGGACCCGGCGGCGGCCCGGAAGGAGTTCGCCAAGCTGTTCGGGGACGACGAGCAGGTGCACGCGGCGTACCAGCTGATCCGCGACACGTTCATGTTCACCGACCGCCGGCTGATCCTGATCGACAAGCAGGGCATCACCGGCAAGAAGACCGAGTACCACTCGATCCCCTACAAGAGCATCACGCACTTCGCGGTCGAGACGGCCGGCAACTTCGACCTCGACGCCGAGCTGAAGATCTGGGTGTCCGGCAATCCGCTGCCGATCCAGAAGACCTTCACCAAGGGCGTCGACATCTACGAGGTGCAGGCCCTCCTGACCCAGTACGTGGCGGTGAAGTAGCCCGCGGGGCCGCCCTGGTCCTGGCCGGTCGCGCAGCGGTGCGGGTCGAGGGCGTCCGGGCGGTGCCGTCGGCATGGGGCGTGGGCGGGGCCGTGGGGGCGAGGGGGCGGCGGCGCGGCTCGCGGTGCTGCATCGCGAGGCGCACGGCCCCTCCCGTGGCAAGTACCGTTGGACGGGCGGAAAACCGGCGGGCCCGAGGCGGGTCGGATCTGTTAGAAAGTCAGAATGCCTTCTCAGCGCACCCTGCTTCCGCGTTCGGCACCGGCCGCCTCGGGGGTGTCCTCCCGCTCGATCGTCGCGCTGCTGGACCGGCTCGAAGCACGATCCGTCGAGTGTCACTCCCTCATGGTCGTGCACCACGGTCACGTCGTCGCCGAAGGCTGGTGGGCGCCGTACTCGGCGGAACGCCCGCACCTCCTCTACTCGCTGACCAAGTCGTTCACCTCGACCGCCGTGGGGATCGCGATCGCCGACGGACTGCTCTCGCTGGACGATCGAGTGGTGGACGTGTTGCCCGACCACGTCCCGGCCGACCTCTCGGAGCAGGGCGGCCGCATCACCGTGCACCACCTGCTGTCCATGACGGCCGGGCATCCCACGGACAGCCTCGGCGAGGCCTGGGAGCTTGAGCCCCACGACCTGGTGAAGGGCTTCCTGCGCCTGCCGTTCGCTGCGGCCGAGGGGACGCGGCA
The DNA here is from genome assembly GCF_030813695.1 of Kitasatospora herbaricolor. NCBI lineage: Bacteria > Bacillati > Actinomycetota > Actinomycetes > Kitasatosporales > Streptomycetaceae > Kitasatospora > Kitasatospora herbaricolor. The sequence continues at coordinate 8,753,510 of NZ_JAUSVA010000002.1, forward strand.
CAGCTACGACAACTCGACCACCTTCATCCTGGCCCGGATGGTGGAGCGGGTCACGGGCCGCGACCTCCCCGGGTTCCTCGACGAGCGCCTCTTCGAGCCGATGGGTGTCGACCACGCCGAGTGGGACCGGGTGGCCGGCGGCGCCGCCTTCGGATTCCACGGCCTGCACCTGACGACCGAGGCGGTCGCCGCCTTCGGTGAACTGCTGCTGCGCGGAGGCCGCTGGGGGGACCGGCAACTCGTCCCGCGTGCATGGGTGGAGCTCGCGACCGGACGGCACATCGACTGCGTGCCGTTCAAGGACGACGGATCGGACGACGCCGACTTCGCCTGCGGTTACGGCTACCAGTTCTGGATGTCGCGTCACGGGTACCACGGTCATGGGTCCTTCGGACAGCAGTGCGTGGTGGTCCCGTCGCACGATCTCGTGGTCGCCGTGACCGCCCAGGGGGACGCTCAGGTGGTGCTCGACGCCATGTGGGAGTGCCTGCTGCCCGGCATGGACGAGGCGGGAAGCGCCCGGGACGACCAGATCCTCGCCGATCGGCTGCGGGCGTTGTCCCTGCGGCCGGTGCCCGGCTCGGCGGACCCGGAGCGTTCGGCCGAGGCGAGGCTGGACGCCTCCGTGGAGGGGTCGGCCCTGCCCGACGGCACGACGGTGAGGGTCGAACCCACCGACGGCGGATGGCTCATTCGTCTCGGCTCGCTCCTCGACGTCGAGGCCGGCCACGGCGCATGGCGGGAGAGTTCCCCGCTCGGCCGGCCCGTCGTCGCGGCCGGAGCGTGGCAGGGCGGCACGTTCCTCGCCGATCTCTACGTCATCACCACCCCGCACCGGGTCCGACTGGTCGTCGACGCCGACGCGGGGACCGCGGCGGCGACCTGGGGCACCGTTCCCCTCACCGGCCCCAGCCTGGAACTGCACGTGCGGTCGCCGCTGATGACCCGACCGGACGTCGCCTAGCTCCTCAGGGCGGCGCCTACCGTCCGGGCGGAGGCGGCCCGCGGGTGCCCGCCGACTTTGTTCGCGGGCTCGACGAGCAGGTGCCCGCCGAGCCCGCCGTCGACCGTGACCGCGAACGCGTCCGCCGCCGCCACCGCACGCGCTTCCGTCGCGCGTTCGCGCCTGGCCGGCCCCGCGCCCGAAGCGCCGCACCCGCACCCGCACCGGCTACGGCGCCCGGCAGCGCCCTTCGGCGGGGGCCACTCCGTGGATCACTTCCAGGTGATGCCGTTGTCGACGGTGTACGGGTCGTCCCAGTATTCGACGGCCGTGACCCTGGAGGTGGTGGGGGACATCACCGGGATGCAGAAGTCGGCGGACTTGCCGTTGGTGAACTCGTTGGGCATCTTGCCGTCGGAGCACTTGGCGAAGGTCCCGAAGACCATCAGGTCCGGTGCCCTGGTGCCGTTCGCGAGCAGGCCCCTGATGTGGCTGAGGTTGGTGAACGAGAGGTCGGTGTCGCCGATGTTGGTGACCTGGTAGTGGATGTAGTAGGGCACCAGGCCCTTGGTGTTGTCGTCCAGCCGCAGCGACGCGAGGTCGGCCGGGTCGCCCTTCTCGATCGAGGTGACCGTGAGCGCGATGGCGCCCTCGGAGCCCCCGTAGGAGAACGGGAGCCGGACGGCGTCGCCGATCTTGACGGTGGTGCCCGGGGCGGGGCGGGAGACGGCCGGCGCCGGGGCGGCCGGGGGAGTCGTCGGTGCGGCCGCCGTGATCGGGGGTGCCGTGGCTGTGGGCGTGCTGCTCGCGGTGGCGGTCCGGCTTTCCGCCGGTGTGGTGACGGGCGCGGGGGTGACGGGCGCGGTGGTTGCGGTGTCCGATGCGGACCCGCCGTCGCCGCAGGCGGTCAGGGCGAGTATGCCGACCGCGGTCAGTCCGGCCAGGACCACGGTGCGGCGACTTCTGTCATTGGGCTTCACGTGACGACCCCCGTTCGCGCGGGCCACCCGGATCGTGGCCCTCCTGAGGGATCTTCATAGCGCAGCCCGGGAGGCGCGCGCCACTCTCGACGGCGCTCCGATGAGGGTTGGTGACGGGTGGTCAACACGCCGGCTCCGCGGCCGGCCCGTCCGGAGGCGGCGTCAGTCGGTGTGTCCGAGACCCCGATCGGGTGCGGACATGTCCCCGGTCCCGGGCGTGCCCTCGGCAAGCCCGTAGCGCAGGTACACGGCACCCTTCGGGCTGGTCGCCGGCGGTTCCAGGAGCGTGACGTTGGTGGGCACCGCGCCGCCGTCGAACACCTTCTTCCCGACGCCGAGCACGATCGGGTGCACCAGGAGACCGAGGCGGTCGAAGAGCTTCTCCCGCAGGAGCGTCTGCACCAGGTTCAGGCTTCCGACGACCTTCACGTGCTCGTGCCGCTCGCGGATCTCGCGCACCGCCGCCGCCAGATCCGGGCCGAGCTGCGTGGACCCGGCCCACGACAGGTCGGGCCTGCCACGGGAGGCCACGTACTTCGGAATGCTGTTGAACAACCTGGCGATCTCGCCCTCCTGCTGATGCGGCCAGTAGGCGGCGAAGATGTCGTACGTCCGCCGCCCGAGCAGGAGGGCGTCCGTGCCCTCGTACGAGGCGCCGATCTGCTCCCCGACGAAGTCGTCCAGCAGCGGCACCTGCCAACCCCCGAACGGGAACCCCACGGGGTCCTCGTCGGGCCCGCCGGGCGCCTGTGCGACGAGGTCGAGGGTCGCGAACAGTTCGATGTGGATCAGGCCCATGCTCCAACTCCCGATGAGTGGTCGGATCGCTCGGAACGTCACACCTGCGGTTGCCCGCAGACGGGTCGCTCCACCCCCACCCAGTTTCGCCCGGCGCAGCAGCGACCGCCCAGCGCCGCGAACGCGTTTCGAGGCCGGATTTCCAGCAGCGGCGGGCAGACCGCCGGGGCCACCGCCACCGCCGGGCCCCCTGCGGCCCCGGGGCTCGGGCGGGTCGGGCGTCCGGTGCGCCGCTCAGCTCGACGCGGTGGCCGCTTCGGGCAGGTCCGCGTCGGCCGGGCCGGTGGTGGGCGTGGTGTTCTGCCGGGCGGCCTGGCAGAAACTGCAGGCGTGCCAGTGCGGCGGCCACCACGGCTGGTCCGGGTCGGCGGGCCGGTACGGCGCGAGGGTCATCTCGCCGCTGTCCAGTCCGCACAAGGTGGAGGGGCCGCACGTGCCCGAGCCCCCGACCAGGACGGCGTGCGCGCGGCGTACCGGGTGCTGCGGGTCCGCGGGTGTGCGATCGGGGCTCAGCACCCGCACGTTGCTCGGCACGTCCAACTCGAGTACGACGACGATGTCCATCCCCCCACCGTGACCGCCGGGGCGGCCCGCCGCACCCGCACGGTGGCATCCGGAGCAGGCAGGGGCCGCTGTCGGCGCCCGGCCTCGGGGCCGCGACCGCGACGCGTGGGCCGGTGAGGCGGCCTCCGAGGGCGCCGGAGGAAGCCCCCGCCGCCCTGCCGGGAAGGGGGACGAGGACGATCTCGCCGAGGAGGAGGCCCCGGAACGCTCCGCCCAGGGTGCCGATGCCGGTCCAGCACCTTGATCTTGGGGCCGTGACCCACCGGGACCGAAGCCGGAGGTCCGGAGGCCGGAAGCGGGGTGGCACGGCAGCGCCCGGGGACGGCGTGCGGGCACGGCCGCAGCTCGTCCCCGGGCGCTGCCCGGTTTCGGCGGGGGCGTCCTCAGGTGTTCAGCCCGACCACCGTGGCTCGTGGCGGCGTCCGCGGCGCGAGCCCGGCGGTGGCCTCGCTCTTGACCAGCCAGGCCAGGCCGAAGGCGAGCACCGCCACCGACTCGCCCAGGTAGGGCAGTGTCAGGGGCGAGTCCCAGGCCAGGTGCAGGACCTCCGAGACCGCGATCGTCAGGATGCAGGCGACGATCACCCAGCCGCTGGTGAGGTAGACCCAGTCCCGGCCGGGGCGCGGACCGGACTCGGGCCGGGAGTCGGCGAACAGCCGCAGGCAGAAGAACGCCAGGACGGCGAACAGGGCCGCCGCGAAGCACAGGTGCAGGACGCCGACCACCACCTGGACCCGGCTGGGGTCGGGCACCAGGGAGTGCGGCGGTTCGGTCGGGAACAGCGCCACCAGGACGGCGAAGGCGCCGGCGACCGTGCTCAGCCGGTCCTCCCGCCGGTCGTAGCGGTAGCAGATCAGGAAGACGCCGATCGCGCAGAGGCCGCCGACGAAGATGTTGCGCATGTGCGTGTAGTACGAGGCGCTCATCGACGCCAGCAGGGCGACCCGGGCGGAGGTGATGCTGTTGCCGATCGGCAGGACGATCGGCAGCAGTGAGCCGATCACCCCGATGCCCAGGCGCAGCCGGCGGACCGTGCGGCGGTCCTGGTCGGGTGTCAGGTCGGAGGTGCCCCGGTTCTGCGGGGCGGGGTGGGATGCGTGATCGGCCATGTGCGGGCCCCTTCGACGAGCTGCGGCGCCGGCCCGCGGTGAGGCGGGCGGGCGGCGCCGGTCGCGTACCGTCCGAAAACGGTCGGTGACCAGCGATGTACCCGCGCACACGGAGCGTGAAACCGTGCGGCCGCAGGGCCGTGGCCGTTGACGGTCCGTCACCGTGATGCCCCCGGCCTCGGTGCGAACCGGCGGGCGCGCTAGCGTCCCTGGAGATCGTCGCAAGCACTCCTGCCACAGCCGTAGCCATAGCCGCGGTCACCGTACGGGCCGGTCGCCGGCCCCCGCACCCGTGAGGAACCGAACCCATGCCCCTCGTCCTGCCGCCCGGTGCGACCGTCCTCTTCCAGGGCGACAGCATCACCGACGCCGGTCGCGACCGCGACACGCACACCCACCTCGGCGTCGGCTACGCCGCCCTGGCCGCCGAACGGTTGCACGCGGCCCGCCCCGGTGTGACCGTCCTCAACCGGGGCGTCTCCGGCGACCGCCTGCGTGACCTGCGGGCCCGCTGGGAGCGTGACACCGTCGCCCACCGCCCCGCGCTGCTCTCGGTGATGGCCGGGGTGAACGACACCTGGCGCCGGTTCGACCTGGGCGAGCCGAGCCCGGCCGAGGCCTGGGAGGAGGACTACCGGCAGCTGCTGACCGGGCTGCGCGAGCGCTTCGACACCCAGCTGGTGCTGATCGAACCGTTCGTCGTCCCCGTCACCCGCGAGCAGTGGGACTGGCGGGCGGACCTCGATCCCCGGATCCACGCCGTCCGCCGGCTGGCCACCGAGTTCGACGCCCGACTGCTGGCCGCCGACGGCCTGCTGAACCAGGCCGCCCGGGGCGCCGGGCGGCCCGAGGCGATCGCGGGTGACGGAGTCCACCCGACCCCGCTGGGCCACCGCGTGCTCGCCGAGGCCTGGGTCGATCTCGTCCTGGCCTCCTGACCTCGCCGCGGGTACCGCCTCGCGCCGCCCGCGGGCGGGACGAGGCGGTACCCGCGGGGGCAGGCCTGCGGGTGCGGGGGGCGGCGCGCGCGGCCACGGGGTAGGGCCCGACGGGGGATGCTGCGCCCACCGTGTCCTGAACGCTCGTCTGCCCGCGCCGCCCGGCCGGGGCACGGTGGCCGTCTGCCCCCGGCCAGGGCAGACCCGGCCGTAGCCGTAGCCGTAGTCGTAGCCGTACTCGTAGCCGCGGCCCTCACCCTGGCCGCCGTTGCGGGCGCGTGGGCGGTACCGGTCCCGCGAGCAGCGGGGCCAGGGCCGGGCGGAGGTCCGCCGCCGTGCGGAAGTGCACCGTCGTCATGCCGAGGGCCGCGGCGGCTTCGACGTTGGCCAGGCGGTCGTCGACGAAGAGGCAGCGCTCCGGCGCGGCGCCGGCCCGCCCGGCGGCGTGCAGGAGGATGCCCGGGTCGGGTTTGGCGACGCCCACCCGGGCGCTGTTGACGATCCCGTCGGCCAGGCCGTCCAGGTCGAGGGTGGCCAGGTCCTCGTCCAGCCACGGGGTGCCGTTGGTGACGATCCACACCGGGCAGTGCTCCCGTGCGGCGCGCAGCAACTCCACCACCTCGGGGTCGGTCCGGAACGGCGCCCGGGTGAACGCGGTGGCGAGTTCCCGCGCGCGGGCCGCCGGTACCCGGTCGGCGAGGCCGCTCGCCGTCGACGCCACCCAGGCGTCCTTGGTGAGCTGTCCGAGGACCAGCGGCTCTCCGCGCCCGGGGCCGAAGGCGGACTCGGCCGTGCTGCCGACCGGTAGCCCGGCGGCCCGCTCCAGCCGGCTCACTTCGGTGGCGTCGAAGAGCCGGATCACGTCGTCGAGGTCGGTGAGCACGGCGTCGAAGGGCGCCGTGGTCCGCGTGATGGGGATCGTCATCGGGCCCCTCCGTCGGGATGATCGGCCGCGCCCGTGCGGTGGGCCGTCCGCCGGGGCCGAGGCCCGGCGCGGGGCACCAGGGTATCCGTCCGGGGCGGGCGGGATCCGGCCGGATCCGGCCGTTCCACCTGTGGGGCCTCGGCATCGGCGGACGGGCCGTGGTCCTCCGCGGGCCGCTCGGGGAGCGGGGAACAATCAGGGCTGGTAGGGGAGTTGGGGAACCTCGTAGCAGGTGGTGTACATGTCCGGGACTTGGCTGACCCAGCCGCCCCGGCCGCCGTCGGCGTCGTCCTGCCAGCGGGCGGCGTTCAGGCAGGCCCGGGTGAGGCCCGTCGGCGGCGGCGTCGGGACGAAGGAGGCGGGCAGCAGCAGGCCGCCGGCGTCGTAGGGCTGCGGGCGGTGCATGAAGTGCTCGACGCAGGCCCGGGTCAGCTCGGCGCCGCAGGAGGCCATCGCGTCGGTCAGCCACCTGGCTCCCGCCCAGCCCTCCAACTCCCAGGCCGAGAGCTTCTGTTCACGGTCGGGGAAGTAGCGGGCGACGGCCTCGCGGAACTCGCGGACGGCGGGTCGCCCGAGGTCGGCGTAGTTCTGGCCGGCGGAGGTGGCCCAGAGGGCGTTGCGGCAGGTGGGGGAGGACCGGTAGTCGGTGCGCACCGCCTCGGACCAGTTCTGCACGTTGGTGACCTTGGCCGTCAGCCGTACCCCGGCCGGTTCCAGGGCCTGGCAGAGGGCGGTGTTGCCCCGGGTGTCCATCGCATCGAAGAGCAGTTCGCTGCCGTCGGCCTTGATCGCGGCGGCCACGGCCTGGAACCCGGGCAGCGCCAGGTCCACGCTCTGGCTCAGCACCCGGTAGCCCTCGGCGCGCAGCCCTTGCTCCAACTGCCGCGCGTAGCGGGCGGAGTCGGCCTGGTTGTAGGAGACCACGGCGGCGCTGCGGGCCCCGAGCCGCTCCTTGAAGAACCGGTAGACCTCGGTGCTCTGGTAGAGCGTGCCGTCCCAGCCGACGGAGCGTCCGTCGCGCGGGGCGCTGCTGCCGTAGATCCCGAAGAGGTGCGGCCAGCGCTCGTAGGCGGTGCCGATCGGCTGGCCGCCGACGTCGGGCACGCCCTTGGCGTTGACGTAGGGGGCGCCCGCGTAGTCCAGGCTGCTGCCCGACACCAGGGCGAACACCTGCTCGCCGTCGACCAGCCGGTGGACGCAGTCCTGGTTGCCGATCCCGCTGCCGCCGTCGTCGCAGGTGATCACCCGCACGGTGCGGCCGGACAGCCCGCCGCGGTCGTCCAGGGCCTGGAACCAGGCCTGGGCGCCGTAGCGCGGGCCCGCGAAGGTCTCGCTGCCGACCGGGCTGGTCAGCGAGGTGATGACGCCGATCCGGATCTCGCCGGCGGTGACGCCGGTGTCGGTGGCCCCGCCGGCGGCGGCCGGGCTGCCGGCGCCGGTGAACTCGCTCTCGGGCAGCCGGCTCCCGCAGCCGGTCAGGGTCAGCAGCAGGGCCGCCAGGACGGCCGCGCGGCGCAGGCGCCGCGCGGCCGGTGCGCGTGTCCGGCTCAACTGCACCCGGGGATCGCCGTGGCGCCGCTCTGCTGGACCAGACCGCAGAGCGTGGAGCGGGAGACCTTCCAGGTGCCGTTGTCGAGCACGGCCTGCCCGGTGGCGTCGGGCTGGACCACGGCGCCCTGGAGGGAGAGCGTGTAGGTGACGGTGGCGTCGGTCGCCGAGGTGAACTGCACGTCGGTCACCTGGGCCTCGACCTGGCCGACCCGGGGGTCGCCGGCGAATCCCTGGAGGGCGGGGGCGAGCTGCTCGCCGCCCTGCAGCAGGGCGGCCTTGTCGGCGATCGGGGTGGCGGGGTCGAAGAACTTCTCCCAGTTGGTGGTCACCTCGGTCTTGGCGGCGGCCGCGTCCGCCGGGGCCGTTCCGCTCGCGGCGGCCGAGGCGGACGCGGAGCCGGAGGCCGCGGCGGATGCCGTCGCGGCGGCCGCGGCCGAGGGGGAGCCGCTGGACGTGCCGCTGCCGCCGCTGCTGCCGCAGGCCGCCGCGAGCAGGACGGCCAGCAGGGCGCCGGTGAACCGGAGGGCGGCCGCCCGCCGCCGGGGCGCCGGCCCGGCGCCGGGCGTGGGTGGCCGGTCCGAGCCGGTGTCGCGGTACTGGTCGGTGTGCGTGGTAGCCATGGCTTCTCTCACCGCGTGTTTCCCGACCGGAGGGCCGTACCTCGCCCGTGGCCCCCGGTCGCTCGGTCCTGCTGACGGGTTGGTGTCCAGCTGCGGTCCGGTGTACCGCAAGTGAGACTATGGGCACGATCTATGATCAAACCGCAATATAGCCGACAGAAAAGGAATACCGGACAATGAGCCGGCTCCACCCGCCGCGGACGAGCGGGGCGCTCCAGGCCCTCGGCCGGGCGCTGCGCGAGTGGCCCGGGTGGTTCACCCTGGCGGCCGGTGCCCTGCTCTGCGTGCTCGGCTGGTACGGCGTCTCCGGCGAGCGCCTGCCCGCCCGGCAACTGCCCTACCTGGCCTCGGCGACGGTGCCCGGGGCGGCGCTGATCGTGGCCGGGGCGGTGCTGATCGCCGCCCGCCGGTCCGGTGGCGGCGGGGGATCGGGGACGGCCCGCCGGGTCGAGCAGCTCTACTCCCTGCTGGTGGGCGAGCCGGGACCGGCCGTCCCGGAGGCGGGCCCGTCCGGCCCGCCGCTGGCGCTACCCGACGGCACCCTCTACCACCGCCGGGACTGCCCCCTGGTGGCGGGCAAGACCCCCGCCGTCCCGGTCGACGCCGCGCTGGTCGCGGCACGGGGCCTGGCGCCCTGCCCGGTCTGCGAGCCCGACCCGCCCGCCGACCCGCCCACCGCTGCGCCGCCCGACGGTCCGCCCGCGGCCCCCAGCGGCGGCTGACCCCGTGCCCGGCACCCTGGACCTCGCCGTCGACCTGGCCCTGGCCGGGCTGGCCGTGGGCAGCGCCGCCGCGCTGAGCGGGGTCGGGCTGGTGGTCACCCACCGGGCGACCGGGGTGCTCAACCTCGCCCAGGGCGCCCAGGCGACGGCCACCGCCTACCTGCTGCGCGAACTGGTCGTGGTACGGAACTGGCCGCCGGTCCCCGCCGCCGCCTTCTGCCTGCTCGTCGCCGCGCCCGCGCTCGGTGTCCTGCTCGACCTGGCGGTCTTCCGGCCGCTGCGCCGCCGGGACGCGGGGCCGGCCGAGGGCATGGTCGCCGGGATCGGCGTGTTCGTGCTGCTGATCGGCGTCATCGTGCTGATCTGGGGCACCACCCCGTTCGGGGACGCGCCCGCGCTCGTCCCGGCCACCGTGGTCGCCCGGCCGGGCGGGCACCCGCTGCGGCTGGACACCGTCGTCCGACTCGCCGTCGTCCTGGCCCTGGCCGGCGGGGTCGGCCTGGTCGAGCGGTGCACCGCCTTCGGGGCCCGGCTCCGCGCGGTCGTGGACGACCGCGGCCTGGCCCGGCTGGCCGGCATCGACGCCGACCGGATCTCCGCCGCCGGCTGGGCCTTCGGCTCCTTCACCGCCGGCCTGGTCGGTGTCCTGCTGGCGCCGTTGCTGCTGCTCGACCCGTACGGGCTGCCGCTGCTCGTGATGGCGACCATGGCGGTGGCCGTCGCCGCCCGGCTGCGGAGCCTGCCGGTCGCGGTCGCCACCGGGCTGGGGCTCGGCATCGCCCAGAGCGAGCTCACCCGGCTGCGGCCCGGCGGCCAACTTCTGCCGCTCGCCCAGGCCGTGCAGACCAACCTCTTCGTGGTCGCCCTGCTGGTCGCGGCCCTGCTGCCGTGGGGCCGCGGTCAGGAAGGGCCGGGACTCGCCACCCGCGGCGCGCCCGGCCGACGGGGCTCGTCCGCCGCCCGGACGGCCTGCGCGGTCCTCCTGCTGCTGCCACTGGGCTTCCGTCCGGAGGACCTGCGGCACGCCCTGCTGGTGCCGGCGCTGGCGCTGGTGCTGCTCTCCCTGGTGGTGGTGACCGGGTACGGCGGCCAGGTGTCGCTCGGCCAGGCCGGGTACGCGGGGCTCGGCGCGCTCGGCACGGCGCTGCTGATGTCCGGCAGGGTTCCGGGCGTTCCCGCGCTGCCCGCCCTCCCGGCGCTCTTGCTGGCGGTGGCCGCGACGGTACCGCTGGGCCTGCTCACCGGGTGGCCGGCCATCCGCCGCCGCGGCCTGGCCCTCGCCCTGGTCACCTTCGCGGTGGGGACGGCGCTCAGCCGGCTGGTCTTCGACCAGCCCTACGCCACCACCGGCCTGACGGTCTCCCGGCTCGGGCTGCCCGCCGACGACCAGGGCTTCTACCTGGTCGAACTGGTGCTGCTCGGGTCCGGCCTGCTGCTGGTCCGCGTCCTGCACCGGGGCCGGCCGGGCCGCGCCCTGACCGCGATGCGCGACCACCAGGCCGGCGCCTCGGCCGCCGGGGTCGACGTGCCGAGGCTCAAGCTGCTGGTCTTCATGGCCGGCGCCGGCCTGGCCGCACTCGGCGGCGGGCTGACGGCGCTGGCGGAGCAGGCCTTCGACGCCACCGCCTTCGACCCGGTCCAGGGCCTGCTGTGGTTCGCCACCGTGGTGGTCGCCGGGGCGGACAGCGCGGCCGGCGCCGTGCTCGCCGCCGCCCTGCTCACCGGGCTGGACGCCGGCACCCTGCCAGGCGTCTCCGCCGTGGTGGTCGGGGCGCTCGCGACGGCGATCGGCCGGCTGCCGGGCGGCCTGGCCGGCCTCGCCCGGCGGCTCGCCGACCGCCCCGCGCCCGGCCTCACCCCGCTCGGCGACCGGCTGCGGCGGCGGATCGCGGAGCGGCCGCGGTGACGGCGGGCCGGCCGGGACGCCGCCGCGGCCGAGGTGCCGGCGGATCACCTCCCCCGGGGGACGGTCCCGCCTCCCGGTGCGCCGGAAGGCGGCTCCGGTGAGCGCCGGTCTGACCGCACGCGGCCTGGTCCGCGGCTTCGGCGGCATCCGGGCCGTCGACGGGGTGGACCTCGCCGCCCCGCCGGGCCGGATCACCGCGCTGGTCGGGCCGAACGGCGCCGGCAAGAGCACCCTCTTCGACTGCCTCGCCGGCGCCGCCCGTCCGGACGCCGGACGGGTCCTGCTCGCCGGCCGCGACATCACCCGCCTGCCCGACCACGCCCGCGCCCGCCTCGGCCTCGCCCGCACCTTCCAGCAGGTCGCCGCCTTTCCGGGGCTGACGGTCGCGCAGAACGTCCGGGTGGGGGCCGAACAGGGCCGCGGCGGCGCCGCCCGAGCCCTGCCCGGCCTGCCCGCTCCCGGACGCGCCGCAGCCCGCTCCGCCGCCCGAGCCGCCACCGACCGGGCGCTGCACCTGCTGGACCTCGACCCGGTCCGGGACTGGCCGGCCGACCGCCTCCCGCCCGGTGCGCTACGGCTGCTCGAACTGGCCCGGGCGCTGGCCGCGGCCCCGCGGGTGCTCCTGCTGGACGAGCCGGCCGCCGGGCTCGACCTGGCCCAGACCGCCCGGCTGGCCGCCGTCCTGCGCGCCCTGACGGCCGAGGGGATGGCGCTGCTGCTGGTCGAGCACGACGTCGAACTGGTCTCCCGGCTCGCCGACACCGTGTACGTGATGGCCGCCGGGCGGGTGGTGGCCCGGGGTCCCACCCGGGAGGTGCTCGCCGACCCGCGGGTGGCGGCCGCCTGGGGCGAGCCGTGAGCCGGCGCGGGCGCCGCGGGCGGCGGGCTATCGGCCGGGTGCCGCGATGGCGGTAGCCGCGGAGCTGCGGGGCGTCCGGGTCCGGTACGGGCTGCTGGAGGCCCTGCACGGGGTGGACCTGGCCTGCCCGGCGGGCCGGGTCACGGTGCTGCTCGGCCGCAACGGCTCGGGCCGGACGACGGTGCTGCGGGCGCTGGCCGGCGACGTGCCGGTCTCGGCCGGGCAGGTGCTGTGGGAGGGCCGGGACGTCACCGCGCTCGACGTCCACCGCCGGGCGGCGGCGGGGCTGGTGTACGTCCCGGCCGAGCGCGGGGTGTTCCGCTCGCTGACGGTCGCCCAGAACCTCGCCCTGTCCGGCGACGCCCCGGTCGACCGGTACTTCCCCGAACTCGCCGGGCTGCTCCACCGACGGGCGGGCACGCTGTCCGGCGGGCAGCAGCAGATGGTGGCGGTGGGGCGGGCGCTGGCCGCCCGGCCCCGGGTGCTGCTGCTCGACGAGCCGGGCCGGGGGCTCGCCCCGGCCGTGGCGGCCCGGCTGCACGCCCTCCTGTTCGACCTGGCGGCGGCCGGCCGGACGGTGGTGCTGGCCGAGCAGGCCCCGCTGCATTCCCTGCGGCGGGCGGCCGTGGTGCACGTACTGCGGCGCGGGCGGGTGGCGTTCAGCGGCGAGCCGGGCGAACTGGGCGGCGCGAGCGCGGGGGTGGGTGGAACGGGCGGGGCGGGTGGTGCAGGTGGGACGGACGAGCCTTGGGCCGGCCCGGGGCGCCCGCTCTGACGGCTGGGCCGCCCGGGCCCGCCCGGCAGGCCGACCTGGTTGGGCCGACCTGGCGGGGCCGGCCGGGTGGGCCCGGCGGGTCAGCCCCGCGGCGGGTCGTCGTTGTCGGCGATCAGCAGCCGGAACCCGTAGTCCACGGTCTCCTGGCGGAGGAGGTCGGCATGGCGGCGGGCCCAGGCCCCGGACTCCAGGTCCGCGCGCAGGCGGGCCACGGCGGGTTCGACAACCTCGTCGGGCAGGGTCGCGAAGGTGGAGCTGGCCCGGCGGACGGTGGCGTCCAGATACTGCTCGGGCCGCCGCCAGAAGGCGACCTGGAAGCCGTCGGTGAAGTCGTGCGGGATCGGGAACGGCAGGACGGTGTGCGCGCCGAGCTCCCGCGCGACCTCGCCGACCGGGAGGAACCGGGAGTGTTCCAGGTCGCGGATCTCCGGCAGGTACTCCGAGACGATCCACAGCTCCAGCGGGTGGGTCGGGTCCCAGGTGAGGACCACCTGCCGGCGGGCCACCCGGCGCAGCTCCCGCAGGCCCTGGCGCAGATCGGTCCAGTGGTGCACGGTCATGATCGCCATCGCGGCGTCGAACTCGCCGTCCGCGAAAGGGAGATCCTCGGCCCAGGCCCGGACCTTGCGGCCGCCGGGGTGCTGGTCGAGCATCACCTGGGACGGGTCGACGGCGGTCACCTCGGCGTCAGTGGGCTCGTACGACCCGGTGCCCGCACCGACGTTGAGCACCGTGCCGGCGCCCGCCAGGGCCCGGGCGATCAGGGCGGCCAGCCGCGGGTCCGGGTGCCGGACGTTCCGGTAGCCGGCGCCGATGCGGTCGTAGGTGACCGGCGCACCGCCGGCGGGGAGAGTGCTCATGATCCCCATGACAACTCATGCGTCCGGTGCATGACGGTGTTTCGCCGATGTTCCGCGCCGTCGCGGCGGACAGCCGAGGGCGGGCGGGGCCCCTGGGCCCGCCCGGGCCGGTGGCCGGCGCGACCTCGGTGACCGTGCCGGGCATCCGGTTGCGGATGCCGAGGCTCATGGATCTCCCCTTCGGGGAATGTCGAAACGGCAGGTCTCTTCCTGCCGTCCGGCCACTGTCATCACGATCCGGAGCGCTGTGGATTCGCTTGCCCTCGTTCCCGGCAGCTCCTGAATCCGGCCCGGCCGGAAATCCTGCGCCTGCGGGCGGACCGGCTGCTGGGAGCTGGCCGTCGGGCTCCAGACCTTCCTCGACGCCGCTGCCGACCCGGCCGACCGGGTGCACGACCGCTCGGTCGACCTGGCCGAGCGCCTCGACGAGCTGCTCGCCCGGGCCGAGGCGGGTGAGCCCCGAACCCTCGCCGCGCTGGCCATGATCGCCGCCGACCTCTCCCTGGGCCTCAGCGTCCTGGTGGACGTGCTGAACCCCTCGCGGATCGTCCTCGGCGGATACTTCGCGGTCTTCGGCCGGTACCTGGTGGACGAGGCGCAGCAGTTCGTCGACCGGCGCCGGATCTCGCCCGCGGCGCCGCGCGTGGTGGTCGCCGCCTCGACGCTCGGGCTCTCCAACGCGGCCCAGGGCGGTGCGCATCCGACCCTGGAACCGCTCTTCAACGACCCCTCCGGGGTCCGGGTGCGCGCGACGATCACGCACGACGAGTCCGACGCGGAGCAGGCCTAGCCGGGCGCGCCCCGGGCGGGGCCGAGGCGCCGTCAGGCCTCGGCGGGCACCGGTGTCCGGGCCGGGGGCGGGACCAGCCTGGACGCGGTGACGTGACACACCACCACGGCCACGATCACCAGCGGCATCACCGTCACCCCGTCGGCGCCGAGCAGCAGCGTGGCGAGCAGGACGGAGGTCATCGGCAGCCGCAGGAGCGCGACCGACATCGCCCCGATGCCCATCGCGGCACCGGCCACGAACGGGAGCCCCGGCAGGTGGGAGAGGGCGATCCCGCCTGCCGCGCCGATGAACATCGCCGGGAAGATCGGCCCGCCGCGGAACGCCGAGAGGCAGACGCAGTACCCGATGCTCTTGCAGGCGACCAGCAGCGCCAGCGCGCCCGCGGTGTAGCCGTCGGTGTGCAGCAGGAGTTCCGGCAGCTGGCTCTGGCCGGAGAAGAGCACCTCGGAGAAGTCCTTGCCGGTGCCCTCGGCGTAGGCGATCGCGACCCCGGCCGTGACCAGGCCCATCACCGGCGTCCAGAACAGCCGGGAGCCGTTCACCCGAGGCTGCAGGTGCAGCGCCGTCCGCTGGATCGCGGTGCCGAGGCAGGCCGACGCGACCCCGATCACCAGCGCCCAGCCGAACTGGCCCAGGTCGGGCCGGCCCACCGCGGGCAGGCTCGGGATCACCAGCGAGCCGCTGCCCACCCCGGTCCAGGAGCCGATGCCGGTGAAGACCAGCGAGCCGACCCCCGAGGCCAGCAGGCCCGGCAGCAGCACGATGCCGAGCATCGGCCCGCCCAGGCCGGACGCCTCCATCAGCAGGAACGCTCCCAGCAGCGGCGAGCCGAGCAGGGCGCTGACGGCGGCGAAGCTTCCGGAGGCCGCGACCACCGCCTGGGTCGTCCTGTCGGCGTCCGGCTTGAGCAGCCGGAACAGGTACAGCGCGATGCCGCCGCCCAGCGCGATCAGCGGGGCCTCCGGGCCGACGACCGCGCCGAGGCTGAGGGAGAACACCGCCGCCAGCAGGATGCCCGGCAGCTCCGCCGCGGGCGGTGCGCCCTTGGTGTTCAGCCCCTCGGCCGGCTGGTGGCCGCCGTTCCCCGGCAGGTACCGGACCGTCAGCGCGACCAGGAGACCGGCCACCCCGAGGAAGGGGACCGGCCACCACACCGGCGCTCCGTCGAAGCCGAGGGCCTTCGGCAGGTCCGTGTACACCGCGTCCTGGAGGAGGGAGACGGCCCGGAGGAAGCCGTAGGCACCCGCCGACAGGACGACGCCGAGCACGGCCGCCACGACCAGGAGCATCAGGTAGCCCCTGCTCCGCAGCGGGCCGAAGGGGTCCGCGAGGAGGGCGGCGGCGGCAGGGTCCGCGGCCGGCCCGTTCGGTGACGTCAAGGTGCTCCTCGGTGCCGTCCCGCCGGTGGAGGCCGGCGCTCGACGGGGATGCGGTGGCAGGGGATGGGCGCGGGGAGGACGCGGGCGGTGACCGCCCGGCGTGGCCGGCGACCGGCCGGGTCAGTTCCGATGATGGCAGCAAGTCCGTGCGATCGGCCGTATTCGTCCGCCCGGCGGCGCCGTGCCGGGCGAGCGTCGCCCCCGTACGCGCACGCGGGCGGGCGTCCCGAGGCGCGCGGTGAGCCCCGGCACAGCGTTCTTCGCCGCTCCTGACGACGGCAGCGCCGTCGCGTTCCCGGCCGGTCCGGACCGGTTCGCCACGCTGACGGGCGAGTACTTCTCCGCACTCGGGGCCGTCGACGAGTGGGACCGCTACTTCGCCGGCCCGCTCCCGGATCCGCCAGGACGAGGCCTGGCCTTCCTGCGGCGGCGCTCAGCGTCGGCGAGGCCCTCGGAACCGCGCTGGATCAAGCCCTGGACCCATGACGGCAGCGGAATGTTCGCTCTTCCGCCCCGGCTGACCCGCTCGCTCGCCGACGCCCGCGTCGAGGAACTGGAGCGACTCGCGGCCCGCTGGGCCGAGCGGCTCCGCCGTGAGGACGGCGACGAGATGACCGACGACGATCTCCCGGCCCTGGTACGAGCGGTCGCACGGCTCGCCACGAGCGCCGCGACCACGAGAGGCAACCTCTACTGCTGGTTCCACTGAGCATTCCGGCGTACCGGGTGGTCCGGACGTCGGGGCTCGGGGTGCCCGCCTTCCAGGGAGTCCGCTCACGAAGGCGCCGATCCGGTGTCCTCCGCGGAATCCTCTGGCGGGGTGCTCGGCCGGGCGGCGTAGTCGTCGGTGAGGAGGCTGCAGGTGCACCAGTCGCCCGTGCACGGCGTGCCGGCCTCCGCACCGTAGGGGCCGAGACCGCTCATGACGCGGAGCATCTCGGCGCGGTCCGGCGCGTGGAGGACGGGGAGCGCCGCCCGTGGCGTCAGCCGCCAGGCGGCGGGGAGGTCGTCGATGTCACCGACGACCGCTGCGTCGATGAACAGGGTGAAGAGGGGATGCTCAGGGAAGTCGTTGAGCCGCAGGACCCACCAGTGCCCGTCGGCCCGGGCCGCGTAGCGGAAGACCGTGCTGCCCGTGTCGTGCCAGGCGGCCCCGGCGGGCAGCGCGGGGACGGGCGTCATGACCGGCGCGGCGGGGTCGACGGGGCGGACGGGAGTTGCCCGCAGGGCGCGCCGAGGCGGCGGCCGCGGGCCGGCGCCGCGTCCGGGGAGCCGGCCGCGTTCGCGCCCTCCCCTGTCGCGTGGGCAGGTCCCGCGCGGTGGCGGACCGTCAAGCCGGTCGGCCGCAACCGGTGGGCCTCTGCGCCGATCGGTCGCTGACGCGGTGAGCGACGGATCGGCGGCGGCGGATTCTTCGGCACCGCCCCATCCTCCAGGTTTCAGCCGCTGTGCGCCATGACCAGCCTCCTGGTCGGTGCGGGCGGGGCCCGACGACGGCGGTGCCCGGCACCCGCGGTGGCAGGCCGGGTTCGTGACGCCCTTCCTGCCCGGACGGGTTGCTCCGCCGGGTGCGGGTGCGGGTGCGGGTGCGGGTGCGGTGCGGGCGCGTTCCGCGGCGCGTGCTCGGGCGCGTACGACGGGCCGGTGGTGGGTGCCGCGTGAGACGGTGGTCGGGACGGACGGAGCCGCACGTCACCGGCCCGGTCCCGTGGCACGCGCCCAGGGCGGTCGACGAGTGCGGCGCTCGGACGGCGCACCCGACGAGAGGAACGAGCGAGATGGCAGCCTTCGACGCGAGCGGTGATCCGGGACAGGCCGCGGGCTCCGTGCCGCCGCTGCTGGAAGTCCTCACCGGGTTGACGCTGGGCGCCTTCGAAGCATCAGGCCTGGACGAGGAGAGCTACCTCCTGGTCCGGATCGCTGCCCTGGTCGCGATGGGAGCCGCGCCCGACTCCTACCTGCTGAACGTCGCAGCCGCCCGGGAGAGCGGCATCCCGCCGGAGCGGGTCCGCGGGGTGCTGGTGGCCCTGGCCCCGTTGGTGGGCACCGCTCGCATCGTCGCGGCCGCCCGGGGCATGGAGGAGGCGCTCGGCGTCATGCTTCTCACACCGCAGGCGGAGTCGGAGGCGGAGTCGACGCCCGGCCCGGGCCTCGACTGAGACGCCCCGGCGGCCCCGGACGCCCCGGGGCCCGGGGCCGCCGGCCCCGGGCCTGGCCCTCAGGCCGACTCGCGGATCACCAGCTCGGTCGGCAGGATCACCGTCGGCTGGGTCTCGCCCGCGATCTGGGCGAGCAGCAGCCGGACCATCTCGTGGCTGATCCGGTCCCAGGGCTGGCGGACGGTGGTGAGCGCCGGGCGGGTGGTCAGGGCGGCCGGCGAGTCGTCGAAGCCGCCGACCGCGACGTCCCCGGGGACGCTGCGGCCGGCCCGCTCCAGGGCGGCCAGCGCGCCGTCGGCCATCAGGTCCGAGGCGACGAAGAGCGCGTCCAGGCCGGGTGCGGTCGCCAGCAGCCGGTCGGCGGCCTGCTCGCCGCCGGCCCGGCTGTAGTCGCCGTACGCCACCAGGCTCTCGTCGAAGGCGATGCCGTACTCGTCCAGCACCTCGCGGTAGCCCAGCAGCCGTTCGACCCCGCCGGGGGTGTCCTGCGGCCCCGCGACGGTGGCGACCCGGCCGCGGCCCGATTCGATCAGGTGGCGGACCATGTCCTTGGCGCCCTCCCGGTCGTCGGCCGCGACGTACGCGACCCGGCCGCGCTGGCCGAGCGGCTTGCCGCAGGAGACCATCGGGATCTCGGCCTCCCGCAGGTGCTCGATCATCGGGTTCCCCCGATGGGAGGAGACCAGCAGCACCCCGTCCACGTGGCCGGCCGCCAGGTAGCGCACCACCCGGCGGCGTTCCGCCTCGTCGCCCGCCGTCATCAGCAGCAGCGGGATGTCGTGCTCGCCCAGGGCGGCTGTGCAACCCCGCAGCAGGGTGGTGAAGTTGGGGTCCTCGAAGAAGCGCTCCTGCGGTTCGGTGAGCAGGAACGCCACCGAGTTGGAGCGCTGGGTGACCAGGTTGCGGGCGTGCCGGTTGACCACGTACCCGAGCTTGCCGATCGCCGCGTTCACCGCCTCCATCGAGGCCGGGCTGACGTTGTGCCCGCCCTGCAGCACCCGCGACACGGTGCCGCGCGAGACACCCGCGACCGCGGCGACGTCGTGGATGGTCGGTGCGCGGCGGGGCTTGCCGGCGGGCCGGCCCTGGGCTGCTGGTTCGGTCATGGTGCCAAGCGTTCCTTGCGGAGGGGCTGCCGACAAGCGCGGCAGCGGCGGACGGTCAGGACTTGACGGCTCCGGAGAGCAGATCGATGCGCCAGTAGCGCTGGAGCCCGAGGAAGAGCAGGATCAGCGGCACCACCGAGAGCAGCGCGCCGGTGATCACCAGGGTGTACAGCGCGGGGGCGTTCGCCCCCTGCTGGAGCAGCGAGTACAGGCCCACCGTGACCGGGAACCGGTGGTCGTCGCCGAGCATGATGTAGGGGAGCAGGAAGTTGTTCCAGATCGCCACGAACTGGAACAGGAAGACGGTGACCAGCCCGGGCACCATCATCGGCAGCGCCACGCTGCGGAACAGCCGGAACTCCTTCGCGCCGTCCACCCGGGCGGCCTCGACCACCTCGTCGGGGATCGCGGCGGCGGCGTAGATCCGCGCCAGGTAGATGCCGTACGGGCTGACGATGCTGGGCAGCAGCACCGACCAGTAGCTGTCCGCCAGGCCGGCCTGGGCCATCAGCAGGTACTGCGGGACGGCCAGCGTGATCGGCGGCATCAGCACGCCGGCCAGCAGGATGTTGAAGATCGCGGTACGCCCCCGGAACCGGTACTTGGCGAGCGCGTAGCCGGTGACGCCGGAGAGCGCGGCCGACAGCAGGGCGCCGACGCCCGCGTACAGGGCCGAGTTGGCCATCCATCGCCAGTAGACGCCGCCGCGGTAGGCGGAGAGTTCGGCCAGGTTGTCGAGGAAGCCGCTGCCGGGGGAGAAGGTGAAGGTGGTGAACAGCTCGCCGCTGCTCTTGGTGGCGGCCGTCACCACCCAGAGGATCGGGATCAGGCAGTAGACCGCGCCGAGCAGCAGGAGCAGGGTGGGGATCCAGGCCGTGCGGCGGGGCGGGGCGACGGCGCTGCCGGGGGAGGTGCCCGGTGCGGGGGCGGTGCGGCGGCGGGGGGTCAGGGTGGTGCTCATGGCTCAGCTGCCTCCGTCGGAGCGCTTGTTGACCAGCTTGAGGAAGCCGAAGGACAGGACCAGCGTCGCGCCCGCGACGACCACCGAGGTGGCGGCGGCGGAGTGGATGTCCCCCTGGACGAAGGCGTCGCGGTAGACCTTCATCAGCGGGCTCCAGGTCGAACTCATGCTGTTGGTCAGGGGCTTGAGGGTCATCGGCTCGCTGAACACCTGCAGGGTGGCGATCATCGAGAAGAAGAAGGTGAGCACCAGCGAGGGCAGCACCATCGGGATCTTGATCCGCAGGGCGATCTGCAGCTCGGACGCGCCGTCGAGGCGGGCCGCCTCGTACAGCTCGACCGGGATGGCCCGCAGCGAGGTGTAGATCACGATCATGTTGAAGCCGGTGCCGCCCCAGACCGCGATGTTGGCGAGCGCCACGAACAGTCCGTTGCCGTGCAGCAGGTCGGGCCCGCCGATGCCGGCCTTGTCCAGCAGGAAGTAGCCGGGGCTGACGGTCGGCAGGTAGAGGAAGCCCCAGAGCAGTGAGGCGACGATGCCGGGCACGGCGTACGGCAGGAAGATCGCGAGCCGGGAGAAGGTGCCGAGCCGGACCCGGGGGGTGTCCAGCAGCAGGGCGAGCAGCAGCGCCCCGCCGAGCATGGCCGGGACGAGCAGCCCCCCGTACAGCAGGGTGCGGCCGGCGCCGGCCAGCAGCTCCGGGTCGCCGAGGGCGGAGGTGTAGTTGGACAGGCCCGCCCAGACCTCGGTGCGGGCGTGCGACCCGAGGCCCAGGCCCTTGACCTGGACGGCGCGGAAGCTCAGGTGGAGCGCGTAGCCGATCGGCACCGCGAAGAAGAGCGTGAACAGGATGACGGCCGGCGTGAGGAAGGCGTACGGGGCGAGGCGCCGGGACGGGCGGGGCTGGTGGGACGCCATGGCGGTCCTAGGGAGTCGGGGGGGATCGGCGCCCGGGGGCCGCGCCGTGCGGCGGGGCCCCCGGGCCGGGGCTGGCGGGGCGGTCAGCCCTCGGTCTTGAAGCCGTTCTTCTTCAGGTCGGCGACGGTGGCCTGCTGCATGGCGGTCAGCGCGGCGGAGAAGTCGCCCTTGTCCTGAGCGGCCTTGCCGAAGGCGTCCTTGAAGGTGGAGTAGGCGACGTTGACGTTGGGACCCCAGGCGGCGGGGGCGGTGTTCTTCGCGATCGCGGCGGCCTGGGTGTAGAAGTCCGCCTGGTTGGCGAAGAACTCCGGCGCGGTGGCGAGCGCGCCGCCGCTCTGGGCGGCGGTCGCGGCCGGGTAGATGCCGGCCTCCTTGACCAGCGCGGCGACGGCCTCCGGGTCGGTGTTCAGCCAGCCGGCGAACTGCGCGGCGGCGGCGCCGTGGCCGGCCTTCGCGGCGCCGGTGGTGACGCCCGTGGTGGAGCCGCCCCAGCTGCCGGTCACGGACTCGCCGGCGTTCCACTGCGGAAGCGGGGCGATCGCCCACTTGCCCTTGGTGTCCGGGGCGGAGGAGGTGAAGACGCCGGGTGCCCAGACGGCGGAGACCCAGGCGATCTGGCTGCCGTCGTTCAGCGCCTTGCTCCAGGCCGGGGTGTACATCGGCTGGTTGTCGATCGCCCCCTCCTTCACCAGGCCGCCCCAGAAGTCGGCGACCTTCTTGCTCGCGGCGTCGTCGATGCCGACCTTCCAGGTCTCGCCGGAGGCGGTCCACCACTTGGCGCCGGCCTGCTGGGCCAGGCCCGCGAACAGGCCGGAGTCGTTGGCCGAGAAGGTGGTGAGGGCCTTGGCCGGGTCCTTCTGCTTGAGCTGCCGGGCGGCGTCGGCGAACTCGGCCCAGGTGGTGGGCACCTTCAGCCCGTACTGCTGGAAGAGGTCCTGCCGGTAGTAGAGGGCGAGCGGCGCGGTGTCCTCGGGGACGGCGTACACGGCGTCCGAGCCGAGCGTGACCTGCTGCCAGACCCCGGCGGCGAACTTGTCCTTGACGCCCGCCGTCTCCTTGGCGATGTCGGCGAGCACGTCGTTGCTGACCAGGGTGGGCAGGGCCTGGTACTCGGCCTGGAGGAGGTCGGGGGCGTTTCCGGCCTTGGCGGCGGTGATGGTCTTGGTGACCAGGTCGTCGCCGGAGGCCTGCTTCTGGACGCTGACCTGGATGTCCGGGTGGGCGGCGTTCCAGATCGCGGCCACCTTGTCCATGTTCGGCGTCCAGGACCAGAAGGTCAGCTTGACCGGCCCGGCGGCGGGCCCGGCGGCGTCGGAGCCGCTGCCGCTGCTGCCGCAGGCGGTCAGCGCGAGCGCGGCGCAGAGCGTGGCGGCCGTGGCGAGGGCAAGGCGACGGGGCATGGATCCTCCCGGGATCACGGCTGGGGGAGCGGGGGAAGGGTGGGGGTTCACGACGTACGGGAGGTGGCCTCCGGTGCTCCCGGGACCACGACCGTCGCTGTGCACGTTCACAGTACGGAAACGCAGCGGATACTTGTCAATCCCCAGCCTCATACGGTTATGTTGCCGAAACACAGAGCGCCCAAGGCTGTGTACGTTCACAGTTCTTCCCGATGGAGCATCCATGGAACACCCGCTGACCCGCGACAACACCCCGGAGGCGGCCGCCGGGCCCTTGGACCGGCCCCGCCGGCCCGTCGGGCTGGAGACGCTCGCCTACGGCGGGGACTACAACCCGGAGCAGTGGCCGGAGGAGGTCTGGGCGCAGGACGTCCGGCTGATGCGCGAGGCCGGCGTCACCATGGTCAGCGTCGGGATCTTCTCCTGGGCCCTGCTGGAGACCGAGCGCGGCGCCTACGACTTCGGCTGGCTCGACCGGCTGCTCGACCTGCTGCACGAGAACGGGATCAGGGTCGACCTCGGCACCCCCACCGTGGTGCCCCCGGCCTGGTTCTACCGGGACCATCCCGAGGTGCTGCCGGTCAACCGCGAGGGCGTCCGGTACGAGTTCGGCTCACGCGGCGCCATCTGCCACAGCTCGCCCGCCTACCAGGAGGCCGCCGCCTCGATCACCGGACAGCTCGCCCGGCGCTACGGCGGCCACCCGGCCGTCGCCCTGTGGCACGTCCACAACGAGTACGGCGTGCCGGTCAGCGCCTGCTGGTGCGAGACCTCCGCCGAGCACTTCCGCCGCTGGCTCACCGAGCGGTACACCACCCTCAAGCAGCTCAACGAGGCCTGGGGCACCACCTTCTGGGGCCAGCACTACACCAGCTGGGACGACATCCGCCCGCCCCGGCTCACCCCCACCGCCGGCAACCCCGCGCAGCAGCTCGACTGGGCCCGGTTCACCAGTGACGCGCTGCTGGACAACTTCCGGCGCGAGCGGGACATCCTGCACCGCCTGGCCCCCGGCATCCCGGTCACCACCAACTTCATGACCGCGCTCTCCCAGTGCGAGTCCCTCGACTACTGGGCCTGGGGCCGCGAGGTCGACCTGGTCGCCAACGACCACTACCTGGTCGCCGAGGGCGAGCGGAACCACATCAACCTCGCGATGTCCGCCGACCTCACCCGCTCGGTCGCCGGCGGCCGGCCCTGGCTGCTGCTGGAGCACTCCACCGGCGCGGTCAACTGGCAGCCCCGCAACCTCGCCAAGCAGCCCGGCGAGATGGCCCGCAACAGCCTCGCCCACGTCGCGCGCGGCTCCGACGGCGCGATGTTCTTCCAGTGGC
This sequence comes from Kitasatospora herbaricolor, assembly GCF_030813695.1. NCBI lineage: Bacteria > Bacillati > Actinomycetota > Actinomycetes > Kitasatosporales > Streptomycetaceae > Kitasatospora > Kitasatospora herbaricolor. Next base: position 8,777,110 of record NZ_JAUSVA010000002.1, read on the forward strand.
GGGCCTCCCGGCACGGCGCCGAGAAGTTCCACTCCGCGATGCTGCCGCACGCGGGCACCGACAGCCGGATCTGGCGCGAGGTGGTCGAACTCGGCTCCGCGCTCGGCTCGCTGGGCGAGGTCCGGGACAGCAGGGTGGTCGCGGAGGCCGCCGTCCTGTGGGACTGGCAGTCCTGGTGGGCGCAGAAGCTGGAGTGGCGGCCCAGCGTCGACCTGGACGCCCGCGAGCGGGCCGACAGCTGGTACGCGGCCGCCTACGACCGCCACCTCACCGTCGACTTCGCCCACCCCGAGGCCGATCTCGCCGGCTACCCGCTGGTACTCGTCCCCGCCCTGTACCTGATGACCGAGGCCGCCGCCCGCAACCTGCGCAGCTACGTGGAGAACGGCGGCACCCTGGTGGTCTCCTGCTTCTCCGGCATCGTCGACGAGCACGACGCCGTGCACCCGGGCCCGCACCCCGGCGCGCTGCGCGAGATCCTCGGCCTCACGGTCGAGGAGTTCGCACCCCTGCGGGCCGGGCAGCGGGTCAGGCTCACCGGCGACGGGGACGGGGCTGAACGGACCGGTGAGGGGGCCGAACTGACCGGTGACGTGTGGTCGGAGTTCGTCGTGCCGCGCGGCGCCGAGACCCTCTGGCGGTACGCCGACGGACCGGCCGCCGGGCACGCCGCCGTGACCCGCCACGTGCTCGGCGCCGGCTCGGCCTGGTACGTCTCCAGTCGCCTGGACGCCGCCGGCCTCGACAGCGTGCTCGCCCGGGCGGCCGCCGAGGCAGGCCTGCCGGAGCGCGAACTGCCCCGCGACGTCGAGGTGGTGGAACGGGCCGGTGCACACGGCCGGTACCTCTTCGCCATCAACCACAGCGGCGCCGACGCCCGCGTCCCGCTGTCCGGCGACGGCGTCGAACTGCTCACCGGCGCACCCGTGTCCGGCACCCTGGACGTCCCCGCGGGCACCACCCGCGTCGTCCGGCTCTGACTCCTGCCCGGCCCGCCGAGGGTCGGTCCGGGCAGGTGCCCCGCCCCGGCCCGGCGGCCGTCCTCCCAGCGCACGGCCGCCGGGCCGCACCCCCACGGCTCCACCTCCCCCACCCCACCTCATCGCCAAGGACGACGATGCCCCAGGGAACCAGGCGCCTGCTCGCCAGCAGCGCCGCCTCGCTCGTGATCGCCGCCGCCACCACGGTCGCGCTCCCCACCACCTCCGCACAGGCGGCCGTCACCGTCGCCAACCCCGGCTTCGAGACCGGCGGCGCCGGCACCGCGACCCCCACCGGATGGTCCACCTACTCCGCCGGCGGCCAGAACGCCGCCTCCTACACCGAGGCCGGCGGCCACGGCGGCTCCTACCGGCTCACCCACTGGTCGGCCTCCGCCTACAAGGTCGAGACCTACCAGTACCTGTCCGGCCTCACCAACGGCAGCTACACGCTGACCGCCTGGGTCCGCTCCAGCGGCGGGCAGAACGCCGCCTACCTCGCCCTCAAGGGCTGCGGCGGCGCCGATCAGCGCACCGACCTCCCGGTCACCCCGAACGGCGGCTGGATCCGACTGGTCACGCCCGTCTCGGTGACCAACGGCCAGTGCACGATCAGCATCAACTCCGACGCCAACGCCGGGAACTGGCTCAACGTCGACGACATCACGCTGACCTCGGGCAGCACCGGCGTCGCCGCCCGCGGCGTCGACGTCTCCACCCTGAAGAAGAGCGAGGACAAGGGCGGCACCTACGCCTACGCCGACGGCACCGCAGCCGACGCCCTGACCGTCCTGCACGCGGCCGGCGCCAACTACGCCCGGCTGAAGGTCTGGGTCGACCCCGCCGACGGCTACAACTCCAAGGCCAGGGTGCTGACCATGGCCGCCCGCGCCAAGGCACTCGGCATGAAGATCCTCATCGACTTCCACTACTCCGACGTCTGGGCCGACCCGGGCGCGCAGACCAAGCCCTCGCCCTGGGCCTCGTACACCGCGACCCAGCTGGGCACCGCCGTGTACGGCCACACCTACGACGTGCTGAACGCCCTCAAGGCGCAGGGCACCACCGCCGACATGGTGCAGATCGGCAACGAGATCAACGGCGGCATGCTCTGGCCGGAGGGCTCCACCGCCAACTGGACCAACCTTGGCTCCTTCCTCACCCAGGGCGCCGCGGCCGCGAAGGCCGTCAGCGCCTCCACCCAGGTCATGCTGCACCTGGCCAAGGGCGGGGACGACGCCGGCGCCCGCACCTTCTTCGACAACGCGGTGTCGCACGGCGTGCCGTTCGACGTCATCGGGCTCTCCTACTACAGCTACTGGCACGGCCCGCTGAACGACCTGCAGACCACGCTCGACGACATGGCCGCCCGGTACGGCAAGAAGGTCGCCGTGGCCGAGACGGCCTACGCCTTCACCCTCGACAACAAGGACTCCCTGGAGAACAACCTCGCCACCACCGCCCAGTTGACGACCGGCTACCCGGCCACCCAGGCCGGCCAGGCCGCCGCGCTGCGCGACGTGCTCAACGTGGTCGAGGCCGTGCCGGGGGGCAAGGGGCTCGGGGCCTTCTACTGGGAGCCGGCCTGGACGGCCGTGCCCGGCAACGGCTGGGACCCGGCCGATCCCGCCTCCGGCAACGCCTGGGAGAACCAGGCCCTGTTCGACTACGCCAACCGGCCGACCGCCGCGATGGGTTGGCTGAACCACCGCTGACGAGGCCGACGCCCGCCCGGCCGCGCCCGGCCCGGTCCCCGCTCGGGCCGGGCACGGCCGTGGTCCGCATCCGCTCGGGCGCCTCCGCCCCGCCGTCAGACGTGGCCGCGCAGCGCCGCGGTCACCACGACGGCGGTGTACTCCATCGTGAACGCGCCGCCCAGGGCGTCCACGGCGGCGCCCACACCGGCCAGCACCGCTGCCAGGTCGGCCGGCGGGAGCCGGCCGTGGTCGCCCTGGGTGGGCAACTGGTCCAGCCATTCGTCGCGGGTGTACGGCCGGGTCCAGTCGAACCGCCACTGCTCCGGCTCGCCGAAGGCGCCCGCCCGCCGGATGCCGTCGGCGGCCCGGTCGAACAGGGTCGAGTACCCGTCCGGCGCGTGCGCCGGCCGCCGGTGGGCGCGCGCCGCCAGCGACTCGGGCGCGAACCGGTCGTAGACCGCCGCGAAGGCCCCGGCGGCCTCTGCCGGGGGCCGGGCGACGTTCCAGAACGCCGCCAGCCGGCCGCCCGGCCGCAGGACCCCGGCTGCCTTCGCCGCCCCCACGGCCGGGTCCACCCAGTGCCAGGCTTGCCCGGAGACGACTCCGTCGAAGCGCCGGCCGGCGCTGTCCCAGGCCTCGAAGGTCGCCACCTCGACCTGGTCGCCCCCGCGGCGGGCGAAGGCGGCCATCCGCGGGTCGGGCTCGACCCCGAGCACCGTGCAGCCGTGCGCCCGGAACTGCCGGGCCTCGATGCCGGTGCCGACCCCGACGTCGAGCAGGTCGGGAGCGTCCCGGCCCGGGCAGGCGGCGATGATCCGGCGCACCAGGGCGTCGGGATAGCGCGGCCGGGTGCGGTCGTAGCGTTCGGCGTCCGTACCGAAGGACTCGGCGAGCGGCCGGTGGTGGTGCGGCTGGTCCTGCGGGGGAGAGGCCTCCGGAGGCGGTAAAGTGGGCATGTGCCCATTCATAGTGGGCATGCGCCCACTCGTCAACGGGTTCGGCCACGGGCCGGAGAGGGAGAGCCGCACCATGCCGACGGGGGTAGCCATCCGCGACGCGCGCGAGCAGCTGTTCGACGCCGCCGAGCGCGTCCTGCTGCGCAGCGGGCCCAACGCACTGACCAGCCGGGCGGTCACCACCGAGGCGGGCTGCGCCAAGGGCGTCCTGCACCGGCACTTCGCCGACTTCGACGCCTTCCTCGCCGAACTCGTGCTCGACCGCACCGCCCGGATCGACGGGCAGTCCGCCGCGCTGCGCGCCCGGGCGGGCGAGGGCACCGTCACCGGCAACCTCACCGAGGCGCTGGCCACCCTGTTCGAATCGGTCGCGGTGGCCGTCGTCGGCCTGGTCATCTCCCGGGACGAGCTCCGGGCCAGGCTCCGCCCGCAGGTGCCGGCCGGCGTCCCGCTGCTCGCCGAGGCCACCACGATGATCGCCACGTACCTCGCCGCCGAGCGGGAGGTGGGCCGGATCGCCGCGGACGCGGACGTCGACACCGTCGCCCCCACCCTGATCGGGGCCGGCCACCTGCTCTTCGCCGGCGCCACCGGTGCGCCGCCCGGGAGCGAGGTGCTCAGCAGGACCGTCGCCACCGTCCTCGCGGGGGTGCTGCCGCGCCCGACGGGCTGAGCAGCCGGGCCGGCGGACAGGACGGGCAAGGACCTGGCGCCTGCCGCACCGCGGTGGTCCGGAGCCGTCCGGCGGTGGTCACGGCATGCCGTGCACCTGGATCAGGGCGTGCGTGCCGCTGGTCCGCCACGGGGCGCCGTAGGCGTCCAGGTCGGTCACCACCCGTTCGTCCAGGCCGACCACCACGTCCGACTTCAGCGTACGCAAGGCCGCGACGGGGGAGGGGAAGTGACCGGCCGCGCCGGCGAACGGGGTGATGGCGGGCCAGAGCTGGTCGCCGACCAGCCGGCGGTAGTTGAGGTCGCCCTTGAGGACCGTCACCGCCGCGCCCGCGAACTCGGCCCGCAGATCCGGCGGCATGTCCCGGTAGGGCAGCGGCGCGCAGAAGAACGGATGGGTGCGGACGACCAGCCGGCGGGTGTGCATGGCCTGCCAGAGCCGCTGGCCGGCCCGCCCGGCCTCGGGCTCGGGCGAGGAGCGCAGCCGCCGGAGCGCGGCCAGGACGTCGGCCATGGTCGCGTCGGACACGTAGTACGGGTACGGCTTCACGTAGAGCACCACCTCGGCGGCCAGGGCCTCGGTGAGCAGGTGGTCGACCAGGACGAGGTCCGGCAGCAGTTCGCGGCCGGCGTTGTCCGCGACCAGGCAGACCCGCCCCCGCCCCGCGGCGGCCGGCGCCGCGAACAGCAGCCGGCTGTCGTCCGCGACCAGCCCCGCCGGGCGGCCCGCCACCGGGGCGGCCGTGAGACCGAAGCCGAGGTCCGCGCGGTTGCCCCAGAGGGCCGAGGCCAGCAGGGCCTCCGTCCGCTGCGCGGGTGCGAGCCCCCGCAGCTCGCCCAGGGCCGCGAGCTCCTCGTCGACCGCCGGCCCGGCCAGTTCGGCGTCCTTGAAGGGGGCGAACGGATCGACCCCGCGCCAGGCGCCCGACCCGAAGTAGCCGGTGGCCGCCAGCAGCCGGCGGTAGAAGTAGCTCTCGGCCCAGAGGAACGGCGCCTCGCCCCAGGGGGTGCCCCAGACGTCCCGGCCCCACTCCAGCCAGAGTCCGTGGTCGTCGCCGTCGTCGGTCAGCGGCCGCAGCAGGCCGGTGGTGCTTTCCGCGAGCAGGTCCTCGACCGCAGCCCGTTCGGCGGGTCCGTAGGGCAGCGCGTCGAGCACCTGCTGGACGAGCTTCGGGTGGCGCTCGTGGAAGACGCTCCAGGGGAAGGAGCCGGGGACGTCGCTGCGGATGGTGGGCGCCGGTGACACGTGGGTGGCTGTCCTTCGGTACGGGGCTGCCGCGCGGGGAGCGCTGGTCGGGCCCAGTCTCGCACCGTCCGGCGGGCGATCCCCGGACCGGCGGCCGGACGGCCGGGGTGCCGAGCCGCGCGGTCACCCGACCGGCGGGTCGGACCTTCGCGCGGGCACCGGGAACGCCGACGGGCGGGGGTGCCGCGTGTCGCCACACGGCACCCCCGCCCGCCCCCTTCCCCGGATCGGCGGAGGGTCAACCCGCCCCGCACGTCGCCTCCGTGACGGCGGGTCCGGCCGGCGCTACGGTTCCCCCCGGGCGGGCGGCGGACGGTCTCACCCGCCGGCCGCCCGCCCGCCCGGGGCCCTCCCTCACCCCGGTCCGCGCCGATCCCTGCCGTCCGCCCACTGAACCCCTCTCGGGCGGGCGGCGTTTCCGGCCGCGGCCCGTCCCCCAACGGGCCGCGGTGGCTTGTCGCCGGGTCAGATGCGCTGCCAGAGGGCCGGCACGATGGGCGGCTCCCAGCCGGTCTGGGCCTGGTGGCCCTGCAGGCAGCGGTAGCTGATCCCGCCGTAGGTGACGATGTCGCCGGCCTGGTAGACGGTGCCGGCCGCCCAGGTCCCGCCGCCCTGGCCGCCGCCGACGACCAGCGAGTAGGTGGTGCTGTGGGTGGCGGAGCCGGTGCCGGTCACGGTGATGGTGTACGTGCCGGCGGCGGTGCTCGCGCCGACCGAGACGGTCATCGTGGCCGAGGAGCCGGACTGCACCGAGGCCGGGCTGAAGGAGACCGTGGTGCCGCTCGGCTGGCCGGAGGCGGTGAGGTTCACCGTCTGGGCGCTGCCGGAGGTGGTGGCGGTGGCCACGGTGGCGGTGGTGGAGCCGCCGGCGGTGGTGTTGCCGGTCGTCGGGTTCACCGAGAGGGAGAAGTCGTTGGCGGGAGTGGTTCCTCCGACCGAGGTCTTCCACAGGGTGTACGCGACGCCGTCGGCGCTGCGGTCCAGCACGGTGGCGTTGATGTTGCTGCTGGTGTCGCAGGCCGAGTGGTAGCAGGAGTCGTAGGCCCGGTTCGCGGTGCCGCCCCACTTGGCCGCCTGGGCGGAGGTCTTGACGGCGCTGGCGCCGGCCGCGTAGCCGGAGGTGGGGATGCCCGCCTGCTGGAACGAGTAGTCGTCGGAGCGGCCCTGGCCCTCGACGTTCTCCTCGGGCTGGACGTTCAGCGAGTCCCAGTACGCCTTCATCGGCGCGGAGGCCGCGGAGGTGATGTTGTTGATGAAGTAGCCGGCGTTGGGCGAGCCCACCATGTCGAAGTTGTAGTAGCCCTTGATGGCGCTGCGCTGGGTCGAACCGAGCTGGCTCACATAGTGGTTGGAGCCCTGCAGGCCCTGCTCCTCGCCCGTCCACCAGGCGAAGCGGACGTGCCGGGTCAGGGTCGGGTTCTGCTGGGCGAGAACGAGCGCGTTCTCCAGCAGGACGGCGGAGCCGGAGCCGTTGTCGTTGATGCCGGGCCCGGCGGAGACGCTGTCCAGGTGGGCGCCGAGCATGGTGACCTGGTCGGCGGGGCCGCCCGGCCAGTCCGCGATCAGGTTGTTGGAGACGTACGTGCAGGAGGTGCAGGACTGCTCGGTGACGGTGTAACCGGCCGCCTGGAGCTTGCCCTTGACGTAGGCCAGCGACTGCGAGTGCCCGGCGGTGCCGGCCCGGCGGTTGCCGCCGTTCTGCGAGCCGATGGTGTTCAGCTGGGCGAGGTGGGCCTGCACGTTGGCGACGCTGATGTCCGGCGCGTTGCCGCCCGGGTTGCCGCCGCCCACGGTGAGCGAGTACTGCGCGGTGTGGGTCGCGGTGCCGCTGCCGGTCACCGTGACGGTGTAGCTGCCGGCGACCGCCGCGGCGGACGCCGACACGGTCATCGTGGCGGACGAACCGGCCTGCACGGACGACGGGTTGAAGCTCACCGTGACGCCGCTCGGCTGGCCGGAGGCGGTGAGGTTGACGGTCTGCGCGCTGCCGGAGGTGACCGCGGTGCTGACCGTGGAACTGGTCGAGGCGCCGGGCTGGACCGAACCGGCGGCCGGGCCGAGCGTCAGCGAGAAGTCGTTGGTGCCGGACGGGGTGCAGGTCGGGTCACCGGTCTGGGCCGGCACGCTGACCGCGTCCCAGGCCGCCTTCGCCCGGTTGAACATGGTGCAGCCCGGGTCCAGGTTCTTGGCCGCCGTGAGGGTGGCCGTCCGGTAGCGCTTGTAGGTCATCCCGCTGGTCTTGAGCAGCATGCCGCCGTAGAAGACCCGGCCGGCGTCGCGGATGCCGATCCCGGTCACGGAGGAGCTGTTGCAGGTCGGGCTGGACGGCTTGCCGCCGCCGGGGGCCGAGCCCTCGGCCAGCAGGTAGAACCAGTGGTTCAGCGGGCCGGCCGCCGCGTGCTCCTCGGTGTTGGGGATCGAGGCCGAGTAGCAGTTGGGGTTGTTGCCGACCAGCGAGGGGTTGTACATGTTCCGGATCGGCCCGCTGCCGACCAGGTTGATCATCTCGCCGACGGTGTAGTCGGGGTTGTCGTACGGGGACGGCTCGGCCGCGTACGCCTCGGTGAGGGCGCCCATGATGTCGCCGGTCGCCTCGCCCAGGCCGGACTCGTTGTTCGCGCCGCCGGGCGTGTACTGGTCGATGCCGTGGCCGAACTCGTGGCCGACCACGTCGATCGAGGCGATCCACTCGTTGGCGTTGTTGTGGCCGATCGATATCGACGAGCCGTCCCAGTAGGCGTTGACGTCGTTCAGGCCGACCTTGACCGGCCAGCTGCCGCCGTTGCCGTTGTGCCCGTTGCGGCCCAGCCAGTCGCGGAGCATGTCCCATTCCTTCTGCGCCGCGAACATCACGTCGGCGCAGCCGGTCTCCTTGCTGGTCGGGTTGCCGGTGCCCCAGGAGTCGCTGGACTTGGAGAAGACCTGGCCGCTGCTGTAGTCGGCGCAGCTCAGCCCGGAGCGGCCGGGGTCGCGCAGCGAGTAGGAGCTGCCGGAGCCCGTGGTGCTGATGGTCAGCGGCGAGGGGCCGTTCCACCTGCTGTTGACGGTGCCGGCCTTGACGTCGTCGTAGCTGTCGATCAGCGCGCCCGTCCGGGCGTCGACGAAGACGTGCTGGTGGCTGGGGGCGGTCGCGGTCCGGCCGGTGAGCACGGTCTCCCAGGCGAGCCGGCCCTTGCCGTCCTTGACCCGGACGACCAGCCGGTGCGAGTCGACCGCGTCCACGGCGGCGAGGGCGCCGCGGGAGGTCCGCTCGGCCTCCGCCGCGCCGACCACGGGGGTGGTCGGCACCCCGACCGGGCCGGTGGAGGCGGACTGGGTGGCCCGGACCCGGCCCTGCCCGTCGGCGATCACGACGGCGTCGCCGCCGACCACCGGCAGGCCGCGGTAGCTGCGCTCGTACGCCACCGAATACATGCCGTCGATCCACGGTGTGACGGTGTGCCGTTCGTAGCTCTCGCCGGGGCCCTTGGCGAGCGAGTCCAGGCCGGCGGCGGCCGCCTGGTCGGCGGCGGAAACGGCGGCGGCAAGGGCGCTGGGCGGGGGAGTGGTGGGCCCGTCCGGCCTGGCCGACGCCGATCCGGCGGTGGTGGCCATCATGCCTGCCAGGACGGCCAGGGTTGTCCCGGCCGTCAGCAATCTGCGTTTGGTGGTTCCGTGCTGCATCGAGGCTCCTCGAACGTGGGGGTCCTCGAGCGCGGACGGTGCAGCGGTGGTGCCCCCGGTACGCCGCCGGGGAGGGCGGTCGTACCGGGGTGTCCGCGCTCGGGTGCCGGAACCCTCACATGTCGTCATGTCCGGAGCAATGGTCTAGTCATCTCCGACGGCGCTTCGGCAAGTTCTGTCAAGGTGCCCACCCCGCAAAGTGGTTGAGACCACCTCATGTACGGGGCGACGTTCCTCCAGTACCGTCCTGGCACGGAGGGCGCCCCGTCGCGCCCGTCGACCCGGCGACCAGGGGGGAGCTGCAGTGCAACGGAGCCACGCCGTCACGCGTACCGACGGGCCGGCCGTCGCCCCTTTGCCGGCCGCCGCCCCGCGGCCTGCCGTCGTCCCGGTGCCCCTGGACCGCGCGCGCCCCGCCCCCGCGCCCCGGGCCCCCGTACGCCCGACCCCCTGGCCGGTGTTCGGTGCCCGGCTGCGCCACTGGCGCCGGAGCGCCGGCCTCACCCAGGCCCGGCTGGCCGCCCTGGTCGGCTACGACCACACGGCCATCAGCAAACTCGAACACGGCATCCGTCGGGCCACCCCGCGCCTGGCCGCCCGGCTCGACGACCTGCTCGGGGCCGAGGGCGACCTGCTGACCGCCTTCCGTGCCGCCGAGGAACGTGAGGAGCGCGCCGACCACCCCGAGAGCGCGCACCACCCCGAGCGCGCCGACCACCCCGAGAGCGCGGACCACCCGGAACACGTGGAGCGGGGGCAGCACAGCCCGCCCGGCCCCGCCCGGCCCGTCCGGCCACCGCTGCCCGGCTGGCCCGCGGCGGAGCCCGCCCGCACCGCGCTGCCGCCGCTGGGCGGCCTGCTCCCGGCCCGCCTCCCCGACTACGGACTGCTCTGCCCCCTGCACGGCGCCTCCGGCTGCGCCGTCCCCCCGGCCGCCGACATCGCCGCCCTGCACGCCGAGTTCTGCGCGGCCGCCCCCGACAGCCCGCCGCGGACGGACGCCGACACCGTGCACGCCCTGACCGGCCTTCTCGCCGTCCACATCCGGGCCGGCGAGGAACACATCCACCCGGGCATCGCCGCCGCCGTCGAACACACCCTGCGGGTGATCGTCCGGCAGTTGCCGCTGGCGCCGGCCGACCCGCGCCGCCCGCTGGCCCGGCTCGCCGCGGAGTACGCGCATGCCGCCGGCGTCCTGCGGATGCAGCGCGGCCGCAACGCCACCGCGATGGCCTGCTTCGACCGCGCGCTCAGCTGGTCCGAACTGGCCGACGACCCGGCCACCCAGGTGGCCGCCCTGAGCGACATGAGCACCCTGGCCCGGCTGGAGGGCGACGCCGCCTCCGCCCTCGGCTACGCCCGTGAGATCACCCGCGCGGCCCCCGGCCGGCACTGGGCCGGCGCGATGGCGCAGGTCTACCAGGCCCGCGCGCACGCCCTGGCCGGGGACGTCCGGGAGACCGTCCGGCACGTCGGCCGGGCCCGCCTGCACCTCGACCACATCGGGTCCCGCGACGAGTCCGACGCCCCCTGGCTGACCATCGCGTCCATGCACCTACGGGTGGAGTCCGGCGCGGCGGCCGCCCTGCGGGACGCCGCCGCCGTGGTCGGCGACCTCGGTCTCGCGCGCCGCGCGCTCGACGCCGCCGGCACCGCCCTGGAGCTGCTGGCACCCGAGCAACTTCCTTCGGCCCGGCTGCTGTTCAGGCTCCGGATCGCCGACTGCCACCTCTGCGCGGACGACCCGCAGGCCGCCCTCGCGCTGCTGCGCCCGGCCCTGGAGGACCCGGCCGTCGGCGTCGGCCTCGGCGGCCTGCCCGCCCTGGTCGGTCACGAACTGCGTGGCCTCCGCGACCGGCTCGCCGCCCGTCGGGGCGGCCCGCCCGAACTCGCCGCCGCCGCCCGGCGGCTGGACGAACTGGCCCGGTGAAGGGCGGCCGCGGCACGGCGGAGTGCGGCGGCGAGTTCGGGCGGGCCGGCCGCTACACCGGCGGCCGTACCCACGGGGCGAAGCGCTGACCGGGGGCGAGATCCTCCCGCCAGTACCTCAGCACCGTCCCGTGCACGACCTCGAACCCCCTCTGCGGCGACCAGGCAGGAGACGGGCTCCCGGCCGCCGGCGTCCGCTTCGAAGGCGACCAGGACGGGCGGCACTCCACCGAGCCGACGAGTGAGCCCCGTCCACTCCTCGCGGGTCGGCGCACGGAAGACCGGATCCTGGAACTCCGCCGGACAGCTGACGAAGGCCGGCTGGTCGAAGACCAGCTCCAGGCCGTGGTGGTAGGCGAGGTCATGCCCGGAGGCCAGCCGGAACTGCCCGGCGTCCCATCCGATCACCTCCCAGTCCCACCAGCTCCCCTCGGGCAGCCGGACGCCGCCGTACGGGCGGGCCCCGCTCACCTCCCGCCCCTCACCCGTGCGGACGGATCGGCGGGGGCCCTCCCCCCGCGGGCCCCCGCCGCTGTCCGCCGGCCGTGGGAACGGTCATGACCGGTAGTACTGCTCGATCGGAACGCGCGCCTCGTCGAACAGCGCCGGCCCGTCCTGGGCCACCGTCGGCCAGGCCCCGGAGACCGGGTTGAGCTCGACGAGTTGCTCGGTGGCCAGCGCGAAGACGACCCGGCCGAGCCCGGAGCGGGCGATGCCGCCGCCGCACATGCCGCAGGGCTGGCAGCTGGTGTACATGGTGGTGCGGGCGGCGGTCTCGGCATCGAGTTCGCGAGCCGCCCAGCGCGCGAGCTTCAGCTCCGGATGGGCGCTGATGTCGTTGTCGCTGCGGACGGTGTTGTGGGCCTCGATCAGGATCGTGCCGTCCGGGGCGGCCAGCAGGGAGCCGTAGGGCGCGTCGCCCAGCTTGACGGCGTTCGCCGCGAGGGCGATCGCGCGGCGCAGGAACTGCTCGTCGGCGGGGGTGATCACGATGCGGTCCTCCAGTGGTTGGCCACGGTGGCGAGGGCCTGCCAGGCGGCGTGCGGCCGGCGGGTGTCCTCCGGGTCCCCGTGGTAGGGGTCGAGCAGGACGGTTTCGGCGCCGAGCTTGCGCAACTGGTCCAGATCGTCGAGGACCTGCTCGACGGTACCGGTGCCGGCGAGCCGCTCGGGGTCGTCGATCGGCGCGTCGGTGAGCCGCAGGGCGATGCGGGGCGCGAACCCCGGCAGCGCGTGCTGCGCGAGGACGGAGCGCATGGCCGGGAGGCCGGCCCGCAGCGGATGCCAGGCGTCGCCGAACCTGATGGTGCGCCGGACGGCGGCCTCGCTGTGGCCGCCGACCCAGACCGGGATCGGGCCGGTGCCGTCGTCGGTCTCCTCGTCCCAGGCCTTTCGCAGGACGGCCAGGTGCTCGTCGGTCAGCCTGCCGCGCGCGGAGTACGGCACGCCGAGCGCCTCGAACTCCTGCCGTGACCAGCCGACGCCGACCCCCAGCACCAGCCGGCCGCCGCTGAGCCGGTTGAGGGTGCCCGCCGTTCGTGCCACCAGCAGTGGCTCCCGGTAGGGCAGGATCAGCACGGTGGTACCCAGCCGCACCGTGCTGGTCACCCCGGCCAGCCAGGCCAGCGTGGTGAACGGCTCGTAGAACGGCTCCGGGTACCGCTCGGCCACCTCCGGGGTGACGACCACATGATCCGACATCATGAGGAGGCCGAAGCCCAGCCCCTCCACGACCTGCGCCCACTCGCGCAGCACACCGGGGTCGGTCCCCGGCCCGAAGTTCGGTACGTTCACGCCTAGTTGCATGATCCGAGGCTATCTCGGCGATCAAGGAGGATGGAAGATTGTTCTCCCGGTCATCCCCGGGTTCCGCCACGGATCTGCCGGTAGAATCGCGATATGGCAGTGAATCTTGACGACGTGGACTGGGCGATCATCGGCGAGCTGCAGCGCGAGGCACGCATCTCCCTCAGCGAGCTGGGGCGGCGCGTGAGCCTCAGTCCCTCGGCCACCACGGAACGGGTCCGCCACCTTGAGGCCACCGGCGTCATCGCCGGCTACCACGCCGTGGTCGACCTGGCGAAGGTCGGCTACCCCGTGCTCGCCGTCGTCCGGCTGAAGTACCCCGGCAACCACCACCAGCCGCTGCGCCGCCTGCTCGCCGAGCGGCGGGAGATCCTGGAATGCCTGCGCACCACCGGCGACGACTGCTACACCCTCAAGGTGGCCGCGACCTCCATGGAGCACCTGGAGAAGCTCATGGACGAACTGGCCGGCTTCGGCAGCACCACCACCAGCGTCGTCTACAGCCAGACCCTGCCCTACCGCGGACCCGAGCGGCCCTGACCGAGGGCGGACCGGGGCGCCCGGCGGCGCCTTCCGCCGGGGCCTCAGCCCGGTCCGGCCGAAGCGGTGGCGTACTCGTGTTCCGCTCACGCGGCGTGGATGCACCCGGCCGACGTGAGCGCTCCGAACTCCGGAGCGGTCAGGACCCGTTGGCCGCGAGCCTCGCACGCGCCGCTGCGCGGAGGTTCCATCTCCGCCCTGACCTGGCGACCGGCAATCGGGCTACCCCGGCCGTGTCCTGCTTGACTCGGGCCGCCGCTGAGAACAGAGTCGACGAGCGGCGCACCCGTACCTGCGCCGGCACGACCTGCGCCTGAGCCTGCCGGGCCTGATGTCCGTCCGGCCCGGCCACTACCGGAGGGCAGAGATGGCCGAGCGTCGGGGTGGCGGGAGGCGGAAGCCGTACGCCGGGGGCGGGTCGCCCGCGGGCGGGCCGGCGCATGCGGGTTCCGTCGCGACCGTGAAGGCGGCCGGTGGCGATGGTCCTTGATCTTGTTCTGATCGGTACCGGCATCACGCTGGGGCCGTTGCACAACAGCGCCTTCATCCTGCTGCTCTCCTCCGAGCGCGGTGTCCGCAAGGGGCTGGCGTTCATCCTGGCCTGGCTCGCGAGCCTGGTACTGGTGATCGCCGGCGTGCTGCTGCTGACCGGCGGCACACCCCCGGGCCGGAACTCGGCCCCCTCGGCGGCGGCCGAGGCAGTGAAGCTGTCGATCGGTGTCGCACTCGTCGTCTACGGCGAGCTCCGGCGCCGCCGGCCGAGGGGCACCCGTCGGCAGCCCAAGTGGATGTCCAGGGTGGACTCCATCTCCGTCTGGACGGCCGCCGGGCTCGCCTTCCTGCTGCAACCGTGGGGCCTGGTGGGCGCGGGCGCCGCCACGGTGGTGCAGGCGAATCTCTCCGACGCCGCCACCGTGGCCCTGCTGTTCGGCTACTGCGTGCTGGCCTCGGCGAGCCTGCTGGTGATGGAGCTGTACACGGCGTTCTCGCCGGAGGCCGCCGGAGCCGCGCTGGGCAGGATGCGCCAGTGGGTCGACGGTCACCAGGAACAGGCGATCGTGCTGATCTGCCTGCTGGTGGGCCTGTGGCTGACCGGCAACAGCATCGACCAACTCGTCAGCTGAGCCGGGCCGGGGCTCGGCCGGCCCTGCGTCGCCCGGGCGTCGGCCCGCGCGATGCCGGCGTGGTCCCGGTGGTCGAGGAATGCGACTGTGCATTCGGCCAGGAATTCCGAACGCCCGTCGGTGATTTCTACAGCTGCTGTTTCCGCTGAAATGGCGGCGGTTGCAGAATTTTGCCGGGAGCCGTGAGAATTCGCACCGCCCCGGACGGGGACTGCTGCTGCCGCCGGGGCCGGCCGTCGCAGCGGCCTGGCGGCTGACCGGGCAACATGTCAGCGCTGCTTCCCCTGGCGCCGGAAGGGTGGTTCGTGTCCGCCCAGGCCGGACTCCGCCGCCGGCGGGCGGATGGTTCGCGACCCGCCGCCTCACCGGGCCGGGTCGAATGCGGGGACGGCCCGGCTGTTGCGAGTGAATTCTCCGGAATTCACCGGTGGATGCGAGCCGTGGTGGCTGTTAGAGTCCGCATGCGCAATTCGCGGTGGCGCGGCGAAAGGCGGATCCGAACCTGAGGATCTGCTCTCGGGCGTCGGGCATCTGCCGTGGGCCACCCGCCCCGGGCACCGTCATGCCCGTGCGCCCATCAGCCGTGGCCGGCCGCCGACGAGCGGCCGCCGCCGCCGGCCTGCCTGACCCACCCCGCGGCGCCCCACCGCCACGCCGGACGACGCGTCGCCCCCGCCACCCCGGGGCCGCCGTCCCGGTGGCGGGCCACGCCGCGCGACACCACTACGTACCGCACCGCCAGGTCGTACTCCGCGCCCTGGAACCGGAAATGGGAGCACACCATGAGAACGGGACTTCTGAGCCGCCTGGGCACCGGGAAGGCACTGGCCGTCGGCGCCCTGCTGGTCCTGGCCCTGCCGGGTACCGCGTACGCCGACACGGTCACTGCGACCGTGAAGACGCCCGGGGCCACGTCCGGGCCCGCCTCGACTTTCGCCGAGATGTCGACCCACGCCGACTGCTCCTCCGGCCTCGTCTCGGGTGGGGGCGTCGACCAGGCCATCGGCACCGGCACGGTCTCGAACGGCAACCATGTGAACGGGACGTCGCCCAGCCCCGACGGCAGCACCGAGTACACCGGCTCGACCGGGGTGGTCGGCACCGACGTGACGCACTGGCTGGCGATCGGCGGCAGTGGCGGCGCCGTGGACAGCGCCTTCTCCACCACCCCGTACGCGGTCTGCTTCAGCAGCAACCTGATCAACCACACCCAGGTGGTGATGAACAGGACCGCCGGACCGACCACGGCCTCGACGGTCGGCCTGGTGGTGGCCACCTGCCCGGCCAACACCCGTCTGCTGGGCGGCGGATCGCGCACCACGCCGGCCAGCGTAGGCAGTTTCAAGCCGATCGCGTGCTACCCCACCTTCAACAACGCCGGCCACGACTACGGCCGGAAGGCCGCGGCCGACGGGGAGAGCAACCCCGACTCCTGGGCCGCGGTCGGGTGGAACGGCGGTGGTGGCGGGGCGACCAACACCACCTACGCCTACGCGATCTGCAGCGGCAGCGGGATCAGCATCGGCGGTGCCACCGTCAAGGTCCGCCACAGTGAGGTCAGCGGTCCGACCTCGGCGACCTCGGGCGCGACCGTGACGGTCGGCTGCGGCGGCGGGGACGGCAAGCTGATCGGCGGCGGCGCCGCCATCAGCGGCGGCAGCGTCACGACCACCGACTTCACCGGCCCGGGTTCTGGCGGCGACCACCTCAACGGCAGCTTCCCCAGCGATTCGGGCGGCAACCCGGTCGCCGACGGGACGACCACGGCCGCCTACTGGACGGCTTGGACCCACACCGGCGGCGCGAGTTCGCCCGCCACCTACTCCGACGCCTGGGCGCTCTGCGCCGACGACGGGGTCTGACCCGGCACCGGCGGGGCGCGCCACCCGAGCGGGTGGGACGGGCGCCGAGTACGACCGAACCGCCCGCTCGCGGACACCGCGGTCGACCCACGACCCCCACCCCCACCCCCATTCCCCGCCCCGTACCACCGCGGGCCGGTCCCTGACCGGCCCGGAGAGGCAGTGTCAACTCCCATGCAGCACAACGAGAACGACCGGACCGCCCGGCCCGGATCCAGGACACTGGCGGTGGCCGGCGCCGCCGGCCTGCTGGCCGCCATGATGGTGCCCGTCACCGCCTCGGCGGACCCGGCGACCGCCGGCACCGCGGTCCCCCCGGCGGCCACGGCGGGCGGGGCCGCCCCGTGCGGCGCCGGCGGCGTCTTCACGGCCACGCCGCCGACCTGCACCTGGACGGCGGCGGGCACGGACGTCCTCACCGTCCCGGCCGGGGTGACCGAGGTGAGCGTCGACCTGTTCGGCGGCGAGGGCGGCAGCGCCGCCGGCTTCGTCGCCCCGAACCCGCCGAACCCGGGGGCGCCCGGCGGGCTCGGCGGCGAGACCCGGGCCACCCTGGCGGTCGGCGCGGGGCAGCGCCTGCAGATCACCGTGGGCGCGGCCGGCAGCCCCGGGAGCTCCCGGCACGGCGAGTTCGCCCGACCGGGCGGCACCGGCCACGGGGCCGGCGGCGGCGGGGCGCACGGGGGCGGCGGATCCGGTGGTGGCGGCTCGGACGTCCGCGCCGGCGACTTCGGCCCCGCCGACCGGATCCTGGTCGCGGGTGGCGGCGGAGGGGCGGGCAACGGCGGGCCCCTGCTGCGCGGCGGCAACGGCGGCGGCCCGGTCGCGGAGCCCGGCGGCCAGGGCGGCGGCCCCGAGGGCTCCGGCGTCGCCGGCGGCGGCGGGACCCGGTCGGCGTACGGTCTTGGCAGCCCCAACTCGGCGCTCGGCGGCCCGGGTGTGGCTGGCGGCGACATCGACCCCAACACCGGCCTGGTCAACCCCGGCAGCGGCGGGCCCGGCGGCAACGGCGGCCGGGGCGGGAACGGCGGCGGCGGTGGCGGCGGTGGCTGGTTCGGCGGTGCGGGCGGCTCCGGCGGCGGGAACCCCGGCAACCTCTACGGCGCGGGCGGTGGCGGCGGGAGCAGCTTCGCGACCCCGGCGGCCTCCGGCGTCGCCCTCCTCCCCGGGGTGAACCACGGCGACGGAAAGGCGGTGGTCTCGTTCCGCTACGGGACGTCGGTCTCGCTCGCCGCGAGCAGCGAGAGCCCGCTGTTCGGGCACTCCGTCAGCCTCACCGCCACCGTCGGCGCGGCGGACCGGGCCGCCGGCACCCCGGGCGGGGCGGTCACCTTCCGGGACGGACCGACCGTGCTGGCGACCGTCCCCCTGACGGCCGGCCGGGCCGTCCTCAGCACCGGCGGACTGCGTCCCGGCGCGCACGCGATCGCCGCCGGCTACGGCGGCGACCCGGCGTTCGCGCCGAGCGCGACGGCGGAGCCGGCCCCGGTCACGGTCGGGTTCAGCCGGCCGTGCGTGACGACCGCGCACCTCGGGCCGCTGACCGTGGCCGCCGGCGAGTCGCTCTGCATCGGCCCCGGCGGCAGCCAGACCGGCCCGCTCACGGTGCGCCCCGGCGGTGCCCTGGCGGTGTCGGGGGCCCCGGTCACCGGTCCGGTCTCCGCCGACGGCGCCCTCGCGGTGGCGATCTGCGCCGCGCGGCTCACCGGCCCGGTGACCGTCCGGCACAGCAGCGGCTTCGTGCTGATCGGCTCGGGGCAGGACGGCCCGGCGCGCTGCGACGGCAACACGCTCAAGGGGCCGCTGACCGTCGACGCCAACACCGGGGGCGTCCAGGTCTCCGCCGACACCGTGACCGGGCCGGTCCGGATCACGGGCAACAGTGGCGGCGGGCTGCCGCCGCAGCCGGCCGGGCCCGTCCTCGAGGCCAACCGGGTGACCGGTCCGGTGACGTGCGAGGGCAACGAACCGGAGCTTCGGCAGACGGACAACACGGTGGACGGGCCGCGGTCGGGCCAGTGCCGCTGAGGCCCGTGCCGCCGCGGCTCGTACCGGAGAGGCCCGTGCCGGTGCGGCTCGTGCCGCGGTGTCGCGCCCGATGACGGTGGACGGGCGCCGCCACCACGGCGACGCCCGTCCAGCAGGGGAGCGGCCGTGGCGCCCAGCCCGAGGGCCGGCCGCCGCCCGGACGTACGGGCGGCGGCCGGCCCGGCTCCGCGGGCCCCGACGGTTGCGCCCCACCCCTACCGGAGCGGCGTCGCCGGGGCCGCGCCCGGCCGCGGGGCCGGCGCCGGGGCGTAGCCGGTGGGCCGGGTGGTGAAGGTCCCCCGGCCCTGGGTGCGGCCGCGCAACCGGGTCGCGTAGCCGAACAGCTCGGCCAGCGGCACGGTCGCGGTGATCACCGCGGTGCCGCCCCGGGTGGTCGAGCCGGAGACCCGGCCGCGCCGGGCCGCCAAGTCCCCGAGCACCCCGCCCACGGCGTCCTCGGGCACCGTCGCGGTGAGTTCGACCACCGGCTCCAGGAGCGCCGTGGCGGCGGCCCGCAGCGCCTCCCGCAGGGCGAGCCGGCCGGCCGTGCGGAACGCCATCTCCGAGGAGTCCTTGGGATGGGTGGCCCCGTCGGTCAGGGTGACCCGCAGTCCGGTGACCGGATGACCCCCGAGGGGGCCCTCCGTCAGGGCGTCGCGGCAGCCGGCCTCGACCGCCCGGACGTACTCCTGCGGCACCCGTCCGCCGACCACGGCCGACCGGAACTCGAAGAGCGCCCCGCCGTCCGCGCCCGCACCCTCGCCGCCGCCGGCGGTGGTCGCCGCCAGTGGATCCACGTCCAGCACCACATGGGCGAACTGCCCGGCGCCGCCCTCCTGTTTGACGTGCCGGTAGAGCAGCCCGGACACCGCACGGGTGACCGTCTCCCGGTAGGAGACCTTCGGCCGGCCGACGCCGACCTCCAGCCCCTGGGCGCGGCGGACCTTCTCCACCGCGACCTCCAGGTGCAGTTCGCCCATCCCCGACAGCACGGTCTGGCCGGTCTCCGGGTCGGTGCGCAGGACCAGCGAGGGATCCTCCTCCACCAGCCGGGCCAGCGCGGCGGCCAGCCGGTCGGTGTCGGTGCTCCGCCGGGCCTCGACCGCCACCGAGACGACCGGGTCGGCCACCGAGGGCGGTTCGAGGAGCAGCGGGGCGGCGGGCAGGCAGAGGGTGGCCCCGGCGCGGGCTGCCTTCGGCCCGATCACCGCGACGATGTCCCCGGCCACCGCCCGGTCCACCTCCGCGTGCCGGTCGGCCTGGACCCGCAGGATCCGGCCGATCCGCTCGGTCCGCCGGGCGCCCACGTCCAGCACCGCCGCTCCCTTGTCGATCGTGCCCGAGTAGACCCGCAGGTAGGTCAGCCGCCCGGTGGCGGTGGAGTTCACCTTGAAGACCAGCGCCGCGAACGGCTCCGCCGGGTCGGCGGCCCGCCGCTGCTCGCCGCCGCCGTGGGTGCCGCGTACCGGTGGCACGTCCAGCGGGGAGGGCAGGTAGGCGACCACGGCCGCCAGCAGCGGCTCGATCCCGCGGTTGCGGTAGGCGGAGCCGCAGAGCACCACCAGGCCCTCGCCGGTACGGGTCAGCTCGCGCAGGGCCGCGGCCAGGGTCGGCGCGGAGAGCGCGGAGTGCTCGCAGAACTCCTCAAGGGCGCCCGGGTGCCGTTCGGCCACCGCCTCCTCCAGTTGGCGTCGGCGCTGCCGGGCCTCCTCCCGCTGCTCGGCCGGCACCGGGCCCTCCAGCGCGCCGGCGTGGCCGTCCGCCCAGGTCAGCGCCCGCATCCGGAGCAGGTCGACGACACCGGTGAAGTCGTCCTCCCGACCGATCGGCAACTGCACCACGAGCGGGGCCGGATGCAGCCGGCGGCGGATCGAGTCGACCGCCGCGTCGAGGTCGGCGCCCGCCCGGTCCAGCTTGTTGACGAAGGCGATCCGCGGCACGCCGTGCCGGTCGGCCTTGCGCCACACCGACTCGCTCTGCGGTTCCACCCCGGCGACGGCGTCGAACACCGCGACGGCCCCGTCGAGCACCCGCAGGGAGCGCTCCACCTCGTCCGAGAAGTCGACGTGGCCCGGGGTGTCGATCAGGTTGATCCGGTGGCCGTCCCAGTCGCAGCTGACGGCCGCGGCGAAGATGGTGATGCCCCGGTCGCGCTCCTGCGGGTCGAAGTCGGTGACGGTGGTGCCGTGGTGGACCTCGCCGCGCTTGTGGGTGGCGCCGGTGAGGTAGAGGATCCGTTCGGTGACGGTGGTCTTGCCGGCGTCGACGTGGGCGAGGATGCCCAGGTTGCGGACGGTGCTCAGGGCGCCGGTGGTCGTCCGGGCGACGGGGCGGGGCCGGGGTTCGGTACGCATGGCCGATGGCCTTTCGGGATGATCCGGGAAGGGGGCGGCGCGATTCCCGGACGAAACGGCCTGGAGCCCAGGCCGGTCGGACCCCTGCTGCGGTGCGGCCCGGCCTGCCACCGCGCGGCCGGGGCCGGTCGCGGTGGTTCGGGCGGGCCCGGCAACGGCCGGGCAGGGGTCAGGTGTTCGTCGCGGACTTCCGGTGGCGGCCGCGCAGCCGGCACCGGGCGCACGAAGACACCAGGATCACCTCGAACCGGGACGCGGGGACGACGACAGCGGTGCGGTAGCGCACGGCCGGCTCCCCTCACTCGTCACGGATGCGCACCGCGTGGTTCACGGCGGTGCGCGCTTCGTCGGCGAGTGTAGGCAGCCGGGCACCGGCCGCGCACCCCAATTGAATCCGGCTGACACCCCGTCCGGCCGGGCCGTCCGGCGCGGGGGAGACCGCCCGGAATTCCGCCGTTCGGCGCGGGGTCGGCCGCCCGTCCTTCCGCCGTCCCTCAGCGGCCGAGCGCCGCCATCGCCGCGTTGTGGCCGGGGATCCCGCTGACGCCGCCGCCCCGGGTCGCGCCGGCCCCGCACAGCAGCACGTTGGGGTGGCCGGTGGCGACGCCCCACCGGTCGGACGGGTCCTCGCCGTACGGGAACCGCAGGTCGCGGTGGAAGATGTTGCCGCCCGGCAGGCCCAGTTCACGCTCCAGGTCCAGCGGCGTCTTCGCCTCGATGCAGGGCCGCCCGTGCTCGTCGGTGGCCAGGCAGTCGGCGAGCGGTTCGTCGAGGTGGGCGTCCAGCGGCGCGAGGACGGCCCGCAGGGCGGCCTCCCGCCGCGCCGACTCCTGCCCGCGGTCCCCGTCGTCCGGGAACAGCCGTGCGGGCAGGTGCAGACCGAACAGGGTCAGGGTGTGGTAGCCCCGGGCCACCAGCTCCGGGCCGAGGATCGACGGATCGGTGAGCGAGTGGCAGTAGATCTCGGACGGCGCGGCCGCCGGGACGCGCCCGGCCGCTGCCTCCCGGTAGGCCGTCTCCAACTGGCTGTAGGACTCCGCGATGTGGAAGGTCCCGGCGAAGGCCTCGCGCGGGTCCACGGCGCGGTCGCGCAGCCTTGGGAGGCGGCGCAGCAGCATGTTGACCTTCAGCTGCGCCCCCTCCGGGGCCGGGTCCGCGGGGGCCTCGCCGAGCAGCCGGGCGAGCACCTGCGGAGCGGCGCCGCAGAGCACCTGGCCCGCGCCGACGGTGTGTTCGGCGTCGCCCGAACGGAAGCTGACCTCGGCGCCCTTCCCGTCGGTGGCGACCGCCGTCACCTCGCAGCCGGTGCGGAGTTCGGCGCCGGCGGACCGCGCCGCCTCGTCCAGGCCCCGGGTCAGCGCCCCCATCCCGCCCACCGGCACGTCCCAGTCGCCGGTGCCGCCGCCGATCACGTGGTAGAGGAAGCAGCGGTTCTGGCGCAGCGAAGGGTCGTGGGCCTGGCTGAAGGTGCCGATCAGGGCATCGGTCAGGACCACTCCGCGGACCAGGTCGTCGGTGAACCACTGCTCGACGGCCTCCCCGATCGGACGCTCGAACAGTGCCTCCCAGGCCGCCGGATCCCCCACCCGCGCACGCAGCTCCTCGCGTGAGGGCAGCGGCTCGGTGAGGGTCGGGAACACCTGCCGGGCGACCTGGCCGGTCATCCCGTAGAACGCCTGCCAGGCTTCGAACTCACGCTCCGATCCAGTGAGTTCGCGGAAGGCGGCGGCCGTCCTGGTGTCGTCCCCGACGTCGACCAGCAGTCCGGTCGGGTGCCCGTCCCGGGTGGTCGGGGTGTACGAGGAGATCCGCCGCCGGCGCAGCTCGACCTTCAGCCCCAGCTCGGTGACGATCTTGCGCGGCAGCAGGCTCACCAGGTACGAGTACTGGGACAGCCGGGCCGGCACGCCCGGGAAGGCCTGGGTGGAGACAGCCGCCCCGCCGGTCCGGCCGAGCCGCTCCAGCAGGAGCACGCTGCGCCCGGCGCCGGCCAGGTAGGCGGCGGCGACCAGGCCGTTGTGCCCGCCGCCGACGATCACCACGTCGTAGGAGGAGCGGGACGGGAGCTCGGATGCCGTGTGCATGCCGCCGTCCTATCAGGGCCGTGCGGGTGTTGGCCAGAGCCTTGCGCCGATCGGGGCGCTGGGTGGCGCGGCGACCGGTGCGGGGGTGCCGGGGGCCCGGGCGGCCAGCCGGGGGCGGCCTGGGGGTGGGGCGGCGGGGGCGGCCGTGCTGCGGGCTCAGTCGAGCGTGAACTCCTTCTCCTGCAGCGCCTCCAGGGCCCGGGCGTACATCCGGGTCTTGATCGTCCCCACGGTCGGGCCGGCCTTGGTGGTGTGCGCGGCCGCGATCGCGACGGCCGTCCGGCGGACGGCGTCCTCCTCGGCGGTGCGGTCGACCACCCCGGCGGCGAGGGCGTCGTGGCCGCCGTACCGGCGGGCGGTGACCATGGCCTCGTGGGCGGTCAGCGGGGACAACCGGGCCTGGATCAGCGCGGACATGCCGGCGGTGAACGGGATGTTGATCTCGGCCTCGGGCAGGCACCAGAAGCCCCGGTCGGCGCGCATCACCCGGAAGTCGTGGGCCAGCGAGAGCATCGCGCCGGCGGCGAAGGTGTGTCCCTGGAGGGCAGCGACGGTGACCATCGGGAGGGTCAGCACCCGTGCCAGCAGGGCCTGGACGCCGCCGACGTACTCGTCGGCCCGGTCGGAGTTGGCGAACAGCCACTCCAGGTCGAGGCCGTTGGAGAAGAACTTGCCGCTCGCGGCGGTCACCAGGGCGCGCGGCCCCTGCGCCTGCTCGACCTCGTCCAGCAGCGCGTTGACGGAGACGAGCCAGTCGGGGTGGAAGCGGTTCTCGGTGTCTCCGATGTCCAGGACGAAGACGCCGTCCTGACGGTCGAGCGTGGGCATGACTGCTCCTCGGTCCGGGGCGGTGGGTGTGGTGACCGGCGGTGGTTACCGATGGGTAACCATGCTGCACGGCATCGTACATAACCGCGCCCCGGTTGTCCCCGGTCCGGCGGCCCGGACCGGGAAGCGGCTGGGACCACCACCGTCCGCCGCAGTGCGCGTCAGGGCCGGTCGGCGGCCCGTACCTCCTGGAGCAGACCCCAGGTGAAGTCCGCGGTCAGGCCGCACGGAACACCCGCCGGATCGGGCGCGGCGAAGTCCAGCTGCCAGCGCGTCGGCGCGCTGCCCTCCCGCGGCACGGCCGGCGGGAAGGCCTCGGCCACGTCCGACACCACGCAGCTCCACGGCGTCAGGTCGGCGAGGGTCCGCAGGTCGGGCGGGGACGAGCCGTCGGCCCGCACCAGCCACTCGTTCAGCACCGGGCCGCTCCCGCCGCCGGGGCTCCCCGGGCCGAGCAGCACCTCGAAGCGCAGCTCGGGCCAGAGCGGGAGCGCCCACTGCTGGGCCGTGCACCCGAGGTCGCCGATCCGCAGCGGGCGGCTCGACTCCGGCGGCCCGAGCACCAGCGTGAACCGGCCCGCCCCGCGCGGGAAGCGGGGTGCGCGGATCATCGCCTGCCAGCGCCTGTTCGCCTCCCGCAGCTCGGCCCGGGACGAGCCGAGCCACCGCACCGCCTCCTCGACCAGTCCGGGGTTGAAGTCGGCCATCCGCCGCAGCAGCACCAGCTGGAACTGCGTCGTCCCGAAACCCTGCAGAGCCATCCGGCCAGGCTAGCCACCCCGGCACGAGGACGCCCGGTACGTCCACCCCGGCACGAGGGCGTCCGGGTACGCCCACCCCGGCGGCCCGGTCCGGTCGCCGCCGGTCCGACGCCGGTCACGGCAGGATGGCGTCCACGTACCCGCCGTCCACCCGGACCGCCGCGCCGGTGGTCGCCGACGCCTGGGGCGAGCTGAGGTAGACCACCAGGTTCGCGATCTCCGCCGGTTCGATCAGCCGGCCCAGCAGCGACTGCGGACGGTACTCCCGCATGAACTCGCGCTGCGCCCGCTCCCAGGGGAGGTCCCGGTCGACCAGCGAGTACACGAAGTCCTCGATGCCCTCGGTGCGGGCGGGGCCGGCGATCACGGAGTTCACCGTCACCCCGCTGCCGGCCGCCGCCTTCGCGAAGCCGCGCGACACCGCGAGCAGGGCGGTCTTCGACATGCCGTAGTGGATCATCTCGGTGGGGATCACCACGGCGGAGTCGCTGGCGATGTTCTGGATCCGGCCCCAGCCGCGCTCCGTCATCCCGGGCAGGTAGGCCCGGATCAGCCGCACGGCGCTCAGCACATTGGTCTCGAAGTACTCGCGCCACAGGCCGTCGTCGATGTCCAGGGCGGGCGTGGGGCCGAAGATGCCCAGGCTGTTGACCAGGATGTCGGTCTGCGGGACGGCCTCGCACAACTGCTCGGCGCCCTCGGCGAGGGTCAGGTCGCCCGCCACGGCGGACACCTCGGCCGCCGGGACGGTGTCGCGCAGCCGCTCCTCCGCCCGGCGCAGCCGCGCCTCGGAGCGCCCGGTGAGCACCACCCGCGCCCCCGCGCCGGCCAGGCCGGTCGCGATGGCCAGGCCGATGCCCTGCGAGGAGCCGGAGACGACCGCGGTCCGGCCGGACAGATCGATCTGCACACACACTCCAGGGGCGAGCGGGGCCGGGGAGACAGTTGCTCCCAACGTCGTGAACAGTGTGATCACCGGACCTCGGGATCCCGGCGCGGCGCGCCGCACCCGGGGCGCCGCCGATCGGGTCGGCTCCGACCGGGCGAGCGCCGCCGGCCAAGCGGTGGGTCTGGCGGCGGCCCTTGCGCCGGGCCGGGATTCCCGGGCCGCGTGCTTGCGTGATCCGGCGGTCGGAGGGATGGTGGAAGGAGCTGATCAGCGCGCTCCGCGGGACGGAGCCGACCCGGCGGCCGGCGGAGACCCGGTCGTCGAGGTCCATGAGAACAATGGTGAAGGCACGAGAATTCGACGTGTTGTGAAGTGTTTCGAAGGCCTCGCTGTCAGGACCTCGGTGTCTTGAGGAGGCCTGGTCGAGGAGTCATCGCTCCGCCGAGGCGGAGCCGCGCCGGACATCCAGGGCGGGAGCCCGCAGCACCGGCGAGGGACCGCTGTCACGGCCCCGTGAAACCATCTCCGCCGGGGGCGGAGAGGTTGGGAGGCCCGGCCGGAGAGCCGGGCCTTCGCCTTGTCCCCGCGCCCGCGCCGCTCCCGCTCCGCCGCTCCAGGGCAGCCCTCCCGGGCAGCCTCCCGGGCCGGGCCCATCGGGCCGTCACCCGGTCCGCGGCCGCGGCGGCGGGCACGGATTACCGGATCGGCCCGGCAGTCGACAGGATGGGGTCATGACCGAGATCCACACCCCCAGGCTCGTCCTCCGCCGCTGGACCGACGACGACCTCGTACCCATGGCGGAGATCAACGCGGACCCGGAGGTCATGCGCTGGATCGGCGACGGCTCCGGGTACGACCTGGAGCGGACGGCGGAGGCCATCGAGGGCTGGGAGGAGGACTGGGACGAAGAGGGTTTCGGCCTGTTCGCCGTCGAGCTGCTGGCCTCGGGCGAACTCGCCGGCTTCACCGGCCTCTCGGTGCCCGACCGGCTGCCCGAGCTCGGGTCCGTGGTGGAGATCAGCTGGCGGTTCGGCCGGCAGTTCTGGGGGCAGGGCTACGCCTCGGAGGCGGCGCACGCCGCCCTGGAGTTCGCGTTGGAGGACCGGGGTCTCGACCGGGTCTTCGCCGTGGTCCGCTCCGGTGACGAGGCCTCCCGCAACGTCGTCTCGAAGCTCGGCATGGAGCTGGTGTCCGAGACCAGGGACCCGGAGTCCGGCCACCCCCTGCAGGTGCACGCGATCGACCTCACCGAGTACGCCTGACGCCTGACCTCCCTCCGCCCCGCACCGGACGGCGGCCCGGCACCGGACAGCGCCGGCCGGGCCGAGGCGCCCGCCCCGTCACCCGTCACCCGTCCGCCGCGCCGATCGGGCCCGGGCGGGCCGGCCTGGCAGGGAATCGGGCCGCACCGACGTGTCCTCCTTGACTCGGCCGACCCGGGCCCGCACGCTCCGGAGGAGGCGGCCGGGCCGGACCGGGCCACCGCCGGGCCGGGCCCGCGTCCGCCCCGGCCGGTTCGTCCGACCACGCGGGCGCGCGGAGGCCCTACGTGACGACCGACGAGGTCCTCATCGGCGTGGGCCTGACCCTGGCGCTGGCCGTCGGCTCGCAGATCCTGGCCGGCCGGCTGCGGGTCCCCGCGCTGGTGGTCCTGCTGCCGGTGGGGTTCGCCGCCGGGGCCCTCTTCGACGACCTGGACCCGCAGCGGTTGCTGGGCACCGCCTTCTCGCCGCTGGTCTCGCTGGCGGTCGCGGTGATCCTCTACGACGCCGGCCTCGGCCTGGACCTCAGGAAGCTGAAGGGGCACATCCCGCGGGTCGTGGTCCGGCTGATCTGGGTCGGCGTGCTGGTCACCTGGCTGGTCGGGGCGGCGGTCGCGATGCCGCTGCTCGGGATGGACCGGCGGTCCGCCGTGATGCTCGGAGCGATCCTGGTGGTGTCCGGGCCGACCGTGGTCGGGCCGCTGCTGGCCTTCGTCCGCCCCAAGGACCGGCTGCAGCACATCCTGGTCTGGGAGGGCTCGCTGATCGACCCGGTCGGCGGCATCCTCGGGGCCCTGGTCTTCCACGTGGTCGCCACCGGGACGGGGGTCCGGCTGCGCACCGGCCTGTTCCAGTTCCTGGCCAGCGTGGGGATCGGGCTGGCCTGCGGCATCGCCGGGGCGGGCCTGCTCTGGGTGCTGCTGAGGGTGCTCCGGCTCGGCGAGGTGCTCGGCACCACGGCGCAGCTCGCCGCCGTGATCGGGGTGGCGGCCGTCAGCGACGTCCTGCGCGACGACACCGGGCTGATCACCGCGGTGGTGATGGGCCTGGCCGTGGCCAACGTCCGAGCCTTCGACGGCCCGGCCCGGCGGCCGTTCTTCGAGACGCTGGTCAGCCTGATCCTCGGGCTGCTCTTCGTCTCGATCTCGGCCACCGTCACCCCGGACTCGCTGCGGGACGTGGCGTTCCCGGCACTGCTGCTGGCCGGGGTGCTGGTGGTGGTGGCCCGGCCGATGGTGGCGTTCCTGTCGACCCTCGGCACCGATCTGCCGGGCGCCGAGCGGGCCTTCGTCGGCTGGATGGCTCCGCGCGGCATCGTCGCGGCGGCGACGGCCTCGACGTTCTCCGCCGGGCTGGTGGCCAAGGGCATCGGCGGCGCCCAGCGGATCCTCCCGGCGACCTTCGTGGTGATCGTCGCGACCGTCACGCTGTACGGGCTGACCGCCTCGCACGTCGCCCGGCGGCTGCGGGTCGTCCGGCCGGCCCGGTCGCGCCCGCTGCTGGTCGGCGGCGACCCTTGGGTGGTGGACCTCGGGCTGGCGCTGCGCTCGGCCGGGCTGGAGGTGCTGATGTGGGCGGGCCTCGAGCAGCAGCGCGAGCGCATCGAGCGGGCCGGCCTGGAGCTGGCGCCGGGGGAGCTGCTGGCCGCGGCCACCGGGGAGGGCGCCGAACTGGAGGGCATCACCGCGGTGTACCTGCTGACCACCGAGGACGACTTCAACGCGCTGGCGACCGCCGTCCTGCGGGCCGGCGTCGAGGCCTCCGTGCACCGTGTCGGCGCCCCGCGCGACAGCCTCGGTGTCGTGGCGCCGTTCATCGGCGGCGAGGTGCTGTTCGGCGCCGACCTGACGGCCTCGGCGCTGATGCGGCGGCACGAGGCCGGGGCGGTGGTGGTGACCAGGCCGGTCGGTCCCGAGGTGCCGGACGGCTGGGACGTGCTGTTCGTGGTGCGGCGGAACGGCCGGCTGGACCCGGTGACGGAGGCGCACCGGCCGCTGCCCGGCCCGGGCGACTCGCTCGTCCTGCTGACCCCGGCAGTCGGCCGGCCCGTCGGCCCGCCGACCTGACCGGGCGGCCGTTCTCCTTCCCGAGCCGTCCGGGGCCGGTACCGGCCGCTCCCCGCGGGTCAGGCACCTCCGTCGGCCGGCCGGGCCCCTTCGTCCGCCGGCCGGGCCAGCTCGCGGCGCAGCGCCCGCGCGAGCCGTTCGGCCTCCTCCTCGCCGACGTCCAGCACGCCCTGCGTCCCGGTCATCAAGGCGTAGTACTCCTGCCGCTCGTACGGGACGCCGGGCGGCAGCGCGGCGACGTGCCAGTGCACGTGCGCGTACCCCTGGTTGCTGCCCAGGCTCAGCAGGTAGAGGCGCTCGGCGGGGACCACCCGTGCCAGCGCCGACGCGACCCGGTGGACGGCCGACTGGAGGGCCAGGTAGGCCTCCTCGGTGAAGCCCCGGACGGTGTCCTCGACGTGCGCCCGGGGCGCGACCAGCAGCTTGCCGGGGAGCGTGGGGTACCGGTCGAGGAAGGCGACGTGGCTGCCGTCGTCGTAGACGATCGGGTGCTCGTAGCCCGGATCGCCGGCGAGCATCGCGCAGATGAAGCACGGCCCCGAGCGGGCCCGTTCCCGGTAGGCGAGCGGGTCGAAGGCGGTCCGGGGCCCCGCCTGCGTCCGTCCGGCGGGCCGGTCGCTCATCCCGGCCACCCGGGCGTCGAGAGTCCACGGCCGAGGGCGATCTCGGCGAGGGCCCGGGCGGTGTACGGGACGACCTGCTCCGGCAGGCCGTCCAGCGGCCACCAGCGCAGTTCGTGGCATTTCTCCGGCTCACGGTTGCTCACCTGCCCGGTGTACACCACCGGGCGGAAGAACAACTGGAGCCGGCCCTCGGTGTCGTCGGCGTCCAGGTGGTGCAGCACGTGCAGGAGCTCCAGGCCGGCCGGGTCGATCCCGATGCCCAGCTCCTCCCGGGCCTCGCGGGCCGTCCCGGCCGTGATGCTCTCGCCCGGTTCGAGATGGCCGGCCGGCAGGTGCCAGCACCCGTCGGCGAAGGAGGAGTTGCGGCGCCGCCCGAGCAGCACCAGCCCGTCGTCGACGATCACGAGGTGCAGGCCGATCCCGGTACGGTGCGGCCCCGCCGAGGCCGTCCGGGCCGCGGGCAGCACCGGCTCGGGCCGGGGCTCCGGGCGGTCGGCGGCCGCCGCGGGTGATTGGTCGGATGAGATGGACATCTGTTCCGCCCTCGTACGGGAGTGTGCTCGGACACCGTCACGGTAGGGAGCACCGCCGCTCCGCCGGGGCGCCTTCGCGGACCTGCCACACGATCAGGTGAGCGCGGCCGGGCGGATTGACCGGCCCCCGCGCCGGCCCCCGCGCCGGCCCCCTCGGCGGTCCGGCCCCGCGGATCCGCCATGCCGTGTTCATCATCGGGAACTGCCCCGGGCCGGGGCCTGGATGTACTCTGGACCTTCGTCGTAGCGGCAGTTGAGACAGGTCGACCATGCGAACTCGCGCACAGCGCTCCGAGCGGGCCCCCTTCGGGCACCCGCCGCCGGCGCACGCCGCGACCGGTCGGACGGCTGCCCGCCCCCGCCGCTCCACCGGGGGGACGGCGCTCGTGCGCCGGCGCTGGATCGACGGCGTCGGCTCGCCGACCGGCCTCTGTCGCCCCTGACGCCCCGTCACCCCTCGGCCGGGACATCCAGCCGGCCGTCACCACCGCCTCCGCCGGGCGTCCACGCCCCGGCGCGCCGCGTCCGCCCGCCCCGACCGTCCGGTCCGCCGCCGCCGGACCGCGTCGTCGGGCCGCGGCGCCCGGCTGCGGCGCGCGCAACAGATCGAGGAAGAAGTCCCGCATGCCCGTTCCCGACGCTCTCATCCCTGACGCGCTCGTCCCCGGCCCGCCCCGGGCCGAGGCGTCCCGTGGCCCGGCCGGCCCGCACCCGCTGGACAACGCCGTCCGCGCCGCCCTGCTCGGCCCGCACGCGCACCTCGCGGAACGGCAGGGCCAGGTGCTGCGCTACCCGGCCGACGTCTCGCCGTTCATCGCCCTGCCCGACCGGTCCGACGCGTCGGTCTGGCGGGACGTCGCGACCCTGCTCGGACCGGGGGCCGTCGCGGTGGTCACGGGAGTCCGCGCCACGCCGCCGCCGGACTGGGAGGTCCTGATGGACGGCGACGGCGTCCAGCTGGTGGACGAGGGCGTCGCCGCCACCCCCGACGCCGAGGCCGTGCCCCTCGGGTACGCCGACGTGCCCGAGATGCTGGACCTGGTGGCGCGCACCCAGCCCGGCCCGTTCCTGCCCCGCACCGTCGAACTCGGCAGCTACCTCGGCATCCGGCGCGGCGGCCGGCTGGTCGCGATGGCCGGCGAACGCCTGCA
The DNA here is from genome assembly GCF_030813695.1 of Kitasatospora herbaricolor. NCBI lineage: Bacteria > Bacillati > Actinomycetota > Actinomycetes > Kitasatosporales > Streptomycetaceae > Kitasatospora > Kitasatospora herbaricolor. The sequence continues at coordinate 8,808,163 of NZ_JAUSVA010000002.1, forward strand.
CCCGCCGGGCTGGACCGAGATCAGCGCCGTCTGCACCGACCCCGAGCACCGGGGCGAGGGCCTCGCCACCCGGCTCGTGCACGCCGTCGCGGCCGGCATCCGGGGCCGTGGCGAGACGCCCTTCCTGCACGCCGCCGCGAGCAACACCAACGCGATCCGGCTGTACGAGTCCCTCGGGTTCCGGCTGCGCCGCGCCACCGGCTTCCTCGCCGTCAGAGTCCCCGGCACGCCCACCCACTGATCCGGGCGGCCCCGAGCCCGGCACCGATCACCGCCGAAGCAGTCCGTCACCAGGAGGAGCACACCCATGAGCCCGACGCCGCGCTACGCCGACGCCGTCGACACCACCACCCACGGCGAGTACCGGATCAACCGGGCCCCGGGGGACGAACGCCCGCTCTACCGCTTCACCGGGCGGATCACCGCGGACGGGAGCAGCGGGTTCCCCGCCGAGCCCGGCCGCTACCACCTGTACGCGGGCTGGTTCTGCCCCTGGGCCCAGCGGGTCACCATCCAGCTGGCGCTGAACGGGCTGGAGGACGTGGTCTCGGTCTCGTACGTCGACGGCGCGCGGGACGGCCGCGGCTGGGCCTTCCGCGAGACCCACGGACCGGACCCGGTGAACGGCTTCACGCTGCTCCGGGAGGCCTACGAGGCGACCGAGCCCGGGTTCGACGGGCACATATCGGTGCCGACCCTCTGGGACCGGCGGACCGGACGGGTCGTCAGCAACGACTTCGCCGGAATCGGGATCGACCTCGCCACCGAGTTCGGGGCGTGGAGCAACGGCGCGGACCACTACCCGTCGGAGCTGCGCCCGCGGATCGAGGAGTTGGACTCCTGGCTCGGCCCGGCCGTCAACCGCGGGGTGGGCGCCGCCGCGGGCGAGGGCTCCGCCGCCGAGGCGGCCCGGGCCGAGCTGACGGCGGCCTTCGCGGAACTGGACAAGCTGCTCGGCCAGCAGCGCCATCTGCTCGGAGAGCGGCTCACCGAGGCGGACGTGCGGCTCTGGGTGACGCTCGCCCGCTACGACGTGGCGGCCAACGCCGGTGGGGCGATCGGTCCGGCTCTGGACGCCTACCCGCACCTCTGGGCCTACGCCCGGGACCTCTACCAGCGGCCGGCCTTCGCCGGCACCACCGACTTCGCCACCTTCGCCCGCCCCGGTGCGGTGCTGCCCGACTGGAACGCCGCGCACGGCCGCGAGGCCCTGGTGGGCGCCGGGGCCTGACCGGGTACCGGACGTCCTCGGCCCCCGCCGGGGGCGTCCGGCCCGGCCGCCCGGATCAGCGGCCCGTCGCCGGTCCGGCGGCCGGCGCCAGCAGCGGTGAGGCGCTGCCGGCCAGCACGACCCGGGCCACCAGCTCCGGGTCGTCGCCCATCGGGACGTGACCGCAGTTCACCAGCGGCACGAACCGCGCCGCCGGCAGCAGTTGCCGGGCCCGGCGGCCCTGGCCGTTGAGCAGCAGACGGTCGCGGGTGCCCCAGGCGATGGTCACCGGGACCTCCGGCGGGAGATCGGTCGGGAAGCGGGAGGCCAGCTCGCCGCCCCCGGCGTGCAGGGTCTGCCGGAACCCCGGGGCCTCCAGCAGCGCCCGGGTGTCCAGCATCAGCTCGTCCGGGTCGAGCAGCTCCGGCCGTCCGTAGATCATGCCGAACATCGCCTTGCGGCCGAGCGGGTGCTGCGCGAGCCCGGCCCGCAGCGGTTCGGGCGTCCGGGCCGCGAGCCGGTGCAGGTTGAGCACGCCGGAGGCGTACAGGAAGCCCGCGCGGTGGAAGAATCCGGCCGGTGAGAGCGCGGTGGCCGAGGACGCCAGCCCGTGCCGGACGGCGTGCAGGGTGAAGAGCCCGCCGAGCGAGTTGCCGGCCACGTGCGGCCGCTCGACCCCGATGGACGCGAGGAAGTCGCGCAGCACCGCCATGGCGCTGTCGACGGTGTAGGGCATGCCGGCCGGCAGCGGCGGTGAGGTGCCGAAGCCGGGCAGGTCGACGGCGATCACCTCACGCTCCCGGGCGAGCAGGTCGAGCACCGGCTTCCAGCCCTGGTGGCGGTGCCCGATGCCGTGCAGGAGCAGCAGTGGAGGGCCGTCGCCCCGGCGCTCGTGTACAAGGTCCATGGCGATGAGGGTAAGGCTGAGTTACCCGCGGGTCACCCCCATTGTGAGAATTTCCGTCAACAGCTTCCGCTGTCGAAGGCACCGCCACGGTCCGGGCGCATCACCATGCCGGCGCGCAGGGCGACCTTCGGGCCTGGACGGCGGCGGTGCTCATCCGCGCACGGGGGAGCGGGCCCCATCCGGTCCCCTCCCTGGCGCGGCCTCAAGTCCTGCGGGGGCGGCCCGAATCACCGGAAACCTCCGCTTCATGCCGGGGGGACCGGCCGGAAACACCCGCTGCCTAGCGTTCCCGCCAACAGTGCGGGCCCGGCGCTCCGTCCGCGTCCACGGCCCGGCCGCAGCTGATCATGGAACCGGCCCACCACGGCCGCCCGGCCCGGGCGGGGCCCGCACATCCGCAGCGGACGACCCACGGCACTTCAGGAGGCCTGGCATGCGCACCGAGCCACCACCGACCACCACGGACAGCGGCCGGCCGACCCCGCGGGCCGGGGCGGCCGCCGACGAAACGCTGGAGGACTACACCCTGCGCTTCGCGCCCCGCAGCTACCGCCGCTGGACGCCCATGGTGGTGGCCACCACCGCCCTCGGCGGCATCGCGTACATGGCCGACTTCTCCATCGGGGCGGGCATCGGGCTCACCCACGGCACCGGGAACGCGCTGGCGGCGATCCTGGTGGCGGCGGTGGTCATCTTCGTCACCGGCTTCCCGCTCGCCTACTACGGCGCCCGGTACAACATCGACCTCGACCTGATCACCAGGGGCTCCGGATTCGGCTACTACGGCTCGGTCCTGACCAGTGGGATCTTCGCCAGCTTCACCTTCATCTTCTTCGCGCTCGAAGGCTCGATCATGGCCCAGGGGCTGAAGCTGGGGCTCGGCCTGCCGCTGTGGCTGGGGTACCTGGTCTCCACCCTGATGGTGATCCCGCTGGTGGTCTACGGGATGAAGGCGCTGAGCAAGCTCCAGGTCTGGACGACGCCGATCTGGCTGCTGCTGATGGTCGGTCCGCTGGTGTACCTCGTCGCCTCGGACCCGGGCACGGTCGACCGTTTCCTCTCCTACGGGGGCTCCGACGGCGGCGGCGGGATGAGCACCGGTCAGGTGCTGCTGGGCGCGGGCGTCTGCCTTTCGCTGATCGCGCAGATCGGGGAGCAGATCGACTACCTGCGCTTCATGCCGCCGAAGACCGCGGCCAACCGGCGGGCCTGGTGGACGGCCGTGGTGATGGCCGGCCCCGGCTGGGTGGTGCTGGGCGCCCTGAAGCAGGCGATCGGGGTCTTCCTGGCGGTGTACATCCTGGCGCAGGCCGGCCCGACGGCGGCAACCGAGCCGATCCGGCAGTTCACCGGCGCCTTCGACGCGATGATGCCGTCCTGGCTGGTCGTGCCCCTGGCGGTGGCCCTGGTGGTGATCAGCCAGATCAAGATCAACGTGACCAACGCCTACTCGGGATCGCTGGCGTGGACCAACTCCTTCACCCGGGTGACCAGGCACTACCCGGGGCGGATGGTGTTCGTCCTGGTCAACCTGGCCTTCGCGCTGATCCTGATGGAGGCCGACATGTTCAGCTTCCTCAACAGCATCCTGGGCTTCTACTCCAACTGCGCCATCGCCTGGATCGTCACGGTGGCCACCGACATCATGGTCAACAAGTACCTGCTCAAACTCTCCCCGCAGGCACCCGAGTTCCGCCGGGGCATGCTCCACCCGGTCAACCCGGTGGGGCTGGTCTCCTTCGTCGCCGCGTCCGGGATCTCGATCGCCATGTACTTCCACGCCCTGGGCGACACCCTCCAGCCGTACTCGCCCGTCGCGGCGGCGCTGATCGCCTTCGTGCTCACCCCGTTGACGGCCGCTCTGACCGGCGGCCGCTACTACCTGCGGCGCACCACCGACGGGATCGACGCCCCGCACCTGGACGCCGACGGCAACCCCAGCGCCGCGACGTACGAGTGCCACGTCTGCCGGCAGGAGTTCGAGCGGCCGGACCTCGCGGCCTGCCTCACCCACGACGCGGTGGTCTGCTCGCTCTGCCTGAGTACCGACAAGGTCGGCGACCACGTGCTGCCGGCGCTGTCCGTGGGCGGCTGACCGGCGTACCGCGGGGCTCGGGTATCGCGGCGGGGGCGCCCGCTGCGGCGGCGGCCCGGACGGCCCGACGGGCAGGCATTGTCGAATCATTACGGCGACGCAGGGCGGCCCCGGCGGCCGCCGTGCGCGGTGTATCCATGGGCGGAGGCAGCAGAGTGCTGCGTGTTCCTGGAGGCTGAGATGTCCGCTGGCCCGTCGCCGTCCGTCCGTCGTCGTCGCCGCCGGTGGCCGCTACCGGTCGCCGTCCTCGTACTGCTGGCCGGCGGCTTCGGGCTGTACCTCTTCCAGCCCTGGAAGGCGTTCACCAGCACCAGGGTCGACGAGGCGCCGCCGGCCGCCGCCGCGCCCCTCGCCACGCCGGCGGCCGCCGCCCCGGCGGGCAGCGCCTCGCTATGGCCCTCGCCGCCCCCTGCCGGGTCGTCACCGTCGTCCTCGCCGTCCTCTGCCGAGCCCGGGCCGGTCGAGGGGGCCGCCGGGTCCTTCCGGTCCGGGGAGCACCCCACCACGGGTACCGCCCGCCTGGTCCACCTCGCCGACGGCAGTACGGTGCTGCGGCTGGAGAACCTGCGGACCTCCGAGGGCCCCGACGTCCGGGTCTACCTCTCGGCCGCGCCGGCGGCCGAGTCGAAGCTGGACACCCTGGGCGAGGCACCGGTCGAACTCGGCCGGCTCAAGGGGAACCTCGGCAACCAGAACTACGCCGTCCCTGCGGGCGCCGATCTCACCCGCCTGCGCAGCGCGGTGATCTGGTGCGCCCGCTTCTCGGTGGGCTTCGGCGCGGCCGACCTGCCGGCGCCGGCGCGGTAGCCGGGCCGGCGCCGGCCCGGTCGGCGGGGGAGGGGAAAGGCGGCAGGCCGGGGGCGTGTGCCGGGGATGATCACGGAGGGATAGGCTGCCGCACCGTCAGGTGCCGATCGGCCCCTGCGACCTACTGAGGGGTGGAGAACGCCATGATGGGACCGGCGCACGCGCTGTCCGGTGCAGCGGCCTGGTTGACGGCAGGTGCGGCATCGGCCGCGCTGGACCGGCCGATGCCTTGGCCCGTGCTCCTCGCGGGCGCGCTGATCTGCGCCGGAGCGGCACTGGCCCCCGACCTCGACCACAAGGCCGCGACCATATCCCGGGCCTTCGGGCCCGTGTCGCGCACGCTCTGCGAGGTCGTCGACAAGCTGTCCTACGCGGCCTACAAGTCGACCCGGGGGAAGGGCGACCCGCGGCGCAACGGCGGGCACCGCACGCTGACCCACACCTGGCTCTGGGCCGTCCTCTGCGGGGCCGGCGCCGCGGCGATCGCCGTGTACGGGGGCCGCTGGGGCGTGCTCGCGGTGCTCTTCGTCCACATGGTGCTGGCCATCGAGGGCCTGCTGTGGCGGCACGCCCGGGCCTCCAGCGACGTGCTGGTCTGGCTGCTCGGCGCGGTCAGCGCCTGGATGCTCGCCGAGACCCTCGACAAGCCCGGCAACGGCTCGGGTTGGCTGTTCACCGACCCCGGTCAGCAGTACCTGTGGATCGGCCTGCCGATCGTGCTGGGCGCGCTGGTGCACTGCCTCGGCGACGCGCTGACCGTCTCCGGCTGCCCCGTCCTGTGGCCGATCCCGATCGGACGCAAGCGCTGGTACCCGATCGGCCCGCCGAAGGGGATGCGGTTCCGGGCCGGCAGCTGGGTCGAGATGAAGGTCCTGATGCCGGTCTTCATGGGGCTGGGCGGCGTCGCCGCGCTCGGCGCGCTCGGGTTCATCGGCTGAGGCCCGGTCGGGCCCGGCGGCAGTCCCGCCCGCCGGGGGCGGCCGGTCCCGGTCCGCGGTCCCGGTCCGCGGGGCCGGTCCGCGTCAGCGCGGCTCCAGCACGATCCAGACCTGGCCCGGGTGGAAGGTCATCGGCTGCCCGGCGTACGAGAACGTGGTGCCGTCCGCCGGGCCGGGCCGGGACCAACTGCCCTGGTACGCCCTGCCGTCCCGGAGGACCACCGCCTCGCCGCTGCCCACGGTGGGGGAGAAGGGCACCAGGTGGCCGGCGGAGTCCCGGAGCCCGAGCGGCGAGGGGCGTTCGTCCACCCGCTGCACCACGACGGTCGGTGAGCCGAGCAGCCCGCCGTCCGTCGTCCGGGCCGGCCTCCCGTCCAGCGCCACCAGGTACCTGCCCGTGGCCGGGGACCAGGTGAAGGTGAAGGAGGCGGCCGGCATCCGCGCGGTGAAGCTGTCGGCCGGCGCACCGCCGGCCGGCGGTGCGCCGAACCGGAACCCGATGTCCCGGGCCGTCGCCGCGTCCGGTGAGGCACGCAGGATGCCGGAGGGCACCACGTACTCGTTGTAGGGCGCGGGCCTGGACGTCCCGCGGAAGAACGAGCCGGTCTGCAGCGGGGAGCGGTTGAGGACGTCGGCGCGGTCGAGCACCGGCAGGAGCCTGCTCTGCGCCCCGGAGTACACGAAGGCAGCCCGCCCGTACTGCCGGAGCAGTTCGAGATCGCTCTCCCGGGCGCTGCGGACCGGGCCGACGGTGTCGCCCGGCGGCAGGTGCCCGGAGTCGTAGACCGCCAGGAACCGTGAGACGCCGCCCTCGACCTCGATCGCGTAGACCACGTCCGCCGCGGTCAGGCCGGTCTGCGGGCGGGCGTTCACGATGTTGTCGATCTTCACGGCGATGAGCCGTCCCGTCCCGCCGGGGAGCCCGGTGAGCGGTGAGACCGGCGTTCCGGACGCCCCGGGCCCGGCGGGCGCCGAGGAGCCGCCGGGCAGGGGTGCGGGGGCGGCGGACGGTGGTGTGCTCGCGGTCGGCGGTGACGGGCCGCCCGCCAGGATGAGCAGTACCGCGAGGGCCACGGCCGCCCCGGCGAGCAGGACGGCGCCGATCCGGTGGGCGAGGGGGAGGGACCGCCAGCCGCCCAGGGCGCGTTCGAGGATCTTCATCTGCGGGTCACCTCCGGGCAGCGGCGCCGGTTCAGGGGCGTGGCTGCCGCTGCTCCGGCACGCTGCACCTGGGAAGACGAAAGGTGCACGACGGGCGGTTCCGCTGTCTTCGTGCCCGCTGTTTTCGTGCCCGCTGTTTTCGTGCCCGCTGTCTTCGTGCCCGCTGTCTTCGTGCCCGCTGTCTTCGCGCGCGGTGCGAGTGCCCGGCCCGGGGCAGGCAGGCGATGCGAGGGGCGCCGGGACGACGGTCGCGCGCCCTCCTGCGCCCCGCCGGCGCCCGGCGGGGCTAAGCTGGGCGAAGTTGTGAAGGCACCTCGTTCGGTGAGGCGTCGCCACGGACACAGGCCACTGACCCCACGACGTCGAGAGACGCCCAGGTTCAGGACAGGTCTCCCCGGCCTAAGGGGTGACCCCAAGTGGCTGCACCCCCGGGTGCTACGCCGTGGCGTGCCAAAGCTCTGACGAGTTCGGGGGTGCCCGTCCGCCTCCCGGCGCACCCGTGCGCGCGGGCCGGGCGGAGCCTCCCCTGACGGCCGCGCTCCGGCACCCCGCCCGGGTGCCCGACGGCAGGGAGGTGAGAGCGGTGGAGTCCAGTAGTCCGGGCCGAAGTCGGCCCCGCCCCGGTACGTGCACGACTTCGTCCCGCATCGCGCGCCCGTCCCCGCCCGCTCTCCGGCCCTCCCGCACCGCCCGGCGCTGACCGCGCCCGGCCGGCGCGGGGTGCCCGGGCGGGCCCCGACGGTGGCGGCGCTGCCCCGCCGGTGTCCGGCGCCGCCCGCAGCAGTGCGGGCCGCGCCCGGTTCGCGGCGGACACCCACCTGTGGAGGTTCCTGCCATGTCCGACTGGCGTGTGCGCGCCTTGCGCGCGAGCAAGCGACCGTTCTCCCGTCCCGCCGCGGGGGAGGCCGGCGCACCGGCCGTGCCCGCGCCCGAGCACTCGATGGACCCGAGGCCGGAGCCCAAGGCGGACACCGTCTCGCTGGAACGCTCCGTCGTGGACGCCGCCGTCTACCACGCCGGCCGCCGGACCGGGACCCCGGCCACCCTGTCCGACATCTACCGCGAGCTGCCCGGCAAGCCCGGCACCATGGCCTGGATCGGCCTGTTCCGCCCGGCTGACGCCCAACTGCTGGAGGCGGCCGAGCGGTTCGGCCTGCACGAGCTGGCCGTCGAGGACGCCATCGTCGCCCACCAGCGTCCCAAGCTGGAGCGCTACGGCGACACCCTGTTCGTCGTCCTGCGCGCCGCCCGCTACCTCGACGACGTCGAGGAGGTGGACTTCGGGGAGATCCACCTCTTCGTCGGCCCCGACTTCGTGCTGACCGTCCGCCACTCCCAGTCCCCGGACCTCTCCGCGGTGCGCCGGCGCCTGGAGGACGACCCCGAACTGCTCGCCCTCGGGCCCGAGGCCGTCCTGTACGCCGTCCTGGACGCGGTCGTCGACGGCTACGCGCCGGTGATCGCCGGGCTCCAGCACGACATCGACGAGATCGAGACCGAGGTCTTCGGCGGTGACCCCAAGGTGTCCCGGCGCATCTACGAACTCTCGCGCGAGGTCATCGAGTTCCAGCGGGCCACCCGGCCGCTGCTGGACATCATGAAGAACCTGGAGGCCGGCTTCGGCAAGTACGGCACCGACGGGGAACTCCAGCGCTACCTGCGCGACGTCGCCGACCACGCCACCTACGCCGCCGAGCGGGTGGACGGCTTCCGCCAGATGCTGCAGAACATCCTCACCGTCAACGCCACCCTGGTCTCCCAGGCCCAGAACGAGGAGATGAAGCAACTCGCGGAGGCCGGGCACGCCCAGAACGACGAGATCAAGAAGATCTCCGCCTGGGCGGCCATCCTGTTCGCGCCGACCCTGATCGGCACCGTCTACGGGATGAACTTCGCGACCATGCCGGAGCTGCAATGGGCTTTCGGCTACCCCTTCGCGATCGGGCTGATGGGGCTGGTCTGCGCGGGGCTGTACGTCGTCTTCAAGCGCCGCGACTGGCTGTAGCCCTCGGCCGTCGGCCGGTCGGGCCCCGGGTCGCCCCGCAGCGGGTCCAACCAGCTCCGACGGCGGGCCGCGGGTGCCGCCGCGACCTCGGGTGCCGCAGGCCGGCGGCACGGGAGCGGGGCGTGGACGGTCTTGGCGCTGCCCCGGTCGAGGGTGACCCGGACCGGCCCGCCGAGGGCGGCCACCAGGTGCAGTCCCGACCCGGCCGGTGCCCGCGCCCGGGTCGGGGAGCCGGGGCAGCGGGAGCGTGCGGCTGGGGCCGGAGACCGCGGTGTCGACGGCGTCCGGCGGCAGGTCGAGATCCACCACGCCGGGCCCGCCCGCGTGGCGGAGCGTGTCGGTGACGAGTGCGCCGACCAGCAGCAGCAGATCGTCCCGCTCCTGCGGTCGCCCCGGGCGGACCCCGGTCGAAGTCGTGGCGGACGGCGAACCGAGCACCCGCCAGTCGCGACCGGCGGCGAAGCCGCCCGGCGGTGCGGCCGGTCGCCGTCGCCGACGGGCCCCGGTGGCGAAGCGTCCTCGGAACGGCGGCGCGCCGCGAGCCGGCGCGGGCGGTAGCGGGAGCCGGGGGACCGAACGGCGGGTCAGGCGCCGCGCGGGACGGTGCGGATGACGGTGCCCTTGACGTCGGCCGAGAGGTAGCCGCCGCCGTAGTCGTCGGACAGGTAGACGGCGATCGACGGCTTCTCCTCGATGATCTCCGGTCCGATGATCAGGTAGCGGCTGGTCGGGTTGGCCACGTTCAGGGTCTGCTCGGCCTTCTTGATCAGGTCCGGCAGGATGTCCCAGTTGTAGAGCTGCAGGTCGGCCAGCTTGTCCCGGGAGGTCAGCGTGGCGCCCGGGGTGCGGCTCGTCTTGCCGTCACGGTAGGTGATCCGGTCGTAGACGGAAGGGTCCGCGGCGGTGGGGGCCTCCGCGATGGCGTACTCGGGGTAGACGACCAGCCGCTTGATCTTGGTGCCGGACATCAGCGGGCGGATCGCGTCGATGGTGGCGCGGACGCCGTCCGGGGTGAGCAGGTTCTGCTTGCCGGCCGGTGGCGCCGCCGGCTTGCCGGTGGGGGCGGGGGTTCCGTCGGTGGCGGCGGTGGGCGAGGTACCGGCGCCGGGCGTGCCGGACGCGGTGCCGGCGGGGGCCGTGGTGCGGGGCGAGGCGTGGTTGATCGTGCCCGGCCGCATCGTCCACGCCAGGACCCCGGTCAGGCAGACCGCGACGACCGAGAGGGTCACGACCGCGCCGCGCCGGTGTCGGCGGGCGGGCGCCGGGGGCCGGCCGGGCCCGGTCGGCCCTTCCGGCACGAGGTCGTGCGGCGTACCCGCGTAGGGGTTGTTGCCGTACGGGTGGCCGGCGGTGGGCCCGCTGTCGTACGGTCGGGCGCCGTACGGGCCGGCGTCGAACGGCCGGACGTCCTGGGCTCCGCTGTCGAAGGGCGCGCCGTGGTACGGCGGGCCGCCGGGCGCGCCGGGGTAGGGCTGGGACGGCTGGGCGGGGTACGCCCCGCCGCCGGGCTGCCCGCCCGGCTGGGGCTGCGCCGGGGTGAGCGGTCCGGTGAAGTACTGCGGGGCCTCGATCGGGGCCGGCGCGGCGCCGAAGCCCGCGACCGGGGTACCGGGGACGGGGGTGGCGGTCTCGGCCGCGGCGAGGATCCGGTCGATCGTCGCGGCGTCCGGCCGCTGCGCGGGATTCCTGGCGAGCATGGCGGAGAGCAGCCCGCCCAGCTGCCCGGAGTGGACCGGCGGCGGCAGCGGCTCGTCGAGCACCGCCGCGAGCGTGGCCAGCGAGGTGGCCCGGCGCAGCGGGTGGTGGCCTTCGACGGCCACGTAGAGCATCATCCCCAGCGACCAGAGGTCGGAGGCCGGGTTGCCCTCCTCGCCGCGGATCCGTTCGGGGGCGATGTACTCCGGCGAGCCGATCAGCGCGCCCGTCGCGGTCAGCGAGGTCGCGTCGTGCATCGCCGCGATGCCGAAGTCGGTCAGCACGGGGGTGCCGTCGGTGCGCAGCAGCACGTTGGCGGGCTTCACGTCCCGGTGCTGGATGCCCGCGGCGTGCGCGGCGCGCAGCGCGGCCAGTACGCCGCGGCCGGTCCTGGCCGCCTCCTGCACGCCGAGCGGACCCTGGGCCAGCCGGTCGGCCAGGCTGCCGCCGGTCACCAGCTCCATCACCAGCCAGGGGTGGGTGTGCTCCGCGCTGTCCACGATGTGGTGGATCACCGCCACGTTCGGGTGCTGCAGCCGGGCGAGGGCGCGCGCCTCGCGCAGCACCCGCTCCCGGGTCTCGCGCGCCGCCGTCGGGTCGGCGGCCTCCATCGCCGGGTCGAGCGCGCGGACCTCCTTGAGCGCGACCTCGCGGTGCAGGGCGTTGTCACGGGCGCGCCAGACCAGCCCCATGCCACCGCCGCCGAGGCGTTGCAGCAGTTCGAAGCGGCCGTCGATGAGCCGCGTGTCCGGCCCCCCAGAGTTCATGACGGTCATCGTAGGAGACGGGAGTGACGTCCGTGCGCCACGGTGGTGTTGTCGGGCCCGGCCGCGCCGCGGCGGGCCGGCCCGCCGGCCACACCGGGGCGACGCGCCGCCCGCCGCGGCATTCCGGGCCGGGGCCTGTCCGTAGGATCCTGCGCATGCCCGCCTATCTGCTGTCCGTCGCCTTCCTGCTGCTCTTCGTCGTCGGTGTGCGGCGGGACCGGCGCCGGTTCGGCAACGGGGTCCTGCTGGGACTGTCCCTGCTCTTCCTGGCGGCCGGGCTGTTCGGCGAGCTCGCCCGGCTCCCGGACGGCCTGGTGGACGCGGTGCTGGTGGTGATCCCGGCCGCGGCCGGGCTCGGCCTGGTGGCGTCGGCGGTCTTCCTGGTGGCGAACGGTGTCACCATGGTCCGGCAGGAGGGCGGGCGGCCGGCGAACCTGCTCTCGCTCACGGCGGGGCTGGCGATCCTGCTCCTGATCGCCCTGCTGCTGGCCGCGGTGCACTTCGACTCGCGGGCGCTGCGGGCGGTCGCCGGGGGCAGCCTGCTGGTCGCCGGGTACCTGGGGTTCCTCTTCCTCTGCTTCCTGGGGTACGCCTTCCTCTACGGCCGGCTGACGGTGCGCCGGGACGTCGACTACGTGGTGGTGCTGGGCGCGGGCCTGGTCGACGGCGACCAGGTGCCGCCGCTGCTGGCGAGCCGGCTGGAGCGGGCGTACGGCATCTACCGGGCGCAGGCGGACCGGGGGCGGCCGCCGACGGTGCTCGTCTCCGGCGGCAAGGGCAGCGACGAGCGGGTCCCGGAGGCGCAGGCGATGGCGGGCCACCTGGAGACGCTGGGGTGCCCGGCGGAGCGGATCGAGCAGGAGGACCGCTCGCGCAGCACCGAGGAGAACCTGGAGTTCAGCAAGGTGCTGATGGAGCGGCACGGGACGCCGTACCGCTGCGTGGTGGTCACCAACACCTTCCACGTCTTCCGGTCCGCGGTGACCGCCCGCCGGGCCGGGGTGCCGGGGCACGTCCTGGGCGCGCACACCGCGCCGTACTACCGGCCGAGTGCGACGATCCGCGAGTTCGTGGCGGTGCTCGCGCTGTACGGGCGGCTCAACGCGGCGGTCTGCGTGCTGCTGGCCGGGCTGGGCGCGCTGGCGGGCTGGGCCTCCTGAGCGGGCCGGGGCCGCCGCGCCGGTCCGGTGACGCGGGGGTGCCCGGCCGCGGTGCGTGCGGCCGGGCACCCGTTCCTGCGGCCCGCCGGGTCAGGGGCAGTACTCCCAGGCGAGGTGGTACGTGGTCCGGATGCTGCCGTCGGTCGAGTCCATCGTCATGAAGCTGGTGGTCCTGGCCGGGTCCGAGGTGCCGGCGTTGACCCGCAGTTCGGTGTTGATGTTGAAGTTCCGGCTCTCGCCGCAGGGCGCCCAGACCAGCGCGGCGACCGGCACGGTGTCGGTCACCTGCCAGCTGTCGTCGAGCCGGCCGGTGAGCTGGTGGCTCAGCGAGGAGGTCTGGGGCGATCCCTGGAAGTAGTAGTTCGCCTTCTGGACGCCGACGGCGCCCTTCTCCAGGTGCGCGAAGCCGCGGTAGTCGGCGGAGGCGATCGCGTAGGTGAAGCCCTGTGGGACGTGCACCCGCAGGTTGAGCTGGCAGTTCTTCCGGAAGTCGGTCGGCTTGGAGCCGAGGCCCACCTGGGCGGTGTAGTCGCTGTACGTGACGGTGAAGGCGGTGCTGTCGGGGGAGACCGCGATGGCGGCCGTCCCCGCCGGACAGCCGGAGCCGTTGACGGTGGCCACGTCGATGACGATCTTGTCCGGCGGGGGCGGGGTGGTCCAGCCGGAGCCGGCTCCGGCGTCGAGCCCGGTGAACGACCCGCCGAGCAGGGCGGCGGCGGCGCCACCGGCGGCCAGCATGCGTACGATCATGGGTTTTCCTTCCGATCGTCCAGGAGTCCCCGGCCGCGGGATGGTTCTGCGCGGCGGGACTTGGCGTGTCCATGTCAGCACACCGTCACCGTGGACGTACAGAGCGCGATGCCCGCAGGGCCGGAAGCCGCCGCCGGCCGCCGGGCGCCCGGGGCCCTCGTCAGCCGTCCGCGAGCTGCCCGGCCACGGCCGCGAGCAGCAGGGCGAAGGCCGTGACCGCCGCCAGGGCGCGGACGGTGTCGAGCCGCTCCCAGCGCCGGATCCGGCCACGCCAGTCGAGCGGCGGGGCGCCGGGCGACCACTCCAGCAGGGCCTTGTTGATCGGTACCGTCCCGGCGAAGGTGACCGCCGTGAAGACGAGCAGGGCGCCCAGGGCGATGCACCGGAGGGCGGAACCTGGCTCCGCCCGGCTCCCGACCGTGACCGCCACCGTGCTCAGCAACGCCGGCCCGTACACGGCGGGGACCAGCACGCGCAGCCGCCGGACCAGCGCCTGCCGCAGCCGTATCTGGTCGTACGCGTCGGGGACGTTCAGTGCGCCGCGCACGCCGAGGCGGACCACGAACTCGGTGCCGGCGAGCAGGCCGGCGAAGAACAGGTTGACGATGTCGAGGCTGTGCACGGGTGCGTCCTTGGTTGCGTGGTCGGTGCCCGCCCGGGGGCGCTCACCGTGCGCCGGTTGCGCGAGGGGTGCGGCGGGGCGGGGCGTGCTCGGGGGCGGGGGCGTGCTCGGGGCGTGCGGGGCAGGGCGGGCGCCGCGGGCGATCAGGCCCGCCGCCGGGGGCGCGGTGGCCGGCAACGAATGCGCTGTCGCTCAGGGCGTCGCCCGTGCCGGTCCGGCCCGCCTCGCGCCGCCCGGCGTCGGGCGCGACGGTTCAGCTGCCCACGGCCGGCGCCTCCGCCCGGGCCGGCACGGTGTGCCGGCGCCGGTACTCCGCGGCGGCCAGCTTGTATCGCTTGCCGGTGGCCGCCTGGTCCGGGATGTCGCGGGGGTCGGGTGCGGCGTCGGCGAAGAAGCGGTCCAGGGCTCGGTTCGCGCCCACGGCCAGCGGGCCGGAGCGGGCCAGCATCACCGCCTCGTAGCGGGCCACGGCGGTGTCGAGGTCGGCCTCCTCGGCGAGCACCCGGGCCAGTTCGGCGCCGTCGAGCAGGGCGAGGTTCATGCCGAATCCGCCGAAGGGCGACATCAGGTGGGCGGCGTCGCCGAGCAGGGTCACGCCCGGGGTGTGCGCCCAGGTCAGGGGGGCGGGCAGGGCGTGCAGCGCCCGGTTGCCGAAGGCCTCGGCCTCGGTGATGAAGGGCAGCAGCTCGGCGGCCCAGCCGTCGAACTCCTGGAGCAGATGGCGCCGTACGGCGGCGCTGTCGCCGAGGTCCAGGCGGGCCTCGGCGGCCCAGTCGAGGCCGGTGCGCAGGCCGATCAGGACGCGGACGACACCGTTGTCGTTGCGCTGGCCGATGATCGCGCGGCCGTCCCGGCCGTTGGCGAACAGGTGGCCGTCGCCGACGAGTGCGGCGATCCGGGGGTGGCGGGTCTCGACCTCGTCGAAGCGGACGTCCAGCAGGGTGACGCCGCTGTACGCCGGCACGGCGTCGGTCAGCAGGGGCCGCACCCGGGACCACGCGCCGTCCGCCCCGATGACGAGGTCCGTCTCCAGAGTGGTGCCGTCGGCGAAGCGGAGGCGGTGGGCGCCGCCGCCGAGCGGGGCCGCGTCCACCAGCTTGTGCCCCCAGTGCACCGTGCCGGGGCGCACCTGCCCGGCGAGCAGCGCGCGGAGCTGCCCGCGGTCGATCTCGGGGGCGGCGTCCTCGCCCGGGGCCGGGAGGTACTCGGCGAGCACGGTGCCGTGCTGGTCGACGGTCCGCTTCGCCTGGCCCTCGAAGCGGGCGACGGCGAGGAACGCGTCGAGGAGGCCGGCCGCCTCCAGGGCGATCTGTCCGGTGTCCGCGTGCAGGTCGAGGGTGCCGCCGGCGTCGCGGGCGGTGGGGGAGGCGTCGGCGTCGTGGACGGTGACCTCGATGCCGTGGCGCTGCAGGACGCGGGCGCAGAGCAGGCCGCCCGGGCCGGCGCCTATGACGGTGATCCGCGGGGTGGGGGTCTTCATGAGGGGGCTCCGGTTCGGTGCGGGTGCGGGTGCGGGTGTGGGTGCGGGTGCGGGGTGGTTCGGGTTCGGGGTCGGCGGCAGGGGGCGCAAGGCCGCGCCACATTATTACTGCCACTGAAAAACTACCGTAGCAGAACTTTTCCAGAGGCTGGATTATCCTTGCGGCATGAACGCACGAACAGTCGACTGGTCCGCAGGGCGCGTCGCCCGCGACGGCACCGGTCGGGCCGAGGGCCTGCGCGAGCGCAAGAAGCGCCTGATGCGCCAACAGCTGTCCGACACGGCCACCGAGATGTTCGTGGAACGGGGCTTCGAGGCGGTCCGCGTCGCCGAGGTCGCCGCCGCCTGCGGCGTGTCCGAGAAGACCGTCTTCAACTACTTCCCCACCAAGGAGTCCCTGGTCCTGGACATGCCGGAGGTCACCATGACCGCCCTCCGCGAGGAGCTGGCCCGGCCGGAGCTCACGCCGGTCGAGGCGGCGCTGCGGGTCCTCGCGGACGAGCTCGGCGCGCTGATCTCCTGGCTGGAGGAGCAGGAGGACCCGGCCCTGGCCGTCGTCCGGCTGCGCCGGTTCGGCGCGATGGTCCAGGCCACGCCCTCCCTGCGCGCCCATCAGCGCGACATGACCGACCGGCTGGTCGCCGCGGCGGCGGAAACCCTCGCCGCACGGTCCGGCGCCGACCCCGAGGACCCGGAACCGCAGATCGCGGCCACCGCGCTGCTCGGCCTCTGGCCGATCCAGTTCAGGTCGCTGCGCACCCACCTGGACGGCGTCCGGACGCCCCCGCAGGTCCGCGAGGCGGTCACCGGCGACGTGCTGCGCGCCGCGAGGCTCCTCGCCGCCGGACTCGACGGCCCGCTGCCCGCGGGCGCGGGGCCGGCCCGGCCCTAGGGCCGCTCCGCGGGGGCAGGCCCTGGTCCGCCGCTGCGGGCCACGGGGTGCGTCCCGCGTCCGTGGTCCCTCGGCGGGCCGCCCGCGCGCGGGCCCGGCCGGTCGGCGCGTCGCTGCCGTCGCGCGCCGGGAATTCCCGGATTCGGCTGCGGAGGGTAACCGCTCGGGAGCATTGTGCAGGCATGACTGAGTACGGCGAGGGCGTCCCCGGCTACCGGACGATCAGGGTGGGTGCCTCCCAGGCCCCGGTCGCGGACCTGGCGGACCTGGCGGCCTGGCAGGCGAGGGAGCCCTACCCCGAGGTCCTGTCGGCCGGGCATCCGGTCTTCGGAGTGGCCCGTGAGCGCGAGCGGGGCGGGTGGGAGCTGCACGCCGGCTTCGGCTGCATGACGCCGCAGGGCTCCCGCGAAGGCATGTCGATGACCTTCCGGCGGCTGGCCGCGCGGGCCGGGCAGGCCGGCGACCGGGCGGCGCAGCGGGAGTGCCTGGGGGCGGCGGAGCACCTGGACTGGGAGAAGAGCGACGAGATGACCGTCCGCGGCACCCGCTACCGGGTGGTGCGGGCCGAGCGGTTCGTCCGGACCGGGCCGGACGGCCCCGAGCCCCCGCGGTCCACCGACCCCGATCCCGTCCGGCCGAGCCGTTCGGCCCGGTCCTACGACCCGGCGGCCGGGTTCGTCATCGACCCGACCGTGCCGACCGGCATGTCCGAGGCGATCCTGAAGGCCGAACTGCTGGCGCTGGTCCGGGCGGCGGGCACGGTGCCCGGACCGGTCCGGCGGGATTCCCGGCTGGCGGCCCACTCCCACCCCGGCGGAGTGCTGCTGCCCGCCGCCTTCATGGTCGCCGAGCGGATCGGCGGCCGCTGGGCGCCCGAGTCGCACACGGATTCCAGCACCCCGCAGGGCGCCCGGGACTCCCTCGCGCTGGCCCTGCGGGTGATGGACCCGGTCCGGCGGGGGCTCTCCCCGGCCGAGCGGGCCGAGTACACCCGTGCGGCCGACCGGCTCGACCGGGAGCGCGGCTCCGAGCTGGGGTTCGCGGGCAGGCTGCTCCGGGTGGTGCGGACCGAGCGGCTGGTGCGGATCGGTCCGGACGGCCCCGAGGGCCCGCGCCCCAGCGACTTCGACCCGGAGTTGCCCGTCCTGGAGCAGGACCGTCAGCTCCGTGCGCAGGGCGACGATCCGGACGAGGACACTCCGCTCGAACTCGACGAGGCGACCCAGGAGTTGGCCCGCCTCTTCCAGGCGGAGGCGCGGCGCCGACGGGACCGCCCGGGCCGCTCCTGACCTGAGCCTCCTGAGAGGATGCCCCTGCCGGTGCCCGTACCGGCGCCTCGCGCTCAGCGGGGTGGGGAGCACCCGAAGGAGAGAGATGCCGCACGTCAACATCAAGTACCACTCGCGGGACTTCACGGACGAGCAGAAGCGGCAACTGGCCGAGGCGATCAGCTCGGTGATCGAGAAGCACTTCAACACCTACGAGGGCGCCGTCTCGGTGGCCCTGGAGTCGCTGCCGGCGGCCGACTGGGACGAGGCCGTGTACGGCCCGGAGATCACCGGGCGCGAGCACCTGCTGATCCAGGGCCCCAACTATCACACCAGCTGACGGGGTGTCCGACCTCCCCGGGCCGCCGGACAGGACCACCAAGTCCTGTCCGGCGGCCCGGGCGCCGCCGTGCCGCCGTCAGTGCACCGCCCCCATGCCCGTGATCCGCGGCCGGACGGCCTCGGTCGCGGCCTCACCGAGGGCGACCGCCTCCGGTCCGGTCCCGGCCGCCCCGACTGCTCCCATGCCCGCCCCGACCGCGGCCGCCCCGACCGCGCCGGAAAAGTCCGCCTCGGCACCGTCCGCCGCCGGTACCGGGAACGGGGTGGAGAGGAGCACCCGGGACTCCGGTGCCCGCAGGGACGGGAGCGGACAGCCCGCGGTGATCCACTCCATGGCGATCTCGCGCCCGTCCTTGCCGGTGCCGGGCACCTCCGTCCGGAACGCCCGCCCCATCGAGCCGCTCGGTGCGAGCAGGTCCGTGACGAACCTGCTCTGCTCCGGGCGGCCGGGCGTGACCAGCCGGTTGTCCGGGTGCGCGACGGCCGCCAGCAGGGAGCCGGTCGGCTGGGTGAACCACCAGGCGACGGTGTCCTTCCTGGTCGCCGACGGGTCCATCGGGTCCGGCCCGGTCAGCACCGACCCGATGTGCCCAGCGGTGCCGCTCTGCCGGGGCCGCAGGGTGTCGACGAGCCGGATCATCGCCTCCAGCGGCGAGAGCGCCGGGGGAGGGACCGGCGGTCCGGCGGTGAGGGAGCGGGTCCACTCGCGCCACAGATCCAGCTCCCCGTCGGTGAAGACCTTGTACATGGGCCCGGTGAAGGCGGTCAGTTCGAAGAACGGGCTGCCCTCCGGGTCGCCCGGCAGGATGAGTCCGGACTCCTGCAACTGCCCGAGCAGCCCGTACGGGTCCATGAACCAGTCGTTGAGCCGGTTGTCGCCCAACCGCTTGCCGTTGTGGTTCACCGAGGCGTACGGCGCCTTGCGGAGGATCAGCTCGACCAGCCGGTCCTGCGGCGTGGGCGGGTTCAGCGCCAGCCGGGTCAGGTCCTCGCCCAGGGTGCCGGTGACCTGGAACGCCACGTAGCCGTTCCAGATCCGCTGCCACTGCTGCTGCACGGCCTCGTCGCCACCGGCGTCGTAGATCGCCTCCAGGTACCGCGCCACCGCGTCGCGGGCCTTGGCGCCGTGCCCGGAGGCCGCGTTGTCGATGCCGACGTGCATCTTGTAGAACTGCGAGTTGATGCCGTAGTGGTCGAACAGCTCGACCGTGGGTTTGATCCCGACCACCTCCCACTCCAGCTGCAGCGTCATGCCCAGGATCTCCGGGAAGAACCGCTCGGAGTACAGGGAGATCGCCAGCTGGAAGGCGCTGACCGTGTAGGCGGAGTCGAGCATGTCGGGCAGCATCGCGAAGTCGTAGGAGTCGACCGGCGGCAGGTACAGGCCCACGCCGCGCAGCAGGTCGTTGTAGAGGTTCGAGTGGTTGAGGGCCGGGTCGCCGCCGCCGACCTCGTCCACCCAGATCGAGAACAGCAGCGCGTGGATGTCGCTGATCGGGCCGACCGGGGTGGCGTTGCGCAGCCAGGCGCCGTCGAGCAGGTTGAACGGCGCGAACTGGCGGATCCGCTCGATCAGGGCGGGCCGGTCGCGGAAGGTCGGGTCCTGCGCCGGTGGGGCGTTCTCGGCCTGCTGGACCAGCCTGGTGTAGATCAGTTGCAGGCGGGCCTCGAACGCCTCCTGGGTGTACCGGAACGGGCGCAGGGTCACCGGCAGCAGCGGATCGGCCTGCTTGGCGACGGCGTCGGCGAGCACGCCCTCCACGTACTGGGCGGCGGCCTCGACCTGCTTCGGGAACCGGTCGGGGTGCTGGAGCATGTAGAACCACTCGCGGTCGGTGAGGCCGACCCGCTCGGCACGCTCGGTCTCCACCAGCACGGTCTCGCCGGCCGTGCCGGTGCGGGCGACCACGAACCCGAGACGGCTCCACTTCTCGACCATCTCGTTGTCGCCCGCGTGCTCCCGCAGGACGCGCCAGCGCCGGTTCATCCGCTCCAGGTAGGCGCGGGAGGTCTCGCCCGGGCGCCGTTCGAGCTCCGGACGGTAGACCGCCTGGGTCCCGACGCCGCGGGCCCAGGGCTTGCGGTAGGCGTCCGGTTCGCCGGGCTGTCCGGCGTTGCCCGCCGCCCGGACCAGGTTGCGGTACTGCTCCTCCGGCAGTACGTCGTCCGGGCGTTGGGCCGGCCACCAGTACGTGTTGCACTCGTAGAAGTCGGCCTGCCAGGGCACGGCCATGTGCTTGGTGACGTCCCCGGCCGCCAGATCCTCGCGGAGGCGGAACGCCCCGGCCCAGGTCGCGGGGTCGTCGGCGATGTACGTCATCTCGATGCCGGGGAAGAACGGCCCCCCGACGCACGGCTCCAGGGCGGCCCGGACCAGCGCGTGCGGCTGCTCGGG
Source organism: Kitasatospora herbaricolor (assembly GCF_030813695.1). NCBI lineage: Bacteria > Bacillati > Actinomycetota > Actinomycetes > Kitasatosporales > Streptomycetaceae > Kitasatospora > Kitasatospora herbaricolor. Next base: position 8,828,657 of record NZ_JAUSVA010000002.1, read on the forward strand.
CAGCGGCAGGTCGGGCAAGGGGGTGGGCCCGGCCGGGGTCGCGGCGCCGGGGTCGAAGTCCGCGACGAAGTCGCCGGCGGCCCAGCGGCGGAGCCGTTCGTACTGGCCGGGCAGCAGGGTGAACCAGGTCCGGGGCTTTCCCTCGGTCGGGCTGCCGTCGTCGCCCGCGAGCTGCGGCATGAAGGCGAAGTTCGCCTGCGTGACGTCCTCCACGCCGGGGGTGCGCAGCCGGTCGAAGACGGTGCCCCGCACCACGGCGTCCCCGGGGGCGTCGGAGGACAACCGGGCGAGCAGTCCGGGATCGAGGAAGTCGCCCTGCTCGCCTGGGCCGTGGCCGCGCAGGGCGTTCAGGTTGACCCACTGGTAGCCGCTGATCCGGGTGAGCAGCGGCAGGACGTCGCGGGTGAACGACACCTCCGGCGGGGCCGTCAGCCAGCCCTCGCCCTCGGCGACCTCGCGGGCCACGTCGTAGAGGGTGACCAGGTTCTCGGTGTCGGGGGCGAAGTCGGGCGGCGCGACCAGCACCCGGGCGGGGGTCACGGGGACGGCCCGCCCGCCGGGTGCGGTCACCGTGGCGGTCACCGGGCCGTCGGAGGTGTCGTCGTACCAGAAGTCGTTGTTGGCGTAGGTGGTGAGCGGATTGTCGGGCTTCGCGGAGGCCGAGTGACCGTAGCCGCCCAGCACCAGCAGCCGGCCGTCCTCGTCGGTGCGCAGTTCGCCGAGCGGGACGGGGACGCCGAGGAAGGTGCCGGTGTCGAAGCGGGCCTCGCTGCCGTCCGCGTCCGGGCCGCGCACGCTGCGTGGCCCGGGGGCGATCACCAGGCTGGCGCGCGCGGCCGGGTCGGCGGGGTCGACGGACCGGTTGCGCAGGTTGTCGGGCGACTCGGAGCGGTTGAAGCGCCCGTTGAACCGGTACCAGGCGGCCTTCGCGTTGGTGAGTTCGGCCGTCCAGGTGATGTCGGCGTCGGCGGCGGTCACTTCGCCGAGGACGGTGCCGTCCTTGTCGTAGCCGTACAGCCGGAAGCGCGCGGCCTGGCGCTTGACCCGGCCCTCCGGGTCCTTGTAGCCGCCCTCCGGATGCGCCCCGCCGCCGGGTGCCTCCGGGCCGACGAAGAAGCCGCTCGGACTGTTGCCGACGCGGGCGACGCCGATGGTGGGATGGATCTCGCAGTAGGCGACGTCTTCCAGGTTCACAGCGGGCCTCCAGGCGGGGACACGAGGTCACTACCCAGAGCACGGCGCCCGTCCGGGGTCGGCCGATCACTGGCGGACCGCACCGGGCTCTGACGATGAGTCATGACGATCGCATACGGACGACCCGGCCGGGCGAAGCCACGCCAGGGTCGACCCGGCGGGGTCCCGCGGTTGGTCCGACGGGTCACGGGGGTGAAGCCGGGAGGGCGCCGGACGAGGGGAACCGGAACAATTCAGTCCACTCGTACCGGATTGGCCCTGTCCGGCGGAGCTGTCGCGCGGTCAGAATCGGCAGCGATCATGGCACGGAGCAAGGAGCACGGGATGGACGCGACGGACCCGACGGACGGCATGTCGGCGGTGCGGCGGGCCTACCTGGAGACGGCGCGGACCGCCCGGGACCTGCTCGCCGAACCCGCCGTCGCCGCCGCCTGGCACGCACCCGGCGCGCTCGACCTGATGACCGTCGGCGACCTGGCCGGCCACCTCGCCGGGCAGGCCTTCCTCGTCCCCCGGGCCCTCGCCGAACCCGTCCCCGCCGCCCACCGGACCCCGGTGCCGCTGCTCGACTACTACGCCGCCGTCCGCTGGATCGGCTCCGCGCCCGACCACCCCGTCAACGTCGGGATCCGCCGCGCCGGTGCCGAGGCCGGCGCCGCAGGCCCGCAGGCCCTGATCGCCCGGACCACGTCCACGGTGGCCGCGCTGGGCCGCGCGCTGCCCGCCGAACCGGCCGATCGCCTGGTCCACCTGCCGCACGGCCCGTGGACCCTGCGGCTCGACGACTTCCTGGTCAGCCGCATGATGGAACTCGCCGTCCACGCGGACGACCTCGCCTTCAGCGTGGGCCTGCCCACCCCGCCGATCCCCGCCGCGGGGCTGGACACCGTGATCCGCCTCCTGACCCGGCTCTCCGTCCGCCGGCACGGGCCCACGGCCCTGCTCCGCACCCTCGCCCGGGCCGAGCGGGCCCCGGCCACGGTGGCGGCGTTCTGACCTCCCGGCGCCCACCGGCCCGTCAGCCCGAGGCCGCCGGCCGCCGACCGGCCGCTGCCGAAGGGCATCGCGGCCGACCGGCCCGGCGGAGCCGGCCGCACCGCCACCGCCCGTCCCGACGGCCCGGCCCGGGCCCGCGCGGGAACCTCCGACAGTCCGGGCCGGACCCGCGCGGGTACCAGGGGCAGCGTCCCGGTCGTCGCAGTGCCGAGGGCGGCAGCGGCATGGCGTAGCTTGGTCGGCTGCCGCAGTGAACCGAACGGAAAGGCCGTCAGCCGTGTCCCCTTACGACTCGTACGGTGTGCAGCAGCAGTCGGGGCCGCCGCGCCGGCCCGCCCCGGCCTGGTGGTGGCTGCCCGAGCAGGAGCGCCGGCGCCGGAAGGAGCAGCGCCGCCGGTGGCAGGAGCACCGGAGGCGGAACAGGAAGAGCGACCTGGACTGCTGCGACGGTTGCGACTGCCTCGGCGAACTGGCCGATCCGTGCATGATCGCGCTGATCCCGGTGATGACGCTGTCCGCGCTGAGGGCGGCCGCGGGCGCGGCCACCGGCCGGCGCGGCACCCCGGCGGCGGACCCGGCGGCGCCCGTGCCGGACGGGGTGCTGGCGGCCGGGATGTACGGCGCGGTGCGCTACTACCGCACCCGGATCAGCCCGGCCCGCGCCCCGCGCTGCCCCTACACGCCGTCCTGCTCGACCTACGCGGTGCAGGCGCTGCACCGGTACGGGGCCGTTCGCGGCGCCCGGCTGACGGCGGGCCGGCTGCTGCGCTGCCGGCCGGGCACGAAGGGCGGGTCCGACCCGGTGCCGGGTCGCTGACGCGGGTCCCCGGCGACGCAGGTCGCCGCGGGCCGGAGACTCCGACAAGTACGTTCGTGGCACTGTCAGTTGTCGGTGGTGACTGGCAGGATCAAGGCGTGACGGAACAGGGTGATCTTGTTCGGCGGGTGGCGGAGCGCGCCCGGGCGCGTGCGCGGGACCTGCCCCCGCCGGTGGGCGCGCAGGAGCTGGCGGCCGCGGAGGCGACCCTCGGGGTGACGCTCCCGCCGCTGCTCGCGCGGCTGTACCGGGAGGTCGCCAACGGCGGCTTCGGGCCCGGCCACCACCTGTTTCCCCTGGTCGGCCCCGGGCGCACGGTGGTCGAGATCTACCGCGCCGAGCGGACCACCGCCGAGGACGGGACCGGCCGGCACTGGCCGGTCGGGGTGCTGCCGCTGATGGACTGGGGCTGCGGGATGTCCGCGGCGGTGGACTGTCTCGGCGAGGCGGCGCCGGTGCTGCTCTTCGAGCCGAACGGCATCGCGGACAACTGGGCGGACGCCTGGTTCGTCGACGCGGAGAGCCTGGCGGACTGGCTGGAGACCTGGTTCGCCGGCAGCGGCTGGTACGAGGCGATCGCGGGCGCGCAGGGCCCCTCGCGCGAGCCCCGGCCCTGGACGGAGGCCGGTGCCCGCCTGAGTGTGCCGGCGCCGGGCCGGGAGCCGTGAGGCCGCGGCGGGTGCGGGCTCGGGCGCGGGGACGGGTGGAGGGCCCGCCCGCCCGGGTGGCCGGCCGCCTGCCGCCCGGTCGTTCGTGTCCGGCCGTGGCCGAGGCCTGACCGGCCCGGCGGTGCGCCCCGCAGGTCCGACTGGTGCGTGGACCGACCGGATCCCACCGGATCCCGCTCAGATGTCTATACAGGTTGGGGACCGCCATCGGTCATCGAGTCGTCACCCAACACCCCGTCCACGGTCATCTTGGCGCCTTAGACATAACGGGTCTGGACCCAGCAGACGCCCAGCACCGTGATCGAGGAGCCATCCCATGAGTCCGATCCCCGAAGTCTCGCGCCGCACCCTGCTCGGCGGCGCGGCGGCCGCCGCCGTGCTGTCGGCGCTGCCGCTCAGCGTGCGCGAGGCGCTCGCCGCGCCGGCCAGGCCCGGCCGGCTCGCGGACATCGAGCACGTCGTGGTCTTCATGCAGGAGAACCGGTCGTTCGACCACTACTTCGGCTCCTTGCCGGGCGTCCGCGGCTTCGGCGACCGGGCCGCCGTGCGCGGGGTCAACGGGCGTTCGCTGTTCCACCAGCCGGACCCGTCCCGCAAGGAGGGCCACCTGCTGCCGTTCCCGATGAACGCCGCGCACACCAACGCCTACCAGCAGGGTGCCCCCGCCTTCGGGTTCGTCGACTCGATGAAGGCCTGGAACGACGGCCTGGCCGACGGCTCGGTGACCCGGCGGTCCGGCGGATGGCTCGGCCAGGGCTACTACGAGCCCGCCGACATGCCCTTCTACAACGCGCTCGCCTCGGTCTTCACCACCTGCGACGCCTACCACGCGTCGGTGCAGTGCAACACCAACACCAACCGCGAGCACCTGATGACCGGCACCAGTGGCGGCACCGTCCGCGACACGCCGGTGACCGACAACACCGAGATCCCCGGCGGCTACGAGTGGACCACCTACGCGGAGCGGCTGGAGCGGGCCGGCGTCAGCTGGAAGACCTACCAGGCCCTGGACAACTTCGACGACAACGCGCTCGCCTGGTTCGCCCCCTTCGTGCAGGCCAAGCCCGGCGAGCCGCTGTACGAGCGCGGCATGCGGGCGGTCGGTGACCCGGCGAAGAGCAACGACCCCTTCGCGATGGGCGACGCCCTGGTGGAGGCGTTCACCGCCGACGTCCAGGCCGACACCCTGCCGCAGGTCTCCTGGCTGATCGCCCCCGCCGCCCTGTCCGAGCACGCCAACTACGCGCCGCCGAACGGGGAGCACCTGACGGCCCGGCTGCTGTCGGCGCTCGCCGCCAAGCCCGAGGTGTGGGCGAAGACGGTCTTCATCCTCAACTACGACGAGCACGGCGGGTTCTTCGACCACCTGCTGCCGCCGGTGCCGCCGCTCGCCGCCGGCCGCGGCAGGTCCACCGTGCCGGTCGACGGTGAGGTGGTGGTCCGGGTCGCCAAGGGCGGCAGCACCTACCACCGGGTCGTCGGCCAGGACGGCAGGTACCGGGTGAAGGCCGCCGACGGCTCGCTCACCTGGTCCGACACGCTGCCGGCCGGTGAGACCCTGGTCTCCGGCCCGTACCCGATGGGCCTCGGCGTCCGGGTGCCGATGATCGTCGTCTCGCCCTGGACCCGCGGTGGCGTGGTCGACTCCACCGTCTACGACCACACCTCGGTGATCCGGCTGCTGGAGAAGCGCTTCGGCGTCCAGGAGCCCAACATCAGCCCGTGGCGCCGCGCCGTCACCGGCGACCTCACCGCCGTCTTCGACTTCTCCGGCCGCGACCCGCAGTGGCCGCAGCTGCCCGACACCAGCGGCAACCGGCAGAAGGTCACCGACACGGGCAAGCTGCCCGCGCCGACCGTACCCAGCCCGCAGGCCCTGCCGCAGCAGCAGCGCGGCACCCGCACCGCCCGGCCCACCCCGTACGACCTCACCGTCAAGTCGCGGCTGAAGGACGGCGTGCTGACCGTCGACTTCGTCAACCAGGGCCGTCAGGGCGCCGTGTTCGCGGTCTACCCCGCGCCCGGCGGCGCGCCCCGGCACTACACCGTCGGCGCCAAGGACCGGCTCTCCGACACCTGGACGGTCGGCCCCGAGGGCTACGACCTGCGGGTGCACGGCCCGAACGGCGCGCTCTGGCACCTGCGCGGCGACGCGGCCGCCCTGTACGAGGCCTCGATCTCGGAGGAGCAGAACGGGCGGGTGCTGGAGGTCGACGTGATCAACCGCACCCGCACCGCGCAGACCTTCCTGGTCGGCGACCTCGGCTACGGCGACGGACTGCGCGAGGTGCGGGTCGCGGCCGGCGACGACAAGACCGTCAACGTCAAGGTCGGCCGCGAGGGCTGGTACGACGTCACGGTGGCGCTGCGCGGCGACCTCACCTTCCGCCGCCGGCTGGCCGGCCGCTTCCCCGGCGACGAGCAGGGCGTCACCGACCCGGCGATGGGCCTGGCCGACCCGCTGACCGTGGACGTCACGCTGCAGGCCGCGTCCACCACCATCGACGAGGCGATCCTGCTGCCGGGCCGCCCCGCGCGGATCACCGCCCGCCTCGCCGCCCCCGCCACGGCCCTGACCGCCGTCGAGGCGCAGCTGGTGGTACCGGCCGGCTGGACGGTCAAGGCGCTCACCCCGCCGCCGGCCACCCTGACCGCCGGCGCCACCGCCACCGGGGAGTGGGAGGTGACGCCGCCGGCCGTGCTGCCGGCCGGTGCCACTCACCGGATCCTGGTGACCGCCCGGGCCCTGGCCGGCGACCGGTTCGCGATCGCGGACGGGGAGGTGGGCGCCCGGACCGCCCCCGCGATGACGGGCCACCTGCTCGACGAGGACTTCGAGTCGCTGGCGGGCGTGCTGAAGCCGCTCGGGTCCGTGCTGGGCTGGACGGCGCAGGCCCCGCAGGGCTGGTCGGTGGTCAACGCGCCCGGCATGCCGCAGGGCACCGCGCGCCTCCAGGGCTGGACCTTCCACACCAAGCGCGCCTGGTCCACCCCGGCCGGGCAGGACCGCGGCAACTTCAGCCGCGGCCTGGGCGTCCTCGCCGTCGCCGACCCGGACGACTGGGACGACACCGGCGCGCCGTCCGGCAAGGGCAGGTTCGACTCGACCCTGGTGTCGCCCGCCGTGCCGATCCCGGCCGGTGTCGGCACGCTGTACCTCGGCTTCGACTCGCACTACCGGCAGGAGGCGCCGCAGAAGGCCTCCGTCACCGCCGTGTTCGACAACGGCACCGAGATCCGGCTGCTCTCCTACAGCAGTGACGCCACGGGCAACGACAACGCGGGCCAGGACGTGCAGAACGCGTTCGTCTCCCGGCAGATCGCCGTCCCAGCCGGCGCCGGCTCGGTGACCCTGAAGTTCCGGATGTACGACGCGGGCAACAACTGGTTCTGGGCGGTCGACCACGTCCGCCTGGACAGCAAGCCGGTCACCGGCTGACCTGTCGGACCCCGTAGAGGTCCGGCCCCGCACGGTCCGGCCCCCGCACCGGCCCGGCCCCCGCACCACTTCCCGGTGCGGGGCCGGGCCGCATTCCGCGGCCGCGGTCGGTCCGGTTCGCGCAGGCCGGTCGGACGCCCCGCCTTCGGCGAGCAGGCCGCGGAAACCCCTCGTCTGCTCCGGCAGGCCGGACCGGTCGAGCAGGGCCGTCACCAGGTCCACCACGGCCTCCAACTGCCCGGTGCGGGCCGGGTTTGCCGCAGCCAGCCGCTCGTAGATCTCCATCGCCTCCACGGCCGGGCGGAGCGCCCAGGGCAGGTCCTACCCGAGGTCCGCGCGGGCCTCCGCGGTCGCCCACAAGGCCATCGGCCGAGCGCACCGGCCCCGAGTACCGGTAGGCACGGGCGGTGACAGACTCGTGACAGACCGCGCGGGCCGGTCCCGCGACCGGGCCGGGGCCGCCCGGTCCGGCCGGTCAGCGCCGCCGGACCCGCGCTGCCAGCAGGGCGATGTCGTCCTCGGCGGCCTGCGGGGCCAGTTCGTCCAGGACGGCGTCGAGCAGCCCGGGCAGCGCGCCCGTGGCCGGCAGCCGCAGGCCGGCCAGCCTGGCCAGCGAGGTGTCGATGTCCTCGCCGCGCCGCTCCACCAGGCCGTCGGTGTAGAGCAGCAGGACCTGCTCCGGCAGCAGGTCGCGGGTGGCCTGCTCGTAGCCGCCGAACCCGGTGCCGAGCGGTGGCCCGGTCGGCACGGTGACCAGCTCGGTCGGCTGCCCGGCGACGATCAGTGCGGGCGGCAGGTGGCCGGCGCTGGAGAAGGTCCAGCGCCCGCGGCCCGGGTCGGCGAGGGCCAGCAGGCAGGTCGCGGGCCGGGCCGCCTCGTCGTCCGAGACGAGGGTGTCCAGCTGGCGCAGGATCCGGTGCGGCGGCAGGTCCATCGCGGCCACGTAGCGCAGCATCGAGCGGTACTTGCTCATGTCCACGGCGGCCTCGACCCCGTGGCCCATCACGTCGCCGATCACCAGGAGGGTCCGGCCGAACGGCAGCCGGACGGACTCGTACCAGTCACCGCCGACCACCGAGGTGGTGCCGGAGGCCAGGTAACGGGAGGCCAGCTCCAGGTTGGGGTGCGGGTTGCCCGGCTCGGCGAGCAGCGCCCGCTGGAGCTCCAGTGCGATGTCCTGCGAGTGCGCGTAGCGGCGGGCGTTGTCGATGCTGACGGCCGCCCGGCCGGCCAGGTCCTCGACCAGGGTGATGTCGTCCTCGGTGAAGCCCAGGGAGGACCCGCGCAGCCGGGCCAGCGACAGCACGCCGTTCAGCCGGCCGCGGGCGGTGAGCGGGACCACCAGCAGGGAGTCGATCCCGGCGGCCCGGTACGCCGCGAGCTCGCCCGCGTCGGCGGCGGGGGCCGCCAGCCCGTCGTCGGTCAGCAGGTTCGCCGCCACGGGCCAGCCGGTGGCCAGGCTGCGGGCGGCGGCCGAGCCGTCCCGGTGGCGCACCGGCTCGCCGGGCCGGGCCAGCGCGTCGAGGTGCGGGCGGAGTTCGGGGGCGCAGGCGACGGCGGTGCGCCGCAGGCGCGGCAGGGCGAGGGCGGTGCCGCCGCCCTGTTCCGCGCTCCCGGGCGGCAGCACGTCGACGGTGGTGAGGTCGGCCAGCCCGGGCACGGTGAACTCGGCGAGTTCCACGCAGGTGGTGTCGGTGTCCAGGGTGGTGCCGATCCGGCCGGCCGCCGCGTGCAGCATCGCCAGCCGGGCGCGGGCCTGTTCCAGGTCGTGCCGGCTGCGGTCCTCAGGGCGGGCGTCCTCCAGCAGGACGGCGATCAGGCCGGCCGCCCGGCCGTCCAGCTCCAGCCGCTGGTACCGGGCCCGGGGCCCGCCGGCCGCCGCCTCGCGCGGGCGCCCGTCGGCCAGCACCAGGCGCAGCGTGTGCGCGGCCGCGGCCTGCGGTGTGTCCGCGAGCGGCCGCCCGACCACTGCGGCCTGCGGCAGGCCGGTGGCCAGGACGAACGCGGGGTTGACGTACTGCCAGCGGAGGTCCGGGTCGAGCAGTCCGACGCCGACCGGGAGCTGGCCGAGCACCTGGCCGAGCAGCTCGGCGCCGCCGGTGGCGAAGGCGGCGGCCACGGCTTCGACCGAGGCGTCGGCGGCCTCCCGGCCGGAAGCCTGCGGGTGCACCGGGCCCTCCTCGCTCGCCGTGCTGCTACCGGACACTGTCCATGATCGGGCGACTTCGGCCCGGCCGCATCCAGGTCCCACGGCCGGGCCGCCCCGCACGGGCCGGCCCGGCCCCGATGGCCCGGCCCCGATGGTACGGCCCGCCGCCGTGGGCGAGCCCGTCCCACGACGGGGCGAAGGGTCTCCGCCGCCCCTGCCGTCCCCCCTGCCGGCCGCCGGGCCGCCGGAGACGGCTCACGCCAGGGTGACGTGCATGCCCCCCTCGGCCAGGACGCCCAGGACGGCGGCGAACAGGTCGTGGGACCGGCCGTCGCACGACAGTCGCCGGGACAGGTGCGCCCGCGCGACGGCGGCGTCCCGCCAGAGCAGGGTCGCGGGGGTGGTGCAGCCGAAACGGCCGCGCAGACAGTCGTCGAGGGCTGCCAGGCAGCCCCCGAAGTAGCCGCCGGGCCCGTTCACCGCCTCGCCGAGCGCCAGGTAGAGGCCCGGCTCGTCGGTGATGTGCCTGCCGTCCAGCCGGTAGGCGTGGCCGGCCGGCCGCGGGCGGTGGGAGCGCCGGCAGGCCCGGTCTTGGACGAGGTGGAGCCAGGCGCCGCGCAGCCGGGTGTCGAGGGCGACCCAGGAGCCCGGGGCGTCTGGCGGCCCCGCGAGCCACCGCTCCAGGACCGGCCGGGTCCAGGACGGCAGGGGCGTGAAGGCGCCGTCGTCGAGCTCCAGGTCGATCAGGCCCGCTCCGTGGGAGGAGGGGTACCAGGCACTGACCCTGGCCGGCAGCGGATGGTCGGTGAGCGGCTCACCCCGGTCGTCCCGTATCTCGAGGTCGGCCTGTTCCAGGTCCAGGGCCCGGCGGGTGCCCTTCGCCAGTGCCGCCCGCAGCTGCTCGCCCGGGGCCAGGCCCCGCAGGACGAACGGCCGCTCGGCCCGCTCGGACGGCAGGACGCGGGTGAATTCCCGGCAGGAGCCCAGCCACCGGTGCCCGTCGTGCAGGCGGACGGCACCTCGGTGCCCCTCGGGCGGGCCCTCGTAGTCGTCCAGCCCGGTGAGCACCAGACCGTCCGACCCGGGGGACCTTCGCGGGGCCTCCACGTCCTCCAGCAGCCAGGGGTCCAGTGCCTCGTCCTCCGGCACCAGCCACACCCGCATGCCGACCCAGCGCGGCACCGCTGCCGTAGGGGCCCAGCCGAACAGCTCGTACGTTCCACGGTGGGGTTCCCCGAAGAGTCCCTCCACCTCGGCGCAGCTGCCCAGGGCACGGCCGCGCTCCGTCCCGGTCAGGGTGTACCGGACCGGGGTGCGCGCGGTGCGTCCGCACCGGGTCTCGTCCTCGTGCACGGTGGGAATCATGCCGGGAGCGCCCTCCCGCGGCCAGGCCTTGTGCGCGCGGTCGGCCGCGTTGCCCGGGACGGCCCGTCGGCGGAGTGCCCAGGGGCCGGCGAAGGTGCCGCGCCGGGACGCCGGGGCCCCGGCCGTCCACTCAATCCCGGCGCCGGCGCCGGGTGGCCTGCGCGAGGGCCGCGTAGCCGGTGAGGGCGAGGGCGGCGCCCGCCGCGGCGCCGAAGGCCGTGGTCGGCACCAGCTGGACGAGGGGACTGTCCGGCAGCAGGGTCCAGCGCCGGACCACCCGGTGCGCGGCACCGAGCAGCGCCGCGCCGGCGGTCAGGCCGAGCACCAGCGGGCGCGGCCAGGGCGCCGGCCGGACGGGGCCGGCAGCGGCGTTGTCCCCGGCGGTCCGCAGCAGCCGGCCGAGGCAGTACGCCAGGATGCCCAGCGCGAGCGCCGAACTGCCGTACTGCAGGACTTGGTACAGCGGCACGCCGGCCACCGGCCGGGCCAGCACCGGTAGCAGCCGGATGCCGGCCCGGTCGTGGTGGGTGAAGGAGTCCCAGCCGGCATGGGTGCCCGCACCGACCGCGGCCGAGACGGCGAACCAGGCGACCGCCGCCGGCCGGGCCCAGGCGCGCCGGGGCCGGACGGGCGCCGTGTGCGCCTCGGCGGCGGCCGCCGCCCGGGGCGGCAGCAGGGCGACCAGCGGGGCCCGTAGCAGCGTGTGCCACACCAGGACCACCAGGGCGGTCAGCACGACGTCCACGGTGGGCACGCCCCACCAGGCATGGGTGACCGACCCGAACCCGAAGGCACCGTGCAGCACCGAGTCCGCGAAGTAGGGCAGGTCCGGCACGGTGGAGCCCGCCACCAGGGCGGAGGCGACCAGCGGGCCCCGGCCGCCGGTGCGCCCGAGCAGCGGCAGGACGGCGGCGGGATGGCTCAGGGTGAAGGGCATGCGGTCCGCCTCGGCAGGTCGGCGCGGGCGGGGGAGGACGGGCCCGCCGGCCGTCGGCGCCCGCTGCGGGGGCGGCCCGACCCGCCCGGCCGCCGGGTGGTCCCTGCCCGGGCCGCCGGCCGTCGGACGGTCAGCAGTCGCAACCGCAGTCGCATCCGCAGCAGTCGCACCCGTCACCGCAGCAACTGCACCCGTCACCGCAGCACTGGCAGCCGTCCCCGCAGCACTCGGCCTTCTCGCAGCAGTCCTGCCGGGCGCACCAGCCCTCCCGGCGCTGCCCGTCGAACGGGTCGTCGTGCTCGCAGCACATCAACTGGCAGCTGCAGGCCATCAGGGTCCAGAGCGCGCAGCCGGCGAGCAGATTGCGCGGCGGGCGGCCGTCGCCGCCCGGGGGCGGGCCGAAGTCGTGGTCCGGCGGCCGCTGGTAGGGGTTCTGTCCGGGCGGGGCCTGCTGGTGCGAGGCCTCGGCGGGGTGCCCGGGCACGCGTCCGTCGGCGGACCCGGTGGTGCAGGCCCCGCCGTGGGCGTGCCGGTGGCCGAAGACCCGCTCTACGGCGCGTTCGGTCTCGTGCCCGAGCAGGGCGTGGGTCAGCGCACGGTCGGTCAGTTCCACCTCGCGCAGGGCCAGCCGGATCCCGTGGACGGCGTCGCGGCAGAGCCGTTCGGCCTCGGCCCGGTCGGTTCCGGTCGCGGTCAGCGGGTTCCAGGCGCCGGTGGCGGCGTCCTCGGCCTGGTCCTCGGCGGCGTCCAGCAGGTGGGCCAGCCGTCCGAACAGCCGGCCGGCCTCGGCGAGCGGGGCCGCGTTGCCGGGACGCCCGGCGAGGACGGCGGTGTGGGCGAAGGCGGCGGCGGTCGCGCTCTCCGTCGGCTCGGTCACCAGCAGGACCGAACTGCCGGGCCTGGCCGCCCGTTCCAGCTCGCCCTGGCGGGCGCCGGCGGTGAGCAGCACGCCGGTGTCGAAGCCGACGGCGGAGCCGCTGCCGGCGCTCTGCCGGTCCCACCGCCGGGTCACCGCCCGGGCGCCGACGGCTATCGGACGGCGGGCGAACAGGCCGTCCCGGTCCTCGACGTGGTCGCGCATCTTCACGGCGGCGAGGGCGAGCGAGACGGCGGCTGCCAGCTTGGCGCCCTCTCCCCTGGCGACCTCGGCGGTCCGCATCCCGCGCAGCGGGCAGGGCCCGGCGGTGCGCCGCCAGGAGCCGTCGTTCCTGGCGGCCTGGGCCTCCACCAGGACGGAGATGATCAGCCCGTCGTAGTTGGTGGCCGTCCGTGCCAGCTGTCCGTGGTTGTCCCGCAGGGCCAGGCAGAGCCCGCACAGGTGCGCCGTCCAGGAGCTCCGGAGCCGCTCGGACAACCCGTGCCGACAGGGTCTGATGATGCCGAACATGCTCCCCCTCGTACCCACGGGCCACCCGGCCCGGCTGATCGAGGGCCAATTGTACGATCACCGCCCGCTGTGCGGTCCGGCCGGCCACCGGCCGCGGACTCCTGGCCCGGTGTTCGGACGGCGGTGTTCGGACGGCGGGGCCCCGGACGGCCGTTCGGACGGCGGTCCTCCGGCCGTGCCGGCGGATGACGGGCGGGCGCCGGCACCGCGAGGCGGCGGCCCGGGCGCGGGCGGGCCCTCTGGCGGCATCCCGGGAGCGGGATAACATCACAGAAATGGGAATGCTCGACAGTACGCCAAGTCCCGGCCCACAGGCCGGGTATGCCGCCGCCGGCGCGACCGGGACCGGCTCCACCACCGCCGCCGGCGCGACCACCGGCACCACCGGCACCACCGGCACCACTGGCACCACCGGGACCACCGGGACCGCGACGGCCGCCGTCCATGCCGACACCAGCACCAACGGCGACACCAACAGCCACACCGACACCAGCACGGACACCGACGGTGCCTCGACCGCCGGGACGCGCCGTGGCTGAGCGCTTCGACCCGGCCGGCCGGCGGGTGCTCGCCGTCTGCATCGCGGCCGGATTCACCACCCTGCTCGACCAGTCCGTCCTGAACACCTCGGTGCCCGCCCTGCGGGACTCGCTGCACGCCCAGTCCGCCCAGATCCAGTGGGTGGTGGCCGGGTTCTCGCTGGCCTTCGGCCTCGCCCTGGTGCCCGGCGGGCGGTTCGGCGACGTCCGCGGGCGCCGGACGCTGTTCATCACCGGCCTCGCCGTCTTCACCGGATTCAGCCTGCTCTCCGCCACCGCCACCCACCCCTGGACGCTGGTCGCCGCCCGGCTGCTCCAGGGTGCCGGCGCCGGCCTGGTCAACTCCCAGATGATCGGCACCATCCAGGACGTGTTCACCGGTCAGCAGCGGGCCCGCGCGCTGGGCCTCTACGCCGTCACCGGCGGGCTGGCCACCGCGCTCGGGCCGCCGGTCGGCGGTCTGGTCCTCGCGGTGGCGGGCGCGCAGGACGGCTGGCGGCTGACCTTCCTGCTGAACGTCCCGTTCGGCCTGCTGACCCTCTTCCTGGCCGCCCGCTTCCTGCCGCCGCCGCGCTCCAGCACCGGGCATCCCGACCTCGACCCGGTCGGGCTCGTGCTGGTGGCCGCCCTGACCCTGGTCGTCATGGTGCCCTTCGTCCGACCGCCGGGCGTTCCGGGCGCGGTCGGCTACCTGCTCGCGGCGGGTGCGCTCACCGTCCTGTTCGTCCACTGGCAGCGCCGCTACGCCCGGGCTGGCCGGCACCCGCTGGTCCATCCGGCGCTGGCCCGCTCCCGGCCGTTCGCGCTCGGCACGGTGGTCGCGATGGCGCAGTTCGGTTCCTCGATCGCGGCCGGGCTGGTGCTGATCATGTTCCTGCAGGACGGCCTCGGGATGTCGCCGATGGGCGCGGCCCTGGTCAGCCTGCCGGCCGCGCTGGCCATGGGGCTGTCCTCCGCGCTGGCCTGGCGGGTGGTCCGGCGGTTCGGCCGGCACACCGTCACGGCCGGGATGGCGCTCTCCGCCGTCGCCCTGCTGGCCGGTGGCCTGGTCGCGCTCCGGGTGCCGGCCGCCGTGCTGCCGGTGGTCCTCGCCCTGGTCCAGTTCTGCGCCGGGATCGCCGTGGGCCTGGTCAACGCGCCCAACCAGGCCGCGGTGCTGCGGCACGCGCCGCCCGAGGCGGCCGGGGTCGGCGGCGCGATCCTGCAGATGGCCCAGCGGATCGCGGCGGCGGTCGGGGTGTCGGCGCTGTCCGGGGTGTACCTGCGCGGCACCTCCGCCGGTGACGGCTCCGGGCATCGCACGGCGTACTTCTACGCGAGCGCCACCTGCGCGGCGATCGCGGCGGCGGCGGTGGTGGTGTCGGTGTTCGCGGCCCGCGCGGCCGAAGCGTCCCCGCTGCCGGTCGCACCCGGGCCGGTCGCACCCCTGCCGCCGGCTCCGCTGCCGTTCGCACCAAAGCCGTCCCCTCCGCCGCCGGTCGACCACCGGGGGCCGCGCGAGCCGGCCACCCGGGTGCCCGCGGCCGGCCCGGGGCGGCCGGACGGGCCCGCGCCGGGCTGAGCTGTCGGTGGTCCGCGTGGAGCGCCGCCCCGCGCGGCCCCCGGCCCTGCCCCGGCCCGGTCCCTGCCCCGGCCCGGTCCCTGTGCAGCCGTCACACCCGGTCCCGCGTCGGCGACCCGGGCTCCGGACGCCCCCGAACACCCCCGAATGCCCCCGAACGTCACGTCCGATTGCCGCCGGACTCCTCGTGGACGAACCGACAGCATCGTCATGTCCGCACGGCCGACGAGGAAAGAAGAGCGAACATGACTGCGGTACTGGACGGCAAGGTGGCTCTGGTGACCGGCGGCAGCCGGGGGATCGGTGCGGCGGTGGCCCTGCGGCTGGCCGAGGACGGTGCCGACGTCGCGCTGACCTACCTGGGCAACGCCGAGCGCGCGGCCGGCGTGGTGGACCGGATCAAGGCGCTCGGCCGCCGGGGCCTGGCGGTGCAGGCCGACAGCGCCGACCCGGCTGCCGTGCGCGCGGCGGTTGACCTGGCCGCTGCCGAGTTCGGGCGCCTCGACATCCTGGTCAACAACGCCGGGATCGGCGTCCTCGGGCCGGTCGAGGACATGTCGGTCGCCGACGTCGACCGCGTACTGGAGGTCAACGTCCGGGCGCCGTTCCTGGCCGTCCAGGCGGTGCTGCGGCACATGGCCGAGGGCGGCCGGATCATCACCGTCGGCAGTTGCATGTCGGAACGCAGCGCCTTCGCCGGCGGCTCGTTGTACGGGATGAGCAAGAGCGCGCTGAACGGGCTGATCAGGTCGCTCGCCCGTGAACTGGGCCCCCGGGGAATCACGGCCAACCTGGTGCAGCCCGGCCCGATCGACACCGGGATGAACCCCGCCGACGGCCCGGCCGGCGAGCTGCAGGCGGGCCTGACCGCCCTCGGACGGTTCGGGACGCCGCCGGAGGTGGCCGCCATGGTGGCCCACCTGGCGGGGGAGGGCGGCCGGTACGTCACCGGTTCGGCGATCCTGGTGGACGGCGGGTACGCGGCCTGAGCGCCGGTGGGCGGGCCGGCCCTTCGGTCGGCCCGCCCACCGGGCCACCGTCGGCGGTCAGTCGGCGGGCGGTGCCGCCGGTACCGCGCGGAGCCGTCCCAGCGCGGCGCGCAGGTCGGCCCGGACGAGTTCGGCGAACGGCTCGTGCTCGGCCGGGTCGTAACCGCGCGGGGTGGCCTCGACCAGCATGATCAGGTCCAGGTAGATCCGGTACAGGTCGATCCGCCCGGCGGCCTCGGGGGTGATCTCGAAGTCCGGTCCGACCACCGCGCGGTACCCCGCCAGGAAGTCGGCGTCCGCCGCGATGTCGCCGAACAGCGAGGGGGACACCAGATCGGCCAGCGGGTCGCCCCAGAACGCCCGTTCACCGTCGATGACACCGCTGATCGACGGCCGTCCGGCCACTTCGGCGAGCAGGACGTTGCCCTCCCAGAGGTCGAAGTGGACCAGCGAGGGGACGCTCACCGCGTCGAGCAGCCAGGCGCGCTCGCGGACCAGGCCCAGCAGCTGCCCCGGTTCGACGGGCAGGGCCACGGCGTACCGGGCGGCGTCGGCGAGCACGTCGTCCAGCATCCGGCCGAAGGCGGCCCGCCAGCCGGGCAGCAGCCCGTGCTGCGGGTAGCCGAAGCCGGTGCCCCGGACGGCGCGCAGCCGGGCGGTCAACTCGCCCAGGTCACGGCGCAGTCGGGCCTGGTCGGCGTCGCTCAGTCCAGGGCGGGCGCGGTCCCAGCCGGTCCCCGGGAGGTGGGACATCAACAGGTAGTCGCCGTCGACCAGTCGCCGGTCGAAGTCGGCCGCGATCACCTCGGGGACCGTCACCTCGGTGTGGTCGGCCGTCAGTCGGTAGAACTCGGTCTCGGTCCGCATCAGCCCGTGCTCGTAGGTGAGCAGCGGGGTCGCGGGCGGTGGCGAGATCTTGAGGACGGCCGTCCGCCCCGACGGGCCGAGGGTGAGCCGGTAGGCGGCGTTGAAGGTGCCACCGGTGAGCTCCTCGACCTCGGTCACCTCGGTGCCCGGGGCGCAGGATGCGGCGACGACGGCGCGGATCTCCTCCAGGCCGAGCTGTTGCTTCGTGGGGCTGTGCATGGGGCCCTCTCGCGGCTGGTGCTCCCGGGCCGGCCGTGCCCGGGGGCCGGTGCCGCCCGTGCCCGCGAGGTGCCGGCCCGAGGCGTCCGGCCGGCGGGGGCGGCGCGGCCGGAGGGAGAGCGTTCTCCGGGACATCGGGACGCTATCGGGATGCCCCGGCCCTGGTCAACAACGGCCGGACGGCCGTCGCGTGGGCGACGGCCGTCCTGGTCCTGCGGTGCGGCTCGGTCCGGTTGGGGCCGGGTGCTCAGACCCCCGACTCGGCGGCCAGCCGGCCGCTGCGGATGGCGGCGACCAGGTCGGCGTGGTCCGCCTCGGTCCGGTCGGCGTAGGCCACCGCGAAGGCGGCGACCGCCTCGTCCAGCGCCTCGCTCTTGCCGCAGTACCCGCTGATCAGCTCCGGCTCGGCGGTGTGCGCGTGCGCCCGGGCCAGCAGCGCGCCGGTGATCCGGGCGTAGTCGTCCAGCTGGGCGGGGAGCAGCGCGGCCGGGTCGACGCTGCCCTTGCGGTTGCGGAACTGCCTTACCTGGTAGGGCAGTCCGTCCACGGTGGTCCAGCCGAGCAGGGTGTCGCTGACCACCTGCATCCGCTTCTGGCCGAGCACCACCCGCTGCCCCTCGTGCGCCGGCACCTCGCGGACGGGGTAGCCGGCCCTGGCCAGGTGCGGCAGCAGCACCGACGGCCGGGCCTCCTTCACCTGCAGGACCAGCGGCTTGTCCCGGTGGTCGGTCAGCAGCACCACGTACGAACGGGTGCCGACGCTGCCGGTGCCGACCACCCGGAAGGCCACGTCCTGCACGTGGTGGCGGGAGAGCAGCGGACGCAGCTCCGCCGGCACGGTGTCGGCGTACGGTGCCAGCGAGGCGGCGACCGAGGCGGCGAGCTCGTACGGCACCTGGCTGAGCACCGGGGGAGCGGCCGTGAAGCGCCAGCGGCCCTCCGCCTCGCGCACCGTGGACTTGGCCGCGAAGCGGGCACTGGTGTTGCCCAGCGCTTTGGCCGAGACCTTGTTGAGCACCTCGGTCAGCTCGTGGGCGTCGGTGACCGCCACCAGGTGCTCGTCGGCGACCGCGTTCCAGGCGTCCAGCGCGGGCAGCTTGGCGAGCGCCCGCATCGTCCGGCGGTAGGAGCCGGCCGACTCGAACGCGGCCTGGCGGGCGACCTGTTCGTCGGCGCCCACCTCGCGCGCGGCCAGCACCAGGCTGGTGGCGAGCCGCTTGAGGTCCCACTCCCAGGGGCCGGGCACGGTCTCGTCGAAGTCGTTGATGTCCATCACCAGCCGGCCCCGGGCGTCGCCGTACAGCCCGAAGTTGGCCGCGTGCGCGTCACCGCACAGCTGGGCGGTGATCCCGCTGGTGGGGGTGTGCGCGAGGTCCGCCGCCATCAGGCCGGCCGAGCCGCGCAGGAAGGCGAACGGTGTGGCCGACATCCGGCCGAGCCGGATCGGCACCAGGTGCTCCAGCCGGCCGGCGTTGGAGGCCTCGATGGCCTCCACCGCGCCGGGCCGGTCGGCGGCCGGGGCGAACTCGGCGTGCTGCTCCCGGGTCGCGTTCTGCCGCAGCACCTTGCCCCGCCGCTTGGCCGAGGACCCGCCGGGTCTGGGGGCGAACCCCGCCACCGCGAACCCGTGCGGGGGCGTCGGCGCGCCCGCCGCCCCGTCGGCGTCCGCCACATACGTCGTTTCCGTCAGCCCCACCGCTACCGCCCCGTCCGATCCACGCGCCGCCGCCCACGGCGGGCCGCCCCTGTCGCGATGAAGGCTACCCACCTGCGGTGGGCCGCCGACAGCCGGAGTCCGGGGTAGCGGCGGCGGCCGCCCCGCCGGGTCGTCGTAGGGTGGCGGCCATGAGCGATCTCCGGGGGGACACCGGCCTCGTCACGGTCCGGGTGGGCGCGGGCCTGGCGGCCCTGCTGACGGTGGCGGCAGGGCTGGGAGTGCGGGCGGTGGCGGGCGCGGAGCCGGCCAAGTACGCCGGTGACGCGCTCTACACCGTGCTCCTCCACGCGCTCGTGGTGCTGCTCGCGCCGCGGATCCGCCCGGGCGCCGCCGCCGCGCTCGCGCTGGCGGCCAGTTGGGCGGTGGAGTTCGCCCAACTCACCGGTGTGCCGGCCGAGCTGTCGGGGCGCAGTACCCTCGCGCGGCTGGTGCTCGGCTCCACCTTCAACCCGCCCGACCTGTTCTGGTACCTGGTGGGAGCCTCGTTCGCCTGGTCGGCGCACTCGGCGGTGCGGAGGCTCGCGGGTGGGGTCCGACGGCCGCTGGGTGCGACCGGCGGACCCTGACAGGCTCCGGACCCTGACAGGCTCCGGACCCTGACAGGCTCCGGACCCTGACCGGCTTCGGACCCTGACCGGCTTCGGATCCTGGTGAAGGGGCCGGCCCCCGACGGGCCCCGCCGCCTGCGCCGATTCCTTCCGGACGTCAGCCGCCGACGCCGTCGGCCAGCGGTGCCGCGCCGGCCCGGTCGGCGGGCCCGCCGTCGCGGGGGCGTCCGGCGGGGCCGTCGGCGGCGAGCCGGGCCGGCCACCAGGTGCGCCGGCCGAGGTCGTACACCAGCGCCGGCACCAGCAGCGAGCGCACCAGGAGGGTGTCGAGCAGGACGCCGAAGGCGACGATGAAGGCGATCTGGGCGAGGAAGGCCAGCGGGATCACGCCCAGCGCCGCGAAGGTCGCCGCCAGCACCACCCCGGCCGAGGTGATCACCCCGCCGGTGGCGGTCAGCCCGCGCAGCACGCCCTCCCGGGTGCCGTGCCGCTGCGACTCCTCGCGGACCCGGGTCATCAGGAAGATGTTGTAGTCCACGCCGAGGGCCACCAGGAACACGTACCCGTAGAGCGGTACCGAGGGGTCCGTGCCGGAGAAGCCGAACACGTGCGGGAAGACGATCGCGCAGACGCCGAGCGTGGCCAGGTAGGAGAGCGCGACGGTGGCCGCCAGCAGCAGCGGGGCGACCAGCGAGCGCAGCAGCAGGACCAGGACCGCCAGGATGCAGAGCAGCACCACCGGGATGATCTTCGTACGGTCGTGCCGGGCGGTCGTCCGGGTGTCGAACTGCTGGGCGGTGTACCCCCCGACCTTGGCGTCCGCCCCCGGCACCGAGTGCACGGCCGCCCGCAGGCGCTGGACGGTGGCCATCGCCTCGTCGCTGTCGGCGGCGTCGGCCAGGGTGACGTCCAGTCTGATCCGCCCGTCGGCCACCCGGGCCGGCCCGTCCGGCGCGCCGCCGGTGTAGGGCCGGACCGCGCTCACCCCCGGCACGGCCGCCGCGGCGGCGGTGGTCCGCTCCGCCGCACCGACCTCGGCGATCACCACGGCCGGGTTGCCGGACCCGCCGGGGAAGTGCGCCGAGAGCAGCTGCTGGGCGGTCACCGAAGGCTGCTTCTTGATGAAGAGTTCGCTCTGCGGCACGCCCTGCGCGTTGAGCGTGGGGGCGAACGCGGCGCAGGCGGCCAGCACCGCGAGCGCGGCCACCCAGGTGGCCCGCGGCCGGCGTCCGACCAGGGCGGCGACCCGGGTCCAGATGCCGTGCACCGGGACGCGGCCGTCGGCCGGCGGCCTGGCCGGCCAGTAGGCGGCCCGGCCCAGCAGCACCAGCGCGGCGGGCAGGAAGGTCAGCGCGGAGAGCACGGCGCAGCCGATCCCGATCGCTCCGACCGGGCCCAGGGAGCGGTTGTTGGTGAGGTCGGAGAGCAGCAGCACCAGCAGGCCGAGCGCCACCGTCAGCCCGGAGGCGGCGATCGGCTCCACGGACTGGCGCCAGGCGATCCGCATCGCCGTCCAGCGGTCCTGGCGCAGTTGCAGCTCCTCGCGGAACCGGGCCGACAGCAGCAGGGCGTAGTCGGTGGCGGCGCCGATCACCAGGATCGACAGCAGGCCCTGGATCTGGCCGTCCACCCGGACGATCCCGTGCTTGGCCAGTACGTAGACGACGGCGCAGGAGACCCCGAGCGCGAACACCGCGCCGATGATCACCAGCAGCGGCAGCACCACGCTGCGGTACACCGCGAGCAGGATCACCAGGACGACGCCGAGGGCCACCCCGAGCAGGATCCCGTCGATCCCGGCGAAGGCGCTGCCCAGGTCGCTCTGCAGGGCGGCCGGCCCGGCCAGCCCGACGGTGGTGCCCGGCACCCCCTCGACCTGCGCGCGGACGGCCGACACGCTGTCACCGACCGTCCGGCCGAGGTCGGCGCGGAGCGCGACCACACCGGACAGCGCCCGTCCGTCCTCGGAGGGCAGGGCGGGCGAGACGGTGCCGGTCGCGCCGGGGACCCGGGCGGCGGCGCGCAGCGCCGAGTCTGCGGCGGTCCGCTGTTCGGCGGTGACCCGGCCGTCGCCGTCGGCCTGCCAGACCACCACGACCGGGAGCGTGGCGTCCCGTTCGAAGGCCTTGCGCAGCCGGACCACCTCGGTGGACTCCGCGCTCTGCGGCAGGAAGGCCGCGCTGTCGTTGGTGGAGACCTCGCCCAGCTTGCCGGCGTAGGAGCCGAAGGCGCCGCCGAGGCCCAGCCAGGCGACCAGCAGGAGCAAGGGGATCAGGAAGCGGGTACGGCGGGTTGATCTCGTCATGGCGGAAGTCCTTCGTGCGTGTCCGGCGTGCAGCCGGCGGCGGGCCCGACGCGGGAATAGTATCTCAATGATTGAGAGACTTAATCGTTGAACTTCTTTCTGCCCCCGCCCCCGCCCCGCCCGGGCCCGGTCGCGCTCGGTGTCCGTGACCGACCGGCGTCGGCCGGTACGACGCCACGGGCCCGCTCCCCGGGCGGTCTAGGCTGGGGCCCACGGCGGGCGCGTCCGGCTCCTGCGACCGTACGGACGGAAGGTGACCTTGCCCCAGCAGCACGCGCCGGTACCCGGGCCCGAGACCACGGGCGAGGCCAAGGCCGACCGGCAGATCGAACGCCGGGAGCTCGGCCGGCTGCTCCAGGGGCTGGCCTCCGAGATGAACCTGCTCGGACACGACTTCGCCGCCTCGCAGGGCCTGCACGCCACCGACGTCCAGGCGCTGCTGGCCGTGATGCGCGGCGCCGGCCCCGGCGGGGCCGGGACCGGGACCGCGGGCACCGAGCCGGCCGCCCGGATCGGCACCGGGCCGCCCGCGGAGGCCGCGGCCGTGACGCCGGGGCTGCTCCGCGAGGAGCTGGGGATCACCTCCGGCGCGGTGACGGCCGTCCTGGACCGCCTGGAGCGGGCCGGCCACGTGCACCGCAGCCGCGACAGCGCCGACCGCAGGCAGGTCCGGGTGCACTACAACCCGGGCGCCAGCCGGATCGCCACCGCCTGGTTCACGCCGGTGGCCGAGCGGACCGACATCGTCCGGGCGGACTTCACGCCCGCGGAACTGCAGGTGGTGGCACGGTTCCTGGGCCGGATGACCGAGGAACTCGCCGCCCTGCGCCAGGAGCGGAGGACCGCTCCCGAGGCCGGCCCGGACGCCGCCGGCTGACCGCGCCGGACCGCTGCGGGCCGGGCCGCCCGGCCGTCCGGCGGGCCCGCACCGCTCCTCACGGGTCGGCGGGCTCAGCGGCCCAGGTCCTGGAGGACCTCACGCGCCGCCCTCGTCCCGGAGGCCATCGCCCCCTGCAGCGAGCCGGTCGCCCGGTGGTCCCCGCAGACGTAGCGCCCGGCGCCGAACCGGCTGGAGCGGATCAGCGGCCACGGCGCCGGCATCGCCGGCAGCGCCTCCCGCACGGTGTACGAGGCGAGGTGCTCCCAGCCGGAGGTGTCCGTCCCGTACAGCCCGGCCAGCGTGGACCGCACCTCGGCCTCCCGGCCGTCCGCGGCGGCCCCCAGCACCGAGGTGGACACCAGCGCGCGGCCGTCCGTCGCGTACCCCGGCGCGACCTCGCTGAGCACCACCGTGTTCAGCACCCGTCGCGCGGAGTCCACCAGCAGGGTCGGTTCGGCCAGCGGGGGCACCGGCGCCGCGTGGTACAGCGTGGTCACCGTACGGGTGGCCGGCACCGCCAGCCCCGGCAGCAGCGCCGCGGCCGCGCCCGGACCGGTGGCCACCACCACGGCCCGGGCCGGGAGTTCGGTCCCGTCGGCGAGCGCCGCCCCGGCCGCCGTCAGCTCCCGCACCGGCGTGCCGAGCCGCAGCACCCCGGCCGGCAGGCCCGCCGCGAGCTGGGCGGGCACCGCGCCGATGCCGGCGTCCGGCAGGCAGAGGGTGCCGCGCAGCATGCTGCGCCAGACCAGGTGGAAGTAGCGCGCGGAGGTCTCCAGCTCGTCCTCCAGGAAGACGCCGGACAGGAACGGCCGGAGGAAGTCCTCCACCAAGGCGGGCGAGATCCCCGCCGCGGCGAGGGCCGACCGGGTGGAGGTGTCCCGGCCCCGGCGCAGCAGGGCCGGCGGCAGCAGCCCGTCCCGGGCGCCGAGCAGGCCGAGCGCGGCGATGTCCCGGCCGGACCCGAGCCGCCCGGGCAGCAGGTCCGCGGCGGCCCGGGGGCGCCGGGTGGGATCGGTGAACCGCAGCCGGCCGCGCGGGGTCTGCACCAGCACACCCGGGGTGAACGGGCGCAGGCGCAGCTCGGCCAGCCGGAGCCGCCGCTTCACCTGCGGGTACGAGGTGTTGAACACCTGGAAGCCGCGGTCCAGCAGGAAGCCGCCGCGCCGGTCGGTGCGCACCCGGCCCCCGACCGCCTCGGCCTGCTCCACCAGCAGCACGTCCAGGCCGGCCGCGCGCAGGTCGAGGGCGCAGGCGAGGCCGGACACCCCCGCGCCGACCACCAGGACGTCGTGTTCTCGGGTGGGCTCTGCCGGCATCTCGCGCCGCCTCTCGGGTGACCTGCTGTCAGGGATCCGGCACCGACCCTAGATCCTGACCGGCCGCCGGGCCGGGATCAGCGCGCCGGGCCGGGCCGCTCCAGTTCGCCGACGGCCTGGCTGAGCGAGTGCAGCCGGGTGACCCCGGGCGGCAGGTCACGGCCGCTCCAGCCCGGCCCGGCGGCGTACAGGGCGGCCCGCTGGCGGGCGCCGGGCTGGCCCCATTCGGCGGTGCTCAGCGCGGCCAGGCCGCGGGGGTCGGCGCTCGTCCGGCTCTGGCTCCACAGCACGACCGCGGCGGGGCCGGTGCGCACGACCGCCGCGGTCAGCCCCACCGTCGGGACGCCCGCTCCGAACAGGCGTACCGGGATGCCGCGTTCGGTCAGGGCCGCGGCCAGCGCCTGCAGCGGCAGCACGTGCATCTCCTCGGGCGCGGCGGCCAGCAGGACGGCCCGCCGGCCCGGGTCTTCCGGCGGGGTGTCCGGGCCGACCCGTTGCAGGGCGCGGCCGATGGCGCAGGACAGCAGGTGCTCCACCTCCACGTACCGCCCGCCGGAGACCGCCCACTTGGCGCCGACGGCGCGGAGCACGGGGGCGGCGAGCTCCTCCCAGGTGGCCACCACGCCGTGCGTGGCGAGACCGGTCGCCAGGAGTTCGTGCATCGCGGGGTCGTCGAGCCGGACGGCGGCCCGGGCCAGCCCCCGGCAGAGCGCGCCGGCCGGGCCGACGGGCAGGGTGTGGCCGCCGCCGGTCCGCTGGGCCGGCTGGTCCTCGGCCGCTGCCGGGGCGGCGCCGGGTGGGCGCTTGCAGACCCGGGCGGCCTCGGCCGGCGGCAGTCCCTGGGCGGTCAGGTGGCACATGAGTTCGAGCCGCTCGACGTCCGGCGGGAGGTACCGCCGGTGGTGGCCCGGACTGTGCCGCTCGGGGCCGATCCCGTAGCGGCGCTCCCAGCTGCGGATGGTCGTCGGCGAGACGCCCAGCCGACGGGCCAGCGCGCCCGTGCTGATCCCCGCCCCCTCGGCGGCCACCATGTCGTCCTGGACAGCGGCGTCCGGGCCTGCCGGGCCTGCGGATGGCGCGGGGGACGGCCGCGCGGGCGCGCCCGCCCCGCCGTGCTGGGACAACCGCCTCGCCATCCGGACCTCCAGGGCCGCTCGGGCACCGTCCGGCCGCTCCCGGCCCCCGTGCGGCCCGGACCGCTGCGGGATCGATGCGACGTCCCCTCCACGATGCGCCGGAATCCGGTGAGATCCAAAACGGCGACGGGGCGTGTTGACCCGGGCCGGGTGCGTGTGCTGCGCCGGAGAGGGCGGCGCGTCGCCCCGGCGCTCGGACTCGTCGGCCGGTCACCGCGCCCCCGGTGGCCCGTAGGCCTTCAGTGGCCGCCCTGGGGTTCGTTGCAGCCACCCTCCAGGTAAGAACCGTGCGCCTGGACCCGCGGGATGGCCCCCAGCGTCCCGGTCAGGCAGGGGCCCGACCCCGGGATCCACAGCGAGAAGCCGACCGTGCCGCCCGAACTGTGCACCTCGCCGCCCCGCGTCGGATAGCCCAGCCGGTCCAGCTCCGCCCGCAGCTCGGCCTCGCCGAGGACGGCGGCCCGGCCGGTGGCCCTGAGCGCCGTCGTGATCCGCGCCGCGTGGGCGTCGCCCCGGCACCGGGACTGCGGGCTCAGGTCCACGGTCTGCCGGTAGGCGTGGTTCTCGGCGTACTTCCGCGCCCACGGGTCGTCCGGCTCCCCGCCCGCGACGTCGGCGGAGGCCGACGGGGACGGCGCCGAGGCCGTGCTGACGCCCGCGCAGCGGGCCGCGACCTCCGGGAACAGCGCGTCCTGCTGCGCCTGCAGCTCGGCGATGCCGGGCGGTGCGGTGGCCGCGGTCGGAGCCTTCGCCCCGGCGGCGGTCGCCGGCCCGGAGCCCGTGTCGCTCGCGCTCCGCTGGCCGCACCCCGCCAGCAGCAGGACGGCCGCCCCCGCGGCCACCCCGGCCGTCGCCACGAATCCTGGACGCCTCATCGGTACTCCCCCCGTTCCGCGCCCGGTCGGCGCGCCGCCGCCCGTCCGTGTGCGTACGGGCGAGCCACATTCTCGCCCACCCGGGGCCGGCCCGGGGGAGGCCCCGGGTCCCGGCCGCGGGACCGCGCCGGAGCCGGCTACCACCGGGTGAAGTCCTCGGACAGCTCCCCGGCGAGGTGGTTGCGGGCATGGGTGCGCATCCGCGCGGCGTAGCGCGCGTCCCTCGCGGCCGCGGAGTAGCCCTGGCCCGTCACGGTGATCACCCCGGCGGTGTCCGCGAGGTAGACGTCCAGGCCGGGGTACATCAGCTCGACGCACGGCAGGTCGTCGATGTCCAGGGCGAGGACGGGGTGCTCGCCGTACTCGTCCGGCTCCCCGACGGCCAGCACGCGCCGGGAGTCGGAGCCGCCGGGCAGCAGGAAGCACTCCGCGAAGCGCTCCGACAGCGGGTCGAAGGTCCGGCCCCAGCCGTCGCCGAACTCGGCGCGGGCGATCTCGTTGAGGGGGCGCGGGGTGAGCGTCAGGCCGCCGTCGGCGCCGTCCGCCGGGCCGAACCAGCCGGAACGGCGCAGGAATCCGCTGTCGAACGCCAGCCAGCGGAGCAGGCTCGGCGAGAGGGCCCGCCCGCCGGGGAGGGTGAGCGCGGCCAGCGCCGCGGCAGGGACGGGCTGCGCCCGCCCCTGCGTGAGCCAGGGGCCGGCGAACCGGTTGTGGTCGAGGACGGGCCGGAGCGGGTCGGCCTCGACGGAGCTGATGGCGCGTTCGGTCAGTGCGACGCCGTGGTCGGCGGTGCTGGGCGAGGTCATCGGTCCGGGCGTCCTTCTGGTGCGGGCCTTCGGGTGGGTCGGTCGGCACGACCCTACGACCACCCACCGACAGTCCGTCACGGGTCGTCCCGTCTACCGACGGTCCGTCACGGGCCGGTCCGCGCACCGGACGGGAGGCTCCACCGGCCGGGGCTCACGATCCCCGCCAGGGCCCTCGCCGGGCCGCCGCACGCCTCCCGGGTGAGGGGCGCCCGGCGGCCCACGCCGGCCCGACCGGCTCAGAGCGGAAGCAGCTCCGGGCGCTTGGCCTCGACGTGGTCGCCGGAGGACTCCCCGCGCAGCCGGCGGCCGACCCAGGGCAGCAGGTAGCTGCGGGCCCACTGGATGTTCTCCCGGCGCAGCTCCGCCGGTGAGGGGACGTGGCGGGCGGGCCAGGGCGCGTCCGGGTCCTGTGCGACCGGGATGCCGAGGGCACGGGCGGCGAGCAGGGCGACCCGCTGGTGCCCCTCGGGGGACAGGTGCAGCCGGTCCTCGCTCCAGGCCCGGCGGTCGTGCACGGCCCGCAGCGACCAGAGGTCGGCCACCGCGCAGCCGTTGCGGTCGGCGATCGCCCGCAGGTGGCCGTTGTAGGTGGCGATCCGCCCGCGCAGGTGCTTGAGGACCGGCACCCCGCGGGTGTCGAACCCGGTGCAGATCAGCACCGTGCCCGCCGCCTCGCGCAGTTCGAGGACGGCGGCCTCGAAGCGCTCGGCCACCTCGTCCGGATCGCTGCCGGGCCGCAGGATGTCGTTGCCGCCGGCGCAGAAGGTGACCAGGTCGGGCGCGATCCGCCGGACCTGGGGCACCTGTTCGGTGACGATCTGGTCGAGCAGTCTGCCGCGGACGGCGAGGTTGGCGTAGCGGAAGTCGCCGTCCGGGCGGCGCTCCGCGAGCAGCCCGGCGAGCCGGTCGGCCCAGCCGGCGAAGACGCCGTCCGGTCCCGGGTCGTCCAGGCCCTCGGTGAAGCTGTCGCCGAGGGCGGCGTACGAACGAAGGTCAAGAATCTCCTGGTGGTCGGCCATGGAAGGAGATACTTCACTGTCTCAAGTAACCTACGCCACCGTAGGTGCCCGGTCGCGGTGCGTGAGATTGGCCACTGCCGGGCGGTGGTGGCCGGGAGGCGGCCGGCAGGCCCGGCCTCAGTGCCGGTGGTGGTTGTCCGGCTGGGCCGGGTCGCCGGGGTGCTCCAGGCCGGGGACGAGCCCCAGCCGCCGGGCCCGGGCCGCGTCCAGCCAGCGGACGAAGACGGCCCGCCGAGCCGCATCGGCCCGCCGCTCGATGGCCGGGTCGGCGGCCGGCTCGGGGTCGGCGGCCGGCTCCGGGGCGGCCGCCGCGACGAGCCTCGCCGTCCACCCGCGGACGGTGACCTGCCGGCCCGGGGGAGCCGCCCGCAGGGCCGCCGCCAAGTCCCGTGGCAGGCTGTCGGGATGGGCGTCGAAGTCGCCGTCCGGCGTGCTGAGCCGCCAGGGCGGAGCGGCCGGGGCGGCCGGCGCGTCGGGCGCGGCCGCGTCGGGCCCGTCCGGCGCGTCCGGTCCGGCCGCCCGGTGCGCCGCGTACGCGGCGACCGCCTCGGGGGCGGCCGTCACCCCGGCGGTCACCGCCCGGTACACCGCGCGGACGGCCGCGCTGCCCTCGAAGGCGGCCGCGGTGATGGAGCCGAGTTCGACGGCGGCACGCTGGTCGAGCCGGACGGGCGGGTCGGCCGACGGGGCCAGCCCGCGTTCGGCGGCCTCGGCCTCGCAGAGCCGCTCGGTGAGCAGGACCTGGGCGACCCACCGGGTCAGCTGCCGGTCCTCGGCGGAGCCGGCGAGCGGCAGGGCGGAGGACCGCGGGCCGGCGCGCATCCCGGCGAGCCTGCGGTCGAGTTCCGCCCGGGGCAGGGGGCGGCCGTCCAGAAATCCCAGCACCGCGGGATCGGGCTTGCCGTGGCGATGCGTCATCAGGTCACCACCAGTTCCACGGTGGGCGCGTACTGGCAGCGCCCGAACCACATCACCTTGGTGAGCGCCCAGGCCCGGGCGGGATCCGCGTCGGGCGGCGGGGCGACTTCGAAGCGGATCGTCCGAGTGGCGCCCGGGGGCAGGGCGAAGCCCCGGACCGGTGCGTGGATCGCGTCCCAGGTGCCCCAGGGCGACACCACCTGCAGCTCGCCGCGGATCTCGCCCCGGGTGCGGTTGGTGAGCACGACGCCCAGCTCGGCACGGCCGCCGGCGGCGACCCGGACGGCGGTCGTCAGGGACTTCACCGCGAGGCCGGTGTCCCGCCCGCCGGTCGCCGTCGTGCCATGGGTGACGTCCCGCTGCCAGAAGCCCTCGTCAGGCTGCCGGCGCAGGGCCGGTTGGTCGCCCACGGCGAGGGTGGCGACGTCCTCGACGCTCTGTCCCCCGTACTCGATCCGGGCGGCTGCGAAGTACAGTCCGGGCTCGACCCCGGCCGGCGGTGTGAGCGTCACCGGGAAGCGAAGGTGCCCACCGGGCACGAGCCGGTACGGGCGCCGTCCGGTGCTCACCCGCCAGCCCTCCGGGGCCAGTACGGTCGCCGTCCCCTCGGTCTCCGTGTCCCGCAGCTGCGAGGCGAGCACCACCGAGATCTCGACCGGCTCACCGTCCGTCCGCAGCAGGCCCGGTGAGACACCGACCGACACGGGCAGGTAGCCCATCGGGGCCGGACCGCGGTTGTGCAGCCAGTACCGGGCGTGCACCGGCTGCGCCACCTCGGCCGAGGGGCCGAGCGGGGCGCGACCCGACGGCCCGCCGGCCTCGCGCGTGCCGGACGGGCCGGCGGGAACAGGCACACCCACCAGGGTCGCCACCGCGGAGCCGGCCAGCGGTACGCCCCGGGCTGCGGCGGCCTCCTCCATCGGCCCGCCGGTCGGGCGTTCCAGCAGGTCGGCGGGGTGCAGCCGGCGCAGCCGCAGGGCGCCGTCGAGCCGCGCGGTCCGGCCGAGGCCGGTCGACTCCAGCAGGCGGACGGTGACGCCGGCCGCCGGGTCCGGGTGGTCGGCGCTGCCGTGCGCGACGGGGTTGCCGGCCGGCTTCAGCGCGCCGAGCAGCACCTCGCGGGCCGGGTGGACCCGCAGGTAGGACCGGGTCGCCGGGAGCGGGCCCGGGTGCGGGTCGAGGAGCCGGGCATACAGCGGGTGGTTGAACTCCTGGCCCTGCGAGGGCAGCCGGAGCTCGCGCCAGTCGCCCTCGCCGGACACCAGGGCGTAGTGGAAGTCGTGCGTCCAGTGCTGGAGTTGGAAGGAGGAGCCGTCCGGGGCGGTGCGCCGCGGCGGATCGATCCAGATGCCCGAGGGCCAGCCGGTGCACGAGCGCAGCAGGGACAGGTGCAGCGCCCCGGACGGGTCCACCGCGAAGCCGGGCAGGCCGTAGGTGAGCAGGGCCGCCGTCCGGTCGGTGAGCAGCTCGCCGGCCTGGACCGGGCCCGGGCAGCCGGCCGAGACCCGGGCATCCGCGAAGTCCGCCACCAGCGCTTCGAGTTCACCGTCCAGGACGATCAGCGCCGGGAGCGCCCGGAGGTCGCGCAGATCCGCGTTGGGCCGCCAGACCTCGGCGAGCGGCTTCTCGGCGGGCACCCAGACCCGTCCGCGCAGGGCGAGTTCGGCGGCGTGGCCGGCGCCGGCACGCTCCAGCAACTCCCGTGTCACGGCGTTCTGTTCCGGGCCGCCCAGGACGATCCGGAAGTCCGGCAGGTTGGAGTCGACGTCCAGCCAGCCGTAGCGGGCCCAGTCGGCCGCCGCGGTGGTCGCCGTGACCCCCACCCGGGCCAGGGCCACCACCAGCTCGCGGGCCCCGGCGGCGGCGTCGAGGTCGCGGACCACGACCTCGGCCACGCCCAGCGCGCGCTCGCCGACCGGTGCGCCGGTGGCGTCGGTGAGCGAGACCCGGGCGGTCGAGCCCAGCCCGAACCAGGTGTTGGCGGGGTTGTCCAAGGTCCACGGTGCCTCGGCCGCGTCGACGTCCGGCAGGGCGAAGCCGCGGCCGACCACGGCCCCGGCCACCTCGCTGACCGGCAGCGCGCCGGGCAGGTCCAGCGGGAACCGCAGCCTGAGCAGCCGGTCCGCGCCGCGCTGGTCGACCACCCGGGTCCGGCAGTCCAGCCGTGGCACGCCGCGCCACAGGGTGACGGTCTGCTCGTACCGGATGCCGTCCACGTCGCCGGTCACGACCAGCCGCTCGCCGAGCGGCCCGGACTGGGCCCGCACGGTGGCCGGCGCCCGCGAGGCACCCACCACCGGGCCCCGCGGGAGCAGGTGCCAGGGGCCTTCGCCGAAGTCCGGATGGGACGGGTACTCCTCGTACACCCGCAGCTCGTTGCCGACCGCGCCCGCGCGCAGCAACTCCCGCCCGTGCGCCCTCTCCAGGATGCTGACCAGGCCGCCGCCCCGGGCCGGGTCGGCGGTCACCCGGTAGTGCTCGTTCTCGACGACGAGGCCCGGCCGGGCGCTCCAGAGGGGTGCGGCGGCCCCCGGCCGGCCCGGCAGCAACCGCCAGCTGCGCCAGCCCAGCGCGGGCACGTCCGAGGCCAGGAAGCGCAGGGTGCCCAGCTCCACCGCGCAGGGCAGCTCGGTGCCGGTGTCGTCCAGCACCCGGCCGCCGTCGAAGCCGGCCGGCAGCCGTAGCGCCACCGGCCCGGACCGGTCGAAGGACAGCGTGTTGGCGACCACCACGGCCGTGCCCTCGCCGGTGCTGTCGACCCGGGACAGCAGCGCGTCGAGCGCGGTGTCCCGGACGCCGGCGGCCAGGTCGTGCGCCTCGCGCCAGCCGGCCAGCAGATCGATGTACACCTGGTCGGACTCCGACCCGGTGATCGCGTCGTGGTGGGCGCCGTAGGCGAGTTGGCGCCAGACCTTGTCCAGCGCCGCGTCGGGGTAGCCGCCGAGCCCCTCCAGCACCGCGAGGGTGGCGAGCTTCTCGGCGTCGACCGCCGCGACCTCGCCGGCCCGCTGCGCCTGCTTGGTGTCGATGTACGAGACGTCCTTGCCGGTGTAGACCGGGTTCATGTCCCGGGTCTGCGGGCTCGGCCGCCGCCCGGTGGCGGCCAACTCGGCGCGGACGGCGGTCAGGAAGTCCCGCGGGGTGCCGCAGACGAACCTCGGCCAGCGGTACTTGGCGGCCCAGGAGCGGTGGACCTCGGTGACCCACTTGTTCGGCGGAGTGTAGTCGGTGCCGACCGGGAGCAGCAGGTTCCGGCCGGCGCTCACCGGCTTCAGCTTGCGGTACAGCTCGTACACGGCCTGCTCGGCGGCGGCCAGGTCGGGCGCGGAGTCCATCCACCAGCCGGCCGAGTAGTGGTGCGGCATGTAGTGGGTGAGCACCCCGAGGCCGGACGGCGAGATCCACTCGAACTCGCTCGGGAACTGCATCACCCGGGCGTCGTCCTTGGCCGCGCCGAAGTTCTTCTGGATCGGTCCCCACTGGTGGAACGGCCCGCGGGCCCAGGCACTGCCGGTCAGCCCGGCGGCCGCCAGGTAGCCGGGGAACTGCGGGTCGTGGCCGAAGACGTCGAGCTGCCAGGCGGTCCGCGGGTCGCCGCCGAGGATGTCGCGCTGGTGGGCGACGCCGTGGACGATGTTGCGGATGGTGGTCTCGGCGCCCGTCAGGTTGGTGTTGGGCTCGTTGTAGGTGCCGCCGACCAGTTCCAGCTGGCCGCTGTCCAGCAGACGGCGCAGATCGGCCCGCCGCTCCGGGTGCTGGTCGAAGAACGGCTTCAGGTAGTCGATCTCGGCCAGCACGAAGCGGTAGACCGGGTCGCGCAGGGCGAGGTCCAGGTGCGCCTCGACCAGCGCGAAGCCGTTGCGCTCCCAGAGCGGCCGGGTGGTGGCGTCGCCCGCCAGCAGCTCCCAGGGCGAGGTGTAGGCGGCCTGGGTGTTCCACCAGACCGGGTCGTAGTGGAAGTGCGAGACGAGGTACATGGTCCAGCCGGGCTCGGCGACGGTGATGCTCGCCTCCCGCCGGGCCCCGCCCGCCGTGACCACCACCGGCAGCTCGCGGCCCGGCGCCGCCCCGGTGACGGCGAGCGGCACCTCGACGACGCCCGTGCCCACGGCCTCGCCGTGGACACCCGGGCCGGTGACGGCGACCCGGGCGGGCGGGCCCGCCACCGTGACCCGGAGCACCTGGCGCGGCGCCTCCTCGGTTCCGACGAACAGGTCGGTGCTGACGACGTCGGTGATGCTGACCGGCACGGGCGTGGTCCTCTCGGCGTACGGGGGTGCGGGCGGGCGTAGGGGGGCACGGGCGTACGGGCGTGCGGGGGGCCCGGGGCGGATCGGTTCGGTACCGACCGCAGCCCGAACCGATCGCGGCCGACTCCCCACAGGTCGACGCCGTTCGCAGGCACCGCTCCTTCGGGTCCCCCGCGGTCGCCCGTGCCCTCACCCCGACGGCCGGGGCCGAACGGGTGGACCTCGACAGCGAGGCCGGCCGGTAGGAGACGTTCCCCAAGGCGGCCTTCCCGCTGGACGCGCACACCAACCGGTACGCCTCGGCGACCCGGTTCGGGCACCGGTACCGGCGCACCCGCGCCGACTCCGGCTGGGAGCCGGCCACCGCCGGGGCCTGCGACCACCGCTTCGTCGTCCTGGAGGAGCCCGGCCGGGCCATCCCCCCGATCCGGGGGAGCGAGGGCCCGCGGCTGTGGTTGCGCCCCTTCCGGCTGATCCCCCTGCGGCTCGCCCGCCCGCCCGGCCGGCCGGGCGACCGACCCGCGGCACGCCGATTGCCCACGGCTTGTCCGCCGTGCCGCGGCGCGACGGACAAGCGGTGGCAGGCCCCAGGGGTGCGGAGGAGTATGGAGCGCGTACCCCTGCAGGAGGGTCCCGCACATGCCCGTCTCGGACAGCCGTGCCGGCACCGGCCGAGCCGTTCCGTTCGACCTGATGCCGACCGCCACCGCCGTCGTGGACGAGCAGGGGGCGTTGGTGGGATGGTCCGACGAGGCGACCCGCCTGCTGGGCGTGGGACCGGAGCAGGTGCTCGGCCGGCCCGTCAGCGCACTTCTCGCACCCGAGCAGGCGGACGTCCTGCCCCCGCGCGGCGGCGCCGAGCGCACCGCGGCCGGCCTCAGCAGCGGCGCGGTGATCCGGGTCGTCCACCGGGACGGGCGGGTGCTCACCCTCGGCGTGCAGGCCACCGCGCTGACCGACATCTCGGGCGGCCGGCGCTGGCACCTGAGCGCCATCGACCTCGGCCGGGCCCCCTGGTGGCGGGCCAGCCACTCGGTCCTGGAACGCTTCCTCACCCGCTCGCCCTACGGCATCGCCGTCCTCGACACCCAGCTGCGCTACGTCTGGATCAACGGCACCCTGGAGCGGATGGCCGGCGTCAGCCTGGAACAGCGGCTCGGCCGGCGGATGCGCGACGTGCTGCCGAAGCTCTCGCCCTTCCAGGTGGAGCGCCAGCTCCGGTCCGTCCTGGACACCGGCCGGCCGGTGCTCAACTTCGAGTACCGCGGTTACGTCCCGATCGACCCCGGGCGGGAGCACGCCTTCTCGACCTCGATCCTGCGCCTGGACGACGACGACGGCCGGGTGCTGGGCGTCTGCTACATCAGCGTCGACATCACCGACCGCTGGCGCACCAGGGAGCGGCTGACGCTGCTCACCGAATCGGGCACCCGGATCGGGACCACGCTCGACCTTGAGGCGACCGCCCGGGAGCTGACCGAGGTCGCCGTGCCCGGCCTCGCCGACCTCGCGCTGGTGGACCTGCTGGACCCGGTGCTCCAGGGCGACGAACCGGGCCCGCCGGACAGGACCGCCCCGCCGCCGCTGCGCCGGATGGCCCACCTGTCGGTGCGGACCGGGACCCCCGAGGCGGTCGTCGGCATCGGCGAGGACCCGGACTACCCGGCCTCCTCCCCGATGATCCGCTGCCTGGCCGAGGAAGGGGCCGTGCTGCAGCCCTCGCTCCAGGGCCAGCCGTGGACGGCGGAGGACCACGCCCGCGGTGCCAGCCGCCACGCCTGGGACCTGCACTCCCTGATGGCCGTCCCGGTCCGGGCCCGGGGGACGGTGCTGGGCGTGGCGGTGTTCATCCGCTCGGGCGGCTCCGACCCCTTCGAGGCCGAGGATCTCGCGCTCGCCGAGGAGCTGGTCTCGCGCGCCGCCGTCTGCCTGGACAACGCCCGGCGCTACACCCGGGAGCACCGCACCGCCCTCACCCTGCAGCGCAGCCTGCTGCCGCAGTCCATCCCGGTGCTGCCCGCCATCGAGGCCGCCTACCGCTACCTCCCCGCGGCGGCGGACGGCAGCGCCGGCGGCGACTGGTTCGACGTGCTGCCGATCTCCGGCGCCCGGGTGGCCCTGGTGGTCGGCGACATGGTCGGGCACGGCATCAACGCGGCCGCCGCGATGGGCCGGCTGCGCACCGCCGTGCACACCCTCGCCGACATGGACCTGCCGCCCGACGAACTGCTCGCCCACCTCGACGACCTGGTGCTGCGCCTGGTGGACGAGCGCTCCGAACAGCCCGCGGGGGCGGAGACCTCCGCCACCGCGCAGGGCGCCACCTGCCTGTACATCGTGCACGACCCGGCGACCGGGCACTGCACGATGGCCCGGGCCGGCCACCCTGCGCCCGCGATCCTCACCCCGGACGGCCGGGTCACCTTCGCCGAACTGCCGCCCGGACCGCCGCTCGGGGTGGGCACCCTGCCCTTCGAGTCGGCTGAGTTCGACCTGCCCGAGGGCACCGTCCTGGCGCTGTTCACCGACGGCCTGGTGTCCGGGGCGGGCCTCGGCCCCGCGGCGGCGGGCGAGCGGCTGCGCGGGGTGCTGGAGAGCGCGCGCCCGGGCCTGGAGCACGCCTGCGAGGACATCCTCGCGACCATGCTGCCGGACGGGCCGGACGACGACGCCGTCCTGCTGCTGGCCCGGACCCACCGGCTGACCGAGGACCGGATCGTCACCTGGGAGCTGCCGAGCGACCCGGTGGTGGTGGCCGAGGCCCGGCTGCTGGCCGCCGGCGCGCTCGCCGCCTGGGGGCTGGACGACCTGGTCTTCACCACCGAGCTGGTCGTCAGCGAGCTGGTCACCAACGCCATCCGCTACGGCTCGGCGCCCGTCACCCTGCGCCTGATCAACGAGTCGGTGCTGATCTGCGAGGTCTCGGACGGGACCAGCACCTCGCCCCGGCTGCGCCACGCCAGGACCACCGACGAGGGGGGCCGGGGCCTCTTCCTGGTGGCCCAGCTCTGCCGGCGCTGGGGCACCCGCTACACCGATACAGGGAAGATCATCTGGGCCGAGCAGAATCTGCCCTGAGCCGTCGGCGGGCCCGGCCGGTGTCCGGAAGGCACTCGGACGCCATTCGGGCGGCGTCCGTACGGTTGAATCCGAGTACCTCGATCGGCGGGTACTCAGTGCCGTACGGGGCTCCGAGTGGGCGACAAATCCGCCAGTCGATGGCACTCAGTGCCTTTACAGAGGGTACTGAGTGCCATATTCTGCGGGGGTGCGTTCGTCCGCCGGGCCACGCGGCGCCGGGACACCTGGTCCTGGGCCGTCAGGCCGGGCCGCCGCCCGTCGCGGCCCGCGCTCCGCGGGATCGAACAGT
Source organism: Kitasatospora herbaricolor (assembly GCF_030813695.1). Lineage (NCBI taxonomy): Bacteria > Bacillati > Actinomycetota > Actinomycetes > Kitasatosporales > Streptomycetaceae > Kitasatospora > Kitasatospora herbaricolor. The sequence continues at coordinate 8,864,927 of NZ_JAUSVA010000002.1, forward strand.
CCGACCGACATCTGCCACAGGAGACAGGCCGTGAGCTTGAGGATCGTTGTCTGTGTGAAGTACGTGCCCGACGCGACCGGTGACCGGCGCTTCGCGGACGACCGCACCACCGACCGGGAGGGCGTCGACGGCCTCCTGTCGGAGTTGGACGAGTACGGCGTGGAGCAGGCGCTGCGGATCGCGGAGGCGCACGGCGACGCCGAGGTGACGGTGCTGACGGTGGGCCCGGACGACGCGAAGGACGCGCTGCGCAAGGCCCTGTCGATGGGCGCCGACAAGGCCGTCCACGTGAACGACGACGACATCCACGGCACCGACGTGATCGGCACCTCGGCGATCATCGCGAAGGCGCTGGAGCAGACCGGTTTCGACCTGGTGGTCGGCGGCATGGCCTCCACCGACGGCACCATGGGCGTGCTGCCCGCGCTGCTCGCCGAGCGCCTGGGCGTGCCGCAGCTGACCCTGCTGTCCGAGGTCGCCGTCGAGGGCACCACGGTCAGGGGCCGGCGCGACGGGGACGCCGCCACCGAGCAGGTCGAGGCGCAGCTGCCCGCCGTCGTCTCGGTGACCGACCAGTCCGGCGAGGCCCGCTACCCCTCCTTCAAGGGCATCATGGCCGCGAAGAAGAAGCCGGTGCAGTCCTTCGACCTGGACGACCTGGGCATCGATGCCGAGGAGGTCGGCCTGGCCGGCGCCTGGACCGCGGTGGAGGCCGTCACGGCCCGCCCCGCGCGCACCGCCGGCACCGTCGTCAAGGACGAGGGCGAGGGCGGCAAGGCGCTCGCCGCCTACCTCGCCGAGCAGAAGTTCATCTGACCCGCGGTCCCGCGCATTCACGACTTTTCAGGAGTAGACGAACCATGGGTGAGATTCTCGTCCTCGTCGACCACGCCGACGGTGTGGTCCGCAAGCCGGCCCTCGAACTGCTGACCCTGGCCCGCCGGATCGGCGAGCCGTCGGCGGTGGTGCTGGGCGCCGGTGACGGCGCCGGCGCGATCGCCGCGAAGGCCGCCGAGTTCGGTGCCGCCAAGGTGTACGTCGCCGACGGCCCGGAGTTCACCGACCAGCTGGTCGTCCCCAAGGTCGACGCGCTGGCCCAGATCGCCGGGGCCGCCGACGCCGCCGCCGTGCTGGTCACCTCCTCCGGCGAGGGCAAGGAGGTCGCCGCCCGGGTGGCGCTGCGCCTGGGTTCGGGGATCATCACGGACGCGGTGGACCTGGAGGCCGGTGAGGGTGGTCCGGTGGCGACGCAGTCGGTGTTCGCGGCGTCGTTCCAGGTGAGGTCGCGGGTGTCGCACGGTACGCCGGTGATCACGGTGAAGCCGAACTCGACGTCGCCGGAGGCCGCCGCCGCGGCGGGTGCGGTGGAGAGCGTGGTGGTGGCGTTCACCGGTAACGCGGCGACGGTGACCTCGCGTACGCCGCGGGTGTCCTCGGGTCGTCCGGAGCTGACCGAGGCCGCGATCGTGGTGTCGGGCGGTCGCGGTGTGGGTGCGGCGGAGGGCTTCGGTGTGGTGGAGGAGCTGGCGGACGCGCTGGGCGCGGCCGTGGGTGCCTCGCGGGCGGCGGTGGACGCGGGCTGGTACCCGCACACCAACCAGGTCGGTCAGACCGGCAAGCAGGTGTCCCCGCAGTTGTACGTGGCGGCGGGCATCTCGGGTGCGATCCAGCACCGGGCGGGCATGCAGACCTCGAAGACCATCGTCGCGGTGAACAAGGACCCGGAGGCCCCGATCTTCGAGCTGGTCGACTACGGCGTGGTCGGTGACCTCTTCACCGTCCTCCCGCAGCTCACCGCCGAGACGGCCGGCCGCAAGGGCTGACCCCGGCGGGGCGGCCCCGCGCCGCCGGCCACGGCCCGCCCCCCGGGAACCGCACTCCCGGGGGGCGGGCCTTCGCCGCGCGGGGCCGAGGCCGGCGGCGGCTCAGCCCTTCGGCCCGGGCGGCCAGGTGCTGGTGTCGCGCGGAGCCACGTACGGCTCCTCATCCTCGGGGAGGCCGCCGGCGATCGCGCGGGCGCGGGAGAGTTCGGCGTCGAACTGGAGCCCGAGCAGGATCGCGAAGTTGGAGAGCCAGAGCCAGACCAGGAAGACCACGACGCCGGCGAGCGTCCCGTACGTGCGGTTGTAGGAGCCGAAGGTGGCCACGTAGAGGCCGAACCCGGCGGACGCGGCCAGCCAGAGCAGCACGGAGAGCACGCTGCCGGGGGTGACCCAGCGGAAGCCCCGCCCGCGCACGTTGGGCGCGGCCCAGTACAGCAGCGCGATCATCAGCACGACGAGCAGCACCAGGACGGGCCACTTGGCGACGGTCCACACGGTCAGTGCGGTGGCCCCGATGCCCAGGGCCCGGCCTACGCGGTCCGCCAGCGGTCCGGTGAAGACGACGATCACGGCGCTCGCGGCGAGCAGCACCATCAGCAGCACGGTCAGCCCGAGCCGCAGCGGGGTGAGCTTCCAGACCGGACGTCCCTCGGCGATGTCGTAGACGGCGTTGGCGGAGCGGATGAAGGCTCCCACGTAGCCGGAGGCGGCCCAGACGGCGGTCGCCAGCCCCAGCAGTGCCACGACCGAACCGGGGGCGCCGGCGTTCTGGGGCTGGTCGACGGCCTCGCGCAGGATCTCCCGGGCCGGGCCCGGTGCGAGGTCCTGGAGGCTGTCGAGGATCCGCTCGGTCGCCGACCGGCCGATCGCCCCCAGCAGCGAGACCAGCACCAGCAGTGCGGGGAAGATCGCCAGCACGCCGTAGTAGGTGAGGGCGGCGGCCCGGTCCGGCAGCTCGTCCGCCAGGCACTCGCGGCCCGTGCGCAGCAGGACGCTCCGCCAGGACCGGGCGGACAGCTCGTAGGGGGTGGCCGGGGCCTTGCGCCGCACCAGCGGCGAGGGGCCGGCGCCGACGGCGGCCTGCGGGGCGCCGGCGGGGTGCTCGGGTCTGGACGGGGATGCCATGGGGAGGGTCTGTCCCGAACGGGGCTCCCGAACCCTGATCCGCCGGGTGCGGTCGCGGGGCGGATCAGGGTTCGGGAGCCCCGTTCGGCGATCCGCTCGGCGAGGCCGGTCCGCGGACGCGGGTCACGCGCCGGTCGTGGCGCCGCCGGGCTCGTCCGCCCGGCCGTCCGCGGCGTGCCGGGTGCGCAGGGCCGCCCAGCCGACCAGTGCGGCGGCCGCGACGGTGAGCAGCAGGCCGGCGACCGTGACCGCCTCCTGGAACTGCGCGGTCTGCCGTGGGCTCCAGCCGGACGCGGCGATGCCGCCGGTGAACAGCGCCGCGAGGACGGTGCCGCAGACGGCGATGCCGACGCCGGAGGTGACCTCGGCGGCGGTGTCCGTGAGCGCCGCGCCGATCGTGGTCCGGTTCTTCGGCAGGCCGCGGAGCACGTTGACCCCGGCGACGACTCCTACCACCCGCATCCCGGCCGCCACCAGCACCAGGGCGGCCGCCACCCAGGGGTACCCGAATCGGCCCAGCAGGCTGTAGAGGGCGAGCCCGGACACGACCGCCGTGGCACTGAGCCGGGCGGCCCGGTCGAGGCCGACCCGTTGCACGAAGGGATCGACGAAGGCACCGCCGGCGACCAGCACGACGACCTGCGGCAGCATGCCGAGGGCGGCCGCGGCGGGGGTCCACCCCCAGTCGAGCTGCAGTTGCAGCGTCACCAGGTAGCCGAGGCCGGCGGTCGCGAGCCCGGCCGCGGCCTTGTGGGCCAGGCCGCTCGAAACCAGGGGGCGGGCGACGAGCTCCAGGTCGAGCAGCGGGTGGCGCGCCGAGCGCTGGCGCAGCAGGAAGAGTACGGCCCCCGTGGCGGCCGCGGCGGCGGCCGTCCAGGGCCGCCAGGATCCGGCGCCCTCGGTCACGAACAGGGTGGGCGCGACGAGTGCGAGCACGATCGCCGCCGTGCCCAGCGCCGCACCGAGGACGTCCAACGGGCCGCGGTGCAGGTCGGCCGCCTCGTCGGCGGCGATGCCGGCCCGGACGCCGACGACCGCCAGCGCCGCGATCGGCACGTTGACCAGCAGCAGGACCTGCCAGGGGGCGACCGCCAGCACGAAGCCGCCGACCGTCGGGCCGATCGCGAGGCCGACCAGGCCGACGGTCGAGATCAGGGTCGCCGCCCGGACCCGCAGGCCGTCCTCCTCGAACAGCCGGAAGGCCAGCGCCATCGAGCCCGGTGTGGTCATCGCCGCCGCCACGCCGGTCAGCGCGCGGACGGCGATCAGTTGCTCGGCGGTGGTGACGAACGCGGTCGCCAGGCTCGCCGTGCCGAGCAGCACCAGGCCGACGAGCATGATCCGTCGCCGGCCGAACCGGTCGGCCGTCGCGCCGAGGAGGAGCATCAGCCCGCCGTAGGTCACGGCGTACGCGTTGGTCACCCACTGCAGCGCGACCGTCGAGGCGTGCAGCTCGCGTCCGATCGTGGGCAGGGCGACGTTCAGGATCGAGTTGTCCAGCATTTCGAACAGGAACACCGCCGACAGTCCGGCGAGGGCCGGCCAGGCCGCGCGGAGGGTGCGGGGCGGGGCGGGGGCGGGTGCGGGGCCGGCCGCCGCGGGTGCGGGGGCGATCCCGGGGGGAGTGCTCATGAACAGCCACCTAAGATATGGATTCGTATCTTACGGCTGTCAGAGTAGGGCGCTAGAATAAGATACGCAAACCTATCTTATGGAGGAGGCACGGATGCCCGAGCGGCGCCGCGGAGCGGCACTGGAGAAAGCACTCCTGGACGCGGCCTGGGAGGAACTGGCGGAGAACGGCTACGCCCGGTTCACCATGGACGCCGTCGCCCAGCGCGCGGGCACCAGCCCGTCCGTCCTCTACCGCCGCTGGTCCGACCGCGACGACCTGGTCCGGGCGGCCACCGTCCACGTCCTCGAGGAGTACCGCCTCGACACCCCCGACACCGGGAGCCTGCGCGGGGACGTCCTCGCCCTGATGCGGGAGATCAACGCCACCCGGGTCCGGTTCATCACCGTCATGGGCGCGCACCTGGCCGGCTACTACCAGGAGACCGGAACCAGCCCCGCCG